>JAGBGU010000065.1 GCA_017935785.1 Bacteroidaceae bacterium
GAGTTTTTTGTGAAATGAGAGAATATAAGTACCTTTGCGATACAGAAAGAGTTATTTGAAGTTATGCAAAACGCAGAAGACCAAAACACTCTGTATATTGCTAATTCGTAACCCAATACATATTCAACCAAAAGGTCGTTATTCATTCTCAATAATTTAGACCTTTTCCGTAACTTTATGTTACAAAGTTACAATGATTTATGTGATATCTTTAATATTTGCAATGTTTTTTCTGAAAATGCGTATGTTTTTCATGAATTTGTAAATGAGGGACTCTTATTCTCATTGTCTTTTTTCGCTTTTGGGGCCTCTGATGTGTCCTGCCATTCTTTTTGTAATTTTGTAAGATTTTCTATGTTTGGATTCATTTCAAATAAATAAGGTAAGCCGGTCTGGCTTACCCTATATCCATAATATATATTATTGCGAAAATTATTTTACAGCAATCTTTTCTCCTCCGATTACATAGATGCCGGTGGGGAGAGTGGAAATGGCATCTGAAACTGTAGTCTGTTTCTTAACCAATGCACCCTTGGTGTCATAGACATCCACCTTGCTGCCTTCGGCCTGAAGCTTGGCAATGCTGGTCTCTATGCCGGCCATGCTGGTTACATGCTTGATTTTTAGTGATGTGGCGGTAACGCTTTGCTTGTTCCATGTGAATCCGCAACGGGTGGGCAGGAATGTCTTGTCTGCGTCTGTGCGGATAAGAATGCTTTCCAAGATGTATGCGTCTTGCTGTGCAGGAATACCGTAACGGCCCTCTGCCTGAATGGCGCTCCAGCTGCTGTTGAATGTTACCTGGTTGCCGTTGTCATCATTCAGTGTGATATTCTTGATGTCCAAATCTACGGCTCCGCAGAATTCGCTTTTAGCCTTGAGGTTTTGTACGATGGGAGTGTAGATAAGATAGGGTACACCAGCCTGTATGCCTTCCTTGGTGCAATCCATGAAATAGAGGTTCAGCACTTCGCCTTCCTGCTTGATGGATACCAGACGTTCCACCTGTACGTCCTTGGCGGCAGTCTGCAACTGTTCGGCACTGAGAGATACCGGCAGACAAATGGTGTTGTATCCGGCCAATAAGGTGCGGTTCAGCTGGAAGGATTGTCCGGCTTCGGTCAGAGGCTTTGTGTTGAGGGTCTGTCCTGATGTGAAAACATACTTGGTGCTTTGAGCCGATGCGGTCTGCATGGCAAGCATGGTTAACAATGCAAGGGTAATTTTTTTCATGTTTGATGTGCTTTATGCTGTTTATTTGATGCAATATTACAAAAAAAATGTAAATAAATGCCAACAGAAGGCTTGTTTTAACACTTTTTAATGTATTATTGTGCAGATAAAGTGGTAACTTTGGCAAAACAATTACAAATAATCCCGAAATTCTATGATAACTTTACGAGAATTATACCGTATTGGTCATGGGCCGAGCAGTTCCCATACAATGGGGCCGCGCAAGGCTGCCACGCAGTTCTTGGAGAAGTATGACCATGCCACCCATTTCAATGTAACGCTGTATGGCTCGCTGGCAGCCACAGGGAAAGGCCATATGACAGATGTGGCTATACTGGATGTTCTTGGGGCTGATCGCACCACTATAATATGGGAGCCTAAACAGTTCCTTCCATTCCATCCCAACGGCATGAAGTTCGAAGCACAGGATGCCCAGGGCCATATATTGGCAGAATGGACAGTATTCAGTGTGGGGGGTGGTGCGTTGGCCGAGGAAGGTCAGCCCAGCACGGCATTGGAGAATATCTATGATATGCATTATGCGACAGACATCCTGCGATGGTGCGAAGAAAAAGGACGCAATTTCTGGGAATATGTACAGGAATGTGAAGGACCTGAGATATGGGATTATCTGAAAGAAGTTTGGGAAACCATGCGCAATGCAGTAGAGAGCGGACTGGAGCATGAAGAGGTGCTTCCCGGCCCTTTAAATCTCCGCAGAAAGGCTGCTACCTACCATACTCGAGCCGAAGGTTATCAGGCCAGTATGAAGAGCCGTGGTCTTATCTTTGCTTACGCTCTGGCTGTAAGCGAAGAAAATGCATCGGGCGGTGTGATTGTAACTGCACCCACCTGCGGAAGTTGTGGCGTGTTGCCTGGTGTGCTTTACCATTTGTGGAAAAGCAGGCAGGTGAGCGAAGCCCGCATTCTCAGGGCATTGGCAACAGCCGGCCTGTTTGGCAACATCGTAAAGACCAACGCCAGCATCAGTGGCGCCGAGGTGGGATGCCAAGGCGAAGTCGGGGTGGCTTGTGCTATGGCGGCAGCTGCAGCAAGCCAGTTATTCGGAGGTACGCCTGCACAGATAGAATATGCTGCCGAGATGGGACTGGAACACCATCTTGGGCTTACCTGTGATCCCGTATGCGGTTTGGTGCAGATTCCGTGTATTGAGCGTAATGCCTATGCGGCCGCACGTGCCATGGATGCCAATTCTTATGCCATGTTTACAGACGGAAAGCATCGTGTAAGTTTTGATAAAGTGGTGGAAGTAATGAAAATAACGGGTCACGACCTGCCCAGCCTGTATAAGGAGACAAGTGAGGGCGGACTGGCGCGCCACTTATGATTACGGTTATCATAAGTAATGATGAAAGTGGAAGATAAGACTATGCAATCTGTTCTATGTTTGCCTTATGCAGACAAGGTGCTGGATGAGGCTTTGGGCAGAGGCGGTGACTATGCAGAAATCTTTGTGGAAAACACCACAGTCCACAGTCTGGAACTGCAGGATCAGTTGGTAAGCCAAACCCAGCAGTCGTTGATCTATGGTGCCGGCATAAGGGTGCTGAAGGATGCATGTACGGGTTATGCCTACACTATGGACCTTGGTTTGCCAGCAATGCTCAATGCCGCCCGCTTTGCCGCTACGGTAGGCAATGGTGCGTGCAGGCCGGCTGCTTACCCTTTGCCGCAGGTTGTTGAAATGCCTCTGTTGGAAGACAATGTTTCGATAGAACTTGTAAAGAAACGTCTGTTGCAACTTGATGAAGAAGTGCGCAATATGGATGTGCGTATCATCAGGGTGAAGGCTGCCATATCCACACGCAACCAGCAGGTAATGTTCGTTAATTCGCAAGGGATAAGTTTTACGGATTACCGCCCCAGAACCAGTGTGTTCTTGCGTGTCGTGATGGAGCAGAACGGTCAGACGCAAATGGGATTTGCCACCTTGTCTTTGCAAAAGGAATTCCACTTGCTCCCCAAGGAAACACTGACAGACTTGGCCCGAACGGCAGTCAGCCGCACGGCATTCCTGTTTGATGCCGTGCAGCCCGAAGGAGGAGAAATGCCGGTAGTAATGGCTCCGGGCGCAAGCGGCATACTGATGCACGAGGCCATCGGCCATGCCTTTGAGGCAGACTTCAACCGTGTGGGTACGAGTATATTCGCAGGCAGGATGGGACAGCAGATATGCAAACCAGAAGTTACCATCGTTGATGACGGTACGCTGGCAGAAGATGTGGGTTGTCTCAGATGGGATGACGAAGGCATAGCCGGACAACGTACGGTGCTGGTGGACAAAGGCGTGCTGAACAGCTACATGCACGACCGTATCAGTGCCCGTCACTATGGTGTGGAACCCACAGGAAACGGCAGGCGAGAAAGCTTCCGCCATGCGCCTCTGCCACGTATGCGAAGCACCTATATGATGGCCGGAGAACATAATCCCGAGGATATTATACGTAGCGTGAAGAAGGGTATCTATGCCCAGGTGTTTACGAACGGGCAGGTTCAGATTGGCGCGGGCGACTTTACCTTTTACATGAAACAGGGCTATCTGATAGAAGACGGACATCTGACCCGGCCTATCCGCGACATCAATGTCATAGGTAACGGTCCCTGTGCGCTGGCCGACATTTCCATGGTGGGTAATGATTTGCTGATAGACCACAGTGCCAGCATGTGTGGTAAGGGCGGCCAGAGTGTGCCAGTAAGTCAGGGGCTTCCCACAGTGCTTGTGGACAAACTTGTTGTGGGATAAATGGATGAAATGAAGAATAAGGAAATTACGGAATATGCCATGTCCTTGGCCTTGAAGTACGGATGCCAGGATGTGAAGGTGGTGCTCTTGCAGAACAATGAGGATGCCATAGATTTGCGTAACGGACAGATGGAACGTATGCATCATGCGTTGGCCCGTTCGCTGGTGATGAACCTGTTCCTTGACGGAAGGGACGGATTCTTCTATACCAACAAAGTGGAGAAGGACGGATTGGACAACTTTATCAGGCAGGCTGTGGAAACCACTCGTATGCTTGAACCTGACGAGTCCCATACACTGGCCGATCCTTCGCTTTACTATAAGGGTGACGGCCCGGAACTGTGTAACTTCGATGCCACACTGTCCCAAATGGATCCGCAGGAAAAATTGGCTTTGGCCATGGAGACTGACCGTCAGTTGGTGGGAAGTCATCCTTCGATTATTAGTGCGGAAACACGTTATTCTGACCGCCAGTATCAGGGGTGGTACCTTATCAGCAACGGTTTTCAGGGATACGAGGAGTGCAGCCGTACGACGCTTACAAGCATTTGTACGGTAGAGGGAAAGGACGGCCAGCATCCGATGGACGGTTGGGGCGAGAGCCGTATTTTCTTCAGGGATATGCCTCGGAACGGCATTGCCGAGACAGCGTTGCAAAGGACTTTGCGTAAAGTGGGACAGCGCCCTGTCAAGTCCGGCAGATACACAATGATTGTGGAGTCGCCTGTGGCCGGAAATCTGCTTGTACCCATGTTGGGGGCCATGACCGGTCAGTCATTGCACCAGTGTACATCGTTTTTACAGCATTGTCAGGATGTACAGGTGGGCTCTCCTCTGCTTGATGTGGTAGATGACCCGCTTATTCCCGGTACGCGTGGGGCCAGCCATTTTGATGAAGACGGAGTGGCCACAAAACGAAGGATGATTTTCGAGAAAGGCCATCTGAGGACATATTTCATTGATACTCCCTCTGCACACAAGTTGGGCCTGCAACCCACAACCTTGGGTGTTCATCACATGATTTTCACTCCGGGGGATTCCTCGTTGGACCAGCTTATGCACCAGGCCGGTGAAGCTATTCTGGTGACCGATTTCAATGGTGGAAACTGTGACCCGTCCACCGGCTACTTTTCATATGGTATTGAGGGATTTTGGGTGAAGAACGGTATCATTGTACAGCCTGTCAGCGGCATGAATGTTACCGGAAACATGCTTGACTTGTGGAAAAGTCTTGTGGCTGTTGGCAACGATGCCGATCCCTGGGAGGCAGAACTCATTCCGTCCCTTATGTTTGAAGGGGTAGCCTTCAGCGGAGTATAGCCCAGTTCCTATTCCAACACCTCTTTCAGCTTTTCCTCCAGCTTTGGGCCGCGAAGGTTGGTGGCAATGATTCTTCCTTCGGGATCAAAAAGAATGGTTGCTGGGATGGAACGTATATTGTATACCATTGCGGCTTTGCTGTACCAGCCTTTGAGGTCGGACAAATGATGCCAGTCAAGCCCCAGCTGTTCAATGGCGTTTTTCCATGACGCTTTGTCGTTGTCCAATGAAATGCCCACCACGTCAAAGCCTTTTTCCTTATATTTCCGGTAGGCAGCCTTTACGTTCGGCATTTCGTTAATGCACGGTCTGCACCAACTTGCCCAAAAGTCGACAAGCACATATTTGCCCTGACCCACAAAGTCGGACAAATTGCGTTTCTGTCCTTTGGTGTCGGGCAAACTGAAATCCCTCATCATCGTGCCGGCAGATTTGGCTTTTTCCGCTTTTATTTTTTCGTGTATGCCCTTTAGGCTCGGACGTTTCTTATAGGGGTAGTCTGCCAAAAACTTTTCGGCAAAGCCAATGCCAATGTCTTCCAGACCCTGTTGCAGCAACAGTACGGGTATGATGTTATCCTTGTTTGCTGTAAGTCCGTTTCTCATGATGGATCTGATATCCGCCTTTATGGCGTCCCGCTCTTTCTTGATACGGGCCACGGCACTGTCTGGGATGTTCCCTTTTTGTGCCAGTGAGTTATACTCTTGGATGAGAGACACGTTTCTGCTGCCGGTCTCCTTTAGGCTGGTGAGCAGTGCCTGGAAGTCCTTGTTCCATTTTGAGGCTTTCTTAAGGTTCATGGTTCCGTTTTCGGCTTTTTCCATTTTCAGCGTCTTGTCGTCAAGGACAAGCATGCAGGTGCTTCCGTTCAGGGTGGTGTTGCTGGATATGCAGGCCATTACGGGCATGGCAGTCTTGCCCCTGAAGTGTATGGTGCCGTTTTTCTGCACCTCTGTGCTGTCAATCAGCGTATGGTCTTCCATAGATACCAGATAGGCTTTGCCCGTTATTGTACTTTCTTCTAATGTGACGTCGTACGATATCTGTGCCTGTGTGGTCTGCAAGGCTGCCAGGCAAAGCAGTATGATGTAAAGTCTTTTCATAAACAGTCTTTTTGTTAGTGTTCTGTGGTGCAAAGATAGTGAAAAAATCACACATTTCCGTACAAATTACAGGGTTAGGATAAGGATTCTGGCTTGTTTTGCCAGAATTACAGGCATGCTGTCTGTTAAAAATCGCTAGATGAGGCTGGCAAGTCCGTTATTCTTCATATCTTTGTAGTCAGTTATGAGCAAACTTGACATTACACCGGAAGAACTGATAGCCCGATACTATGTCGGGCAGCCGGAATTGCAGAGTATGTTGCTCGCCCATAGCAGGGCGGTGGCGTCTCGCGCCTTAAGCATTGCAGCAAGTCATCCCGAATGGAACCTCGACCGGGATTTTATTTACGAGGCGGCCATGCTTCATGATGTGGGCGTACTTTATACCGATGCGCCAGGCATTCATTGCCGTGGCAGTCATCCTTATCTCATGCACGGCCTTTTGGGAGGTAATATTCTGCGTCACGAGGGACTGTACAGGCATGCCCGTGTGGCAGAACGGCACACCGGAACCGGACTGAAGGCGCAGACTATTGTTGAACGCGGGCTTCCGCTTCCGGTAATGGACTGGGAACCGGTTACGCTGGAAGAGAAATTAGTCTGTTATGCAGACAAGTTCTATTCCAAAAGTCGTATTGGAGAAGAGAAAACGCATGAGCAGGTTATGCATAGCTTGTCCAAATTCGGTGCCTCGGGTGTTGAAATTTTCAGACAATGGATGGAATTGTTTGAATAGAGTGGGTAAGTTTGCATAAAAAGTCGTACCTTTGCACGTCAAACAATTCTAATAATATATAAAGTATACGCGTGAAGCATAAGCTGATAATCCTTTTTCTGGTATTAAGTGCGGTTTCCGCACTTAGTTCTACGCCGGCTGGTGCGTATGCTTCTTCGCAAATATTGCGTGATTCAACGGAGAAGTCCAAACCAGACTCCCTGATTCCCGATTCCATCCCTACCGCCCCCTATACCATACTGCCGGATACCACACAGGATACAGTTATTGTGGATACCACACGTCGTAGCAGTTCGGCACTGGATATGCCTGTAACTTACGAGGCAAAGGACTCCATCACCTTCGACTATGCCAATATGCGTGCCACCCTGTTCGGGTCCAGTAAGGTTACCTATACCAACCTGGAACTTACGGCAGACCGCATATCCATGAGTATGGACAGCAGCCTGGTACATGCAACAGGAACGCCGGACAGTACGGGAGCCATACAGGGAAAACCCGTATTCAAACAGGGAGATGACGAATATGAGCCTGATGAGATAGACTATAACTTCAAGACCGGAAAGGCATACATATCCAATGTATATACCGAACAGGGTGAAGGATTTATGATGAGCCAGGGCGGTAAGCGTGACAGTACTGGTGTGATGTATGTAGAGAAGGGACGCTACACTACCTGCGATGCGGAACACCCCCATTTCTACCTCTCCATGACAAGGGCCAAGGTCCGTCCAGGAAAAGAAGTCATATTCGGACCCGCCAGTCTGGTTGTCTGTGATGTGCCGTTGCCGTTGGCTATCCCTTACGGCTTTTTCCCTTTTACAAGCAGTTATTCCAGCGGTATCATCATGCCTACTTATGGTGACGAGTCCACCCGAGGCTTCTATCTGCGAGACGGAGGATATTATTTTGCCGTAAGTGACTTTTTCGATGCCAAGGTGCTGGGCGAAATTTACACCAAGGGTTCTTGGGGTGTTTCGGCACAGACCAACTACAAGAAACGCTATCGGTTCAGCGGTAGCTTGTACTTCAGCCACCAGACCACCAAGGAGGGCGAGAAGAATATGCCGGATTACAGCGTGAGCAAGAGTTTCAAGATAACCTGGAGCCACCGTCAGGACGCCAAGGCTAATCCCACCCAGAGTTTCTCTGCCAGTGTGAATTTTGCCACCAGCAGTTACGAACGGAACAACCTTACCAGCATGTACAACCCTGAAAGCCTTACGCAGAGTACCCGAACGAGCAGTGTGTCGTACAGCAAGTCGTTCAACGACATAGGCCTTACGCTGAGCGGAACCTTCAACCTGAGCCAGAACATGCGCGACAGCAGTATAGCCCTTACGCTTCCCACGCTCAATGTCTCGCTCAGTAAGTTCTATCCTTTCAAACGCAAGAAGATGGCCGGTAAGGAACGCTGGTACGAAAAGATTTCTGCAAGCTATACCGGTACGCTTACCAATAGCATAAATACCAAGGAAGACTTGCTCTTCAAGAGCAACCTTATCAAGGATTGGCGTAACGGTATGCGCCACCAGGTGCCTATCAATGCCACCTTCAATGTGCTGAACTATATCAACGTTACGCCCAGTTTCAACTTTACTGACCGTACCTATACCAACAAGGTTATGCAGTCATGGGATACGGAGAACAATGCCCTGCAATGCGACACGCTCTATGGTTTCTATAATGTGTATAACTACAACCTCAGCATAAGCGCCAATACCAAACTGTACGGTTTCTACCGTCCCATGCCCTGGTTTGGCGGAAAAAAGATACAGGCCATACGCCATGTGTTTACGCCAACGGTAAGTTTCAGTTATGCGCCCGACTTCAGCAAGTCGCGTTATGGGTTCTGGGATTCGTATGTGAAGACCGATGCCGACGGAAACGTGTCTACGGTAATGTACTCCCCCTACAGCGGCGGAGCCTATGGAACAGTGTCGCAGGGAAAGACCGGAAGCGTGAGCATGGACATCTCCAACAATGTGGAAATGAAAGTCCGCACAGATAAGGACAGTACGGGATACAGGAAGATAAGCTTGATAGACGAACTCGGTGCCAGCATGAGCTACAACATGGCGGCTAAGAGCAAGCCCTGGAGCGACCTTGATATGCGCATACGTCTGAAACTGACCAAGAGCTATACCTTCTCGCTGAATGCCCGCTTTGCTACTTATGCATACGGATTGGACGAGAACGGCCGGGTTTATGTAAGTGACAAGACGGAGTATTCGCAAGGACGTTTCGGACGTTTCCAGGGTATGTCGCAAAACCTGTCATACACATTCAACAACCAGACCTTCCAGAAACTGTTCGGAAAGAAGGATGAAGGCACAACGCTTGGCGCTTCGGACGAAGATGACGAGTATGATGACAGCGAGGAAGAGACCGACCCCAATATGCAGAATGTGGACCCCGACCGTAAGAAGGCCCGTGAGGGAAGCGGTGAAAAAACGGAAGGAGGAGTTGATGAGGACGGCTATCTCAAGTTTACCTTGCCATGGAGCTTTACCGTTAGCTATGGTGTATCCATGAAAGAGAATACCACGGCAAAGATCAACACCAAGCGCATGCGCTATCCTTACAAGCTTACGCATACGATGAACTTCTCCGGTAACTTGCGTATTGCCGAGGGATGGAATATCAACTTCTCATCAGGATACGACTTTAATTACCATAAGCTCAGTATGACAACTGCGTCCCTCTCGCGCGACCTCCACTGTTTCAGCATGAGCTGTAGTGTAGTGCTCCGCCCCTATATGAGCTATAACTTTACGTTTGCCGCCAATGCAAGTACGCTAACCGATGCCCTCAAGTGGAAAAAACAGAGTTCGTACAGCAGCAACATTGACTGGTATTGATTTAAGGACATATTTTATATAATATATATAATAAGGTAGAAAGAAAATGAAAATGAAAACAAAACTTTTGGCAGCCTTTGCTATGGCCGGCGGCCTGTTCGTTACTTCCTGTGGCGATATGGACCAGCATCAGCTGATGATAGTTTATCCTGCACAGGGATATAGTGTTTTGTATGCGGATGAATCTGCAGACTCCATCTCGTTTGTCACATTTGACAGCTGGCGTGTTAGACCTAATGAACCGGATTGGATCCGTTTGACCGGAGACGAGACAGGCAACATCAAGTATGACAATACCAAACGCTATTGGATAACGTGCGAACTGGAATTTGCGCCTAACACCTCAAACAAAACCCGCCTGGGTACCGTTGAAGTGTTCTCCTATGAATATTCAGTAGGTGCAAAGTATCTGCAGTACGGCCATCTGGACATCAGCCACCCCGAAGCCGAGGTGGAAAAGTTCCGTGAAGGCAGCACAATCCCCGAGACCGTAAAGTTCTGTCTTACCGACAGTGCTTTCGTGCCCTCAGACTCTTTGTGCTTCAATGTTCATCAGCGTTGGAATTTGGCATACAAGGATGGGCAGGCACCCTCTTGGCTGAAGATTAGCGAAATGGAGGGTACTCCCGGTAAGAACACACTGGAACTTACCTTCGAGGAGAATCTTTCCACAGAACCTCGCAGTACAGTGCTGCTGCTTACCAGTGGTAGGGTTACAAACGAGATAAAGATTGAGCAGTTGGGAAGAAAGAAGAAGGAGAACGAATAATCGTTGTCTTTCCTGATATAGTAATTAACCCCGCCTTGCATGCAAAAGCGCAAGGCGGGGTTGCTGTTTTTTTTAGGGAGTGATGATTTATGAACATCACTTAATCCTTATGGACTTTATGATGACTTCTTTGAGCGGATGCTCGGCGGCATCCACTGGAATTTTGTTGATGTATTCCACAACCTTCATGCCGTCCACCACTTCGCCAAAGATGGTGTAGTCACCGTCCAGATGGGGGCATCCGCCGGCGGTGGTATAGGCGTGTTTCTGCTGCTCGTTCAGCGAGGGCAGCTTAAAGCCAGGTTCTGTGTCTCTTCTCGATTGCCACAGCTCCGCCAGTGAACCGCGGTTGAACTTCTTTCCAGACACAATATAGAAGTGTGTACCGCTGCTTTCACGTTTCACATTTACGCTGTCCGGCTGGCGTGCCATGGCCAGTGCGCCCGCCTTATGATAATATTTGGGGTAAATGATTTCCGCCGGAATGGTATGGCGGTATTTCTCCACCTCTACTGTCGGAGCGGCTCCTCCCGCCTTTTGCGACGGCTCTCCGCTTTGTATGGTTCCTTCCGGGACAATCCGGTTCCATACAATGTTTTCATATACTCCCTCCTTAATCATCCTGATGAAATTGTCGCGGTGGAGTGGGGTGTCGTCATACAGGCGCAGGGTAATGTCGCCCCTGCTGGTTTCAATCACCACCTCGGTCTTTCCAATGGCATCGCGTTTTGGGTCACTGCATGAGAACATAAGCAGTGCGGCCACGAAAACCGAAAGTGCAAATGATGTCTTTTGTTTCATGATAAATGTGTTTTGATTGTTCTTTGATAGCAAAGTTACAATTTTTTTTGCACAAAAGAAAAAAGAAGCAACCAAAAGGCTGCTTCTCTGTTTTCTTTGAGCGGAAGACGGGGCTCAAACCCGCGACCCCCAGCTTGGAAGGCTAGTGCTCTATCGACTGAGCTACTTCCGCATTGTTTTGCTTTGCATTTCTGCATTGCGGGTGCAAAGGTAGGCCTTTTCTGCGAAACACACAAATATTTAAACGGATTTTTTCTTCTTGGATGTGCAAATACGCGCGAAGACTTAAATTTACCTTAAAAAAGAAATAATGGTAACAAATCTTTTTGTATCTTTGCACATAACAGCCGCGGATTTGTTATGTATGTCCGCCTCTGTCCCTACTATATCGGATATAAACAATAAAAATAACAGACAATGATGTTTACAGACAATTATTTGAGCCAGGAACAGCAGATGGTTCTTTCGCGCAGTTTCTCAGTATTGATGCGTAACGTGTACACATGGATGGCATTGGGCCTGGTAATGACCGCCCTTACCGCTCTCTTTGTTTCTAAAAATGAAAGTATAGTCTATGCCATAGCCACAACGCCCGCACTTATGTGGGGACTTTTGATAGCCGAGGTGGCCATGGTATTCATCTTGTCAGCCCGTATCATGAAGATGTCCTTCCTCTCTGCCGGTCTCTTCTTTGCAGCCTATGCTATCCTGAACGGAGTGACTTTGTCATTTATATTCCTGGCCTATACAGCCCAGAGCATTGCACAAACCTTCTTCATTACTGCCGGCACTTTCGGAGCCATGTCCCTTGTGGGATTCTTCGTAAAGAAGGATTTGTCCACTATGGGCAGAGTGCTGTACATGCTGCTGATAGGTCTGATTATTGCCACTGTTGTGAATATCTTTGTGGCAAGTTCCGGACTGGCCATGATTCTGAACTATGTGGGCGTGATTATATTTGTGGGACTTACCGCATACGACACACAGAAGATCAAGCAGATGATGCTTGCCTATAGCGCCGCTGGCATAACGGACCAGACCAACAAACTGGCTCTGCTGGGCAGCCTTACGCTTTATCTGGATTTCATTAACCTGTTCCTCTATCTCCTGAGATTTTTCGGAGACAGAAAATAATTCAGGAAGTCTTCTTGATGTATTATTATTATAGTTGAGGAATGAAAAGAATCAGTATTTCGCTTTTGGCCCTGTTTGCGGTTTTGTTTTCCTTTGCCCAGGATAAACAGGAGCTCAAGGTCATGACATACAACATTCTGCACGGCGGAATGGCTTCCATTGAGGATTTGAGCAAGTTTATTACTCAGCATCATCCGGATGTGGTAATGTTGCAGGAGATAGACATCAACACCCACCGCAAGGATGAGGAGCATCTGCATGACCGTAATCTCATTGCCGAGTTGGGCTATCATACCAAGATGTTCTCAGCCTTCGGCAAGTCCATCTCCTTTTCTGGCGGATATTACGGATTAGGACTGTTGTCCAAGTATCCTATCGTAAAGATGGAACGCGTACTGCTGCCCATGCTCTCGCCCAACCATGAACAAAGGTCATTGCTCATGGCAATTGTGGAATTGGACAACGGAGACCGGATCTGTGTGGGCAGTACGCATCTCGACCTCCATGCAGACGCCCGTATGGCACAGGTGCAGCATATCAACAAGGTAATGCGGGATACCGGACATCCTTGTGTTGTGGCCGGCGACTTCAATGCCACCCCCGACGCTAACGAAATAAAGTACGGCATGAGCGAGTGGATGCAGTCAATGGCAAACGATGCCTTTACCTTCCCCCAGGACAATCCCGATATAAAGATAGACTATGTCTTTTCCTATCCGCGCCAGGCATGGCAGATTCGTTCTGCAACAGTGCCCCCGGTACAGATGTCGGACCATCGTCCTATAGTAGTGGAATATGAGTTATTAACAAATAAATAGAGAATATCATGAAAAAGAAAATCAGAATGGGAATGTTGGGCGGTGGCCCCGGCTCATTTATCGGCCCAGTACATCGTATGGCTGCCAATCTCGACGGACTGATTGAACTGGTCTGCGGATGCTTCAGCTCAAACCCTGAAAAGTCTGCCCAGACAGGCAAGGAACTCTGCTTGCCCGAGAACCGTATATACACCTCTTACCAGGAAATGATTGAGAAGGAAGCCCAGTTGCCCGAGGGCGAGCGCATGGATTTCATCTCTATCGTTACCCCCAATCATGTCCACTATGCCCCTGCAGCCATGGCCATGGAGGCCGGTTTCCATGTGGCGTTGGACAAACCCATCACCTTCTCTTTGGATGAGGCCAAGAGCCTGGCTGAAATATCCGCGCGCACAGGAAAACGCCTGCTGCTTACCCATACCTATAGCGGCTATCCGTTGGTAAAGGAAGCACGTTTCCGTGTGAAACGAGGCGATTTGGGCAAGATCCGCCGTGTGTATGTGGAGTATCCCCAGGGATGGCTTTCTACGGATTGCGCTGCCGTAAACAAACAGGCCGCTTGGCGTGTAGACCCCACCCGTTCCGGTAAGGCCGGTTGTATGGGCGATATCGGCACTCACGCATTCCACCTGGCCAATTACATCACAGGCCTGAAGCCGGTAGAATTGTGTGCCGAACTGAACTCTTTTGTCCCGGACCGTCTGTTGGACGATGACGGAACCGTCTTTATCCGCTACGAGGGTGGTGCACGTTGTCTGCTTAGTGCTTCGCAGGTTTGTGCCGGTGTGGAGAACGGGTTGTATATCCGTATCTATGGCGAAAAGGGCGGATTGGAATGGCGTCAGGACAGCCCCAACACCATGATTTTCCGTCCGGCGGAAGGTGCGGCCGAAATGATTCGTACCAGCACGCCCGGAATAGAATCTCCTGCTGCACAGCACAATTCCCGCGTTCCCGGTGGTCATCCCGAAGGCTTTATAGAAGCTTTTGCCAACCTGTACCGCAACTTTGCGCTTACTCTTATAGCCGATGCGGCCAACGAGACACCGTCAGAACACGCGCTCGACTTCCCCACTGTAGCCGACGGTATAGAAGGCATGCAGTTTGTGGATGCCGTGGTAAGTTCGTCCGCACAGAATGCCGCTTGGGTTAAGTGGGATTGATGTAGATGATGTTTCGCATAAGGATGACGTGGGTATGTCTTCCTTATGCGAACCCGTTGTTCTCACACAATAGTCATCATTATGTAATAATCGCCCTCACGCAATATGTCATCCTGAAACAAGTTCAGGATGACGTATAGCATCAGGATGACAATAGCATCAATATAATGTATAGCATCAGGATGAAGCCAGCGTGCAATATCCCTAAAGAGTACTGATCATTTCCAGAAACTCGTCTTCGTTCATGATGCGGATGCCCAGTTTGTTAGCCTTTTCCAGTTTGGACGGTCCCATGTTCTCGCCTGCCAGGATGAAGGAGGTCTTGGCGCTGATGCTGCCCACGTTGCGGCCTCCGTGCTGTTCGATGAGTGCCTTGTACTCGTCTCGGCTGTGATGGCGGAACACACCGCTGATGACAATGCTCTGGCCCTTTAGCGTATCGGACTGTGCATGGGCCTGTTCTTCGGAAATTTGCATTTGCAGGCCGGCATTCTTCAGCCTTTCCACCAGTTGGAGGTTCTTTGGCTCGCTGAAGAAGTTTATGACGCTCTGAGCTATGACGTCTCCGATTCCGTTTATGGCCTTGATGTCTTCCAATGAGGCGGATGCCAGTGCATCCATGCTGCCATAGTTGCGGGCAAGGGTGCGAGCGGCAATCTCGCCCACGAAGCGGATGCCGATGGCATACAGCACGCGTTCGAACGTAACATTCACGCTTTCGCGTATGCTCTGTATGATTTTCTGTGCGCTCTTGCGGTTGCTCGCATTCTCGTTGAGCAGTTGTTCTTCTGTGAGTGAATACAGGTCGGCGGCATCGTGTATCAGCCCCTGACGGAAGTACTCGTCCACGGTTTCGGGTCCCAGCGACTGGATGTTCATGGCCTTGCGGCTGATGAAGTGTTCTATGCGCCCCAGGATGAGGGGAGGGCAGGAGGCATCGTTGGGACAATAGTGTGCGGCTTCGCCCGGAATGCGGATAAGGGGGGTGCCGCAGGCCGGACAATGTGTGGCGAACTGTATGGGGAAACCGCGTTCCCCGTTAAGGCTTTCAGGGGCGACTGCCACAATCTTCGGTATGATTTCGCCTCCCTTTTCCACCAGTACCTTGTCGCCCATGTGAAGGTCGAGGCTTTGGATGACATCGGCATTGTGAAGGGTGGCACGGCGGACCGTGGTGCCTGCCAGCTGTACGGGATCCATGACGGCTACGGGGGTGACCGCTCCTGTGCGTCCCACCTGGAATATGACATCGCGCAATGTGGTGCAGGCCTGTTCTGCCTGGAATTTGTAGGCAATGGCCCAACGCGGACTCTTGGCGGTCATGCCCAGGCTGCGCTGTTGGCTAAGGGAATTGACCTTGAGCACAATGCCGTCTGTGGCCACCGGCAGATTGTGGCGTTCCTTGTCCCAATAGTCAATATAGTCATATATCTCCTGAAGACTGTCTGTGAGGGTGGTGTGGCGGCTCACCTGGAAACCCCACCGGCGTGCGGCTTCCATATTTTCATAATGTCCGTCGCCGGGGATGTTGTCGCCAAGGAGGTAATACAGATAGGCATCCAATCCGCGTTTTGCCACTACGCGGCTGTCCTTGCTCTTTAGGGTTCCGCTTGCCGCATTGCGGGGGTTGGCAAAAAGCGGTTCTTCTGCCAGGGCCCGCTGTTCATTCAGACGGTCAAAGGAAGTCCAGGGCATCAGCACCTCGCCTCTGATCTCAAACTCTGAGGGGTAGTCTGCCCCCTGTGCCAGTTGTAGCGGAATGCTCTGTATGGTGCGTATGTTCTGTGTGACATCGTCGCCCTGCACTCCGTCTCCGCGTGTTACGGCCTGAAAGAGCTTACCGTTGCGGTAGTGAAGGCTGATGCTCAGACCGTCGAACTTCAGTTCGCAGCATATGCGGAACTTCGCTCCCTGCAGCCCTTCGCTCACACGTTCGTAGAAATCCTTTACCTCCTCGCGGTTGTAGGTGTTGGACAAACTGAGCATGGGACGCTGGTGCTGTACGGTCTGGAATTCGTTGTTAAGGTCGCTTCCCACTCTTTGCGTGGGACTGTTCGGGTCGAAGGCTTCGGGGTGTGCCGCCTCCAGATCCTGCAGTTCCTTCAGGAGGAAGTCGAAATCGCGGTCCGAGATGACGGGCTGGTTCAGTACATAATAATTATGGTTGTGCCGGTGGAGTTCGTCCCGTAGCTGTATGATGCGTTCAATATCTGTCATTGTGATAAATGTTTTTCTTGTATGCAAATTTATATTTAAAATATGTATGCGCCAAGAATTAGCGCCATTCTTTTTTGCATAAACCGAATAAAAGCACTACTTTTGCAAAGTTTTTTTAGCAAGTTTATGGCAGTTAATAGATTCAAGGGGCTTGGCGTGGCCTTGATTACCCCTTTCAGGAGCGATAATTCAATAGATATTGAGGCTTTAGACCGTTTGGTGGAATATCAGATTAAGGGAGGTGTGGATTTTCTGTGCATTATGGGAACCACAGCGGAAACCCCAACTCTGACCGCTGCGGAAAAGCAGATGCTGAAAAACCATCTTGTGGAGCGGGTTGCCGGACGTGTGCCCCTGCTGATGGGATGCGGCGGCAACAGTACGGCTGCAGTTGTGAACGAACTGAAGAGTATGGACTGGAGCGGCATTGAAGGTATCCTGAGTGTGTGCCCCTATTACAACAAACCTTCACAGGAAGGGCTTTACCAGCATTACCGTGCCCTGGCGCAGGCCAGTCCGCTTCCTATAGTATTATATAATGTACCAGGCAGAACCGGTGTGAACATGACGGCAGAGACCACCCTGCGCCTTGCCCGTGACTTTGAGAACATCGTAGCCATTAAGGAAGCCAGCGGCAACATTACACAGATGGACGATATTATCAAGAACAAACCCGAGAACTTTGACGTAATCAGCGGTGATGACGGTATCACATTTCCCTTGATTACATTGGGGGCCGTGGGCGTAATCAGCGTGATTGGCAATGCGTTGCCATACGAGTTCAGCCGCATGGTGCGTCTGGCTCTGCGCGGTGAATACGAATCCGCGCGAACCATCCACCACAAGTTTACCGAGCTGTTCAAACTGCTTTTTGTGGACGGAAACCCTGCCGGCGTGAAGGCCATGCTTTCTGAAATGGGTATGATTGAGAACCACCTGCGCCTGCCGCTCATCCCCACGCGCCTGACCACAATGAAACAGATTTCTGATATCGTGCGCGATTTGGGATATTAACGTAGAACGATTAACGAATGTGCGTCTTGCAGACGCCATTGTTATATGGCATGATAAAGCCGGAGGCCTGAAAGCCTCCGGCTATTTATTTTCGCGTCTTTGCTTTTTTTGAACGATTAACGTTGAACGGATGCGTTCACCGCTCACTTCTTGAAATAATATATAAAGGTGGCCAGGCCTTCCAGGGCTTTCTTGCCGGTTTCCTGAATTTCGATGGTGAATTTGATAGTGGTCTTGATGGCGCCGCGCAGGTTGGCCAGTTCTTCCAGCTTGGTGGTCATGCGGATGTGCTGGCCGCTCAGCACAGGCTGGTTGAACTTCATCTTGTCCATGCCATAGTTCATCATGCGCTCCAGGTTGTTCACTTCTATAATCTGGTCCCAAAGATAGGGCAGCATGCTCAGTGTGAGATAGCCGTGGGCGATGGTGGTGCCGAACGGACTTTCAGCCTTGGCCTTTTCCTGGTCCACATGAATCCACTGATGGTCCAGTGTGGCGTCGGCAAACTGGCAAATTCTTTCCTGGGTTAACTGCACATAATCGCTTGTGCCCAATTCCTTTCCTGCGTAAGGCTCAAAGTCCTCGAAGCAGTTGATGACTACTTTGCTCATAAATTATTTTGTATAAAGTGTAATGTTTGTTGTGCAAAGTTACTGAATTTTCGGCCAAATGGGCATAAATTGCCTGATTTTTTGTATCTTTGCGGCCAAATATAAATTATTCAGATTAATGGAACCACTCTTTATTGCAGGCCCTTGTGTGATTGAGTCTATGGATGTGCTGGACACAGTGGCGCAGGAGCTTCTCAGGATTAAACAGCAGACAGGTGTTGAAGTGTACTTTAAGGCTTCCTTTGACAAGGCCAACCGAACAAGCCTTTCCTCGTTCCGCGGTCCCGGAATGGAAAAGGGATTGCAGATGCTGGCCGACATAAAGGAACGCTACGGACTGCCCTTACTGACGGATATTCACGAAAGCTGCCAGGCCGCACCCGTGGGCGAGGTGGTGGATGTGCTTCAGATTCCGGCCTTCCTCTGCCGTCAGACCGACTTGCTGCTGGCGGCTGTGCAGACCGGAAGGATTGTGAACATAAAGAAGGCGCAGTTCCTCAGCGGAGCGGACATGTCATTCCCCGTGGAAAAATGTATCGGGTCCGGTGCCAAGGAAGTTTGGCTCACCGAGCGTGGCAACATGTACGGCTACAACAATCTGGTTGTGGACTTCCGCAACATTCCCGAGATGAAGCAGATTGTTCCGCGCGTTATCATGGACTGCACCCACAGCGTGCAGCGGCCGGGAGCGGCAGGCGGAAAGACTGGCGGAAACCGCGAGTATGTGCCCGCCATGGCATTGGCAGCCAAGGCCTTCGGCGCCAACGGCTATTTCTTTGAAGTGCATCCCGATCCGGACCATGCGCTGAGCGACGGCCCCAATATGCTCCGTCTGGATGATTTGAATAATGTCATTAAAACTTTGTTATGAGCCAATATAGAGAAATTGCCATTAAGTGTCTGCAGGACGAGGCACAGGCCGTGCTGAGCCTGATTCCGCAGATAGATGAGAACTTTGACGCAGTGGTGGAACTGATACTCGCGTGCCAGGGCAAGGTGGTCCTGACCGGAGTGGGCAAGAGCGGCCATATCGGCGCCAAGATTGCCGCCACGCTGAGCAGTACGGGCACACCGGCCTTCTATGCCAATCCGCTCGACCTGTTCCATGGCGACCTGGGCGCAATTACCAAGAACGACATTGTGCTTGCCATAAGCAACAGCGGCCAGACCGACGAGCTGCTGCGCTTTGTGCCCACGCTGAAGGAACAGCAGATTCCGCTCGTAGGCATGTCCGGCAATCCGCAGTCGCTGCTGGCAAAGAACTCCACTTACCATATAAACATACAGGTGAAGCAGGAGGCCTGCCCCCTCAACCTGGCTCCCACGAGCAGTACCACCGCCACGCTGGCCATGGGCGACGCGTTGGCCTGCGCGCTGATGGAGGCCCGCAACTTCAAGGAGCGCGACTTTGCCAAATTCCATCCTGGCGGAACGCTGGGCCGCCGTCTGCTTGTGACGGCTCAGGATGTGATGCGCAGCGACGACCTTCCCGTTATAGACCCCAAGATGAAGCTGGGCGAGGCCATTATCAAAATCAGTTTCGGCAAGCTGGGGCTTGCGGTGGCGATGGAAGACGGAAAGGTGGCCGGACTGGTGACGGACGGAGACATCCGCCGCGCTACGGAACGCCTGCACGAAGGCTTCTTCAATGTACCGGTGGAGGAGGTGATGACCCGCACGCCGGTTTGTGTGCCTCCGACCATGAAGCTGGGCGAGATTCTGAACAAACTCAACAACCATAAGATTCATGCGGTGCTGGTTGTAGGCGAGGACGGCCAGCTGCTGGGCATAGTGGACAACTTCCGCTGCATGATGTAATCAATCTCTCTCTTTTCTTGGGCTTCAGATTGTTTTCTTCCGTATATGATTGGGTGCGCCTGCTGGCGTGCGCCTGCGCCTTTGCCGTGGCTCTTCCCGGTCTTTCGCAGGACAGGAGCGACTCGCTGGCCGTTGCCGGACTGCGTGGGCTTGACGTGCCGTTCTTTCAGGGAAACGAGGTGCATCTGCTGCCCAGCGGAAAGGAATTCTTCGACGACCTGTTCCGGCAGCTGGAGCAGGCGGAACGCTATATCCACATAGAGTTCTACAAGTTTTACAACGACAGCATAGGCAATGCCACCCTCGACCTGCTGCGGCGCAAGGTGCGCCAGGGAGTGGAGGTGAAGGTGCTGATTGACGGCTTCGGCAACCACCGTCCTACGGACAGCTTCACCAAGGAAGACCTGGAGCGGCTGCGTGCCGAGGGCATCCTGATGCACGAGTTTTCCCCCTTTGCCTTCCCCTATATCCACCGCGCCTACCACCGCGACCACCGCAAGATTATCACCATAGACGGGCATACGGCCTACATTGGCGGCATGAACATTGCCGACTACTATCTGCACGGCAAGCCCGAGGTGGGCGACTGGCTGGATATGCACATCCGCATGCACGGCCCATGTGTGGCGGAATACGAAAGACTCTTTGCCGAGATGTGGCACAAGGTTACCGGCGAGCGGATGAATGCCGCAGACTATGCCGGACCCGACCGCAGCACGGACAAGATACTGATGGGCGTGGTGGCACGCAAGCCCGGAAGGGAAAGCGGACTCATGCGCAAGGCTTATGCCGAGGCCATTGACGCGGCCCGGCACAACGTGCGCATAGTGAACGCCTACCCCTTGCTCACGCGCACCGTGCGCCGTGCGCTGTACCGTGCGCTGAAAAGGGGGGTGAAGGTGGAGATAATGCTCTCTGCCAACAACGACCAGCAGCTTACGCCGGACATTACGGCCATACAGATGAAGAAACTCATGGACCGCGGCGCGGACATCTTTTATTTTGAGGGCGGATTCCATCATGCCAAGGTGATGATGGTGGACGATATGTACTGCACCGTAGGTTCCGCCAACCTGGATGCGCGCTCGCTTATGTTCGACTATGAAATAAATGCCTTTATGTTTGACAAGGGCGTAACCGACCGCCTTTACGATGTGTACGCCTTTGACAAACGCAGCCGGTGCACACTGCTCACGCCGGAAAACTTCAAGCAGCACTTCACGCTGCGCCAGCGTGTAAGGGGGCGCACGCTCTGGTTTCTGAAGGCGGTGCTGTAGGAATGTAAGATTCCGTCTTTCGTCCGGGCAACTTTCCAAATTTTCCTTTAAGAACTCCGGCCGTTCTGCCTTTCTTTCTCCTGCAAATACCAGTTACAGCATTGTATCTCCGTTCCGAACGTAGTCGAAAGCAAGTTGCAGCACTGCATCTCCGTTCCGAACGCAGTCGAAAGCAAGTTGCAGCATTGCATCTCCGTTCCGAACGCAGTCAGAAAGCAGTTGCAGCACTGCATCTCCGTTCTGAACGCATTCGGAAAGTAGTTGCAGCACTGCATCTCTGTTCCGAACGCAGTCGAAAGCAAGTTGCAGCATTGCATCTCTATTCCGAACGCATTCGGAAAGCAGTTGCAGCATTGCATCTCCATATTGACAAGTGACAAAAGCAAGTTGCAGCGCTGTATCTCTATATTGTCAATTGACAAAAGCAAGTTGTAGCGCTGTATCTTCATATTGACAAGTGACAAAAACAAGTTGCAGCGCTGTATCTTCATATTGTCAAGTGACAAAAGCAAGTTGCAGCGCTGTATCTATGTATTGTCAAGTGACAAAAACAAGTTGCAGCGCTGTATCTCTATATTGTCAAGTGACAAAAGCAAGTTGCAGCGCTGCATCTCTATATTGTCAATTGACAAAGACAAGTTGCAGTGCTGTATCTATATATTGTCAAGTGACAAAAGCAAGTTGCAGCGCTGTTTCCTCTTTTGGCACTTTTATAATAAAAGAATGTAGCAAAGTAAGGCATAGCGAACAGCCATCCTGAACACAAACTGTCATTCCCGACCGCTATCCGTCATCCTGACTGATATAAAATAAACAAATTTAATTGACGCCGGAAATCAGGTCATACATGAGCATGATGTCGGCCTGGGAAATGCCGTGCTCCTGTAGCATGTGGCGGTCTTTCTCGAAGAATTTCCATTCGTCGCCGATGTTCTTTTTCTCCGGATTGTCAGAGATGAAGTGGCGGATGGCTTCCTGGTAATGCTCGAGCGCCTTTTGCCAGTTTCCGTCGGCCCATTCTATGTGTCCGGCCACTATGTAGTCTGCATGGGTGGGCTCTGTTCCGGATTCCAGGAACTGCTGCGCATACTGGCGTGCCTTCTGGTATTGTCTGCTCCTGAAGGCGCAGAGGATAATGCCTCTTGTGGCTTCTGGCTCGTTCATGTGGCGGTATTTCATCTCGAAGAAGCACTGCAGGGCCTCTTCATAGGCATTCAGACTGAGCAGGCACCGGGCCTTTTCCAGCAGCAGGGATGAGTAGTCGGTCTGGCCCAGCTCTTCCAGTCGTTTCAGACAGTCGAGCGCCTCGTTGTGGTAGTTGAGCTGCGTGTAGCACTGCTTCATCTGCGTGAGCAGCCATACGTCGTCGCCCACGAGCAGTTCGGCCTGGCGGTAGCTTTGCAGTGCGGCGCTGTGGTTGCCCAACTCCTGGTGGCACAGTCCGCAGTCCATGAGCATTTGCGCGTCGCTTCCGCGGCTGGCGGTAATGTCGCGGGCACATCGCAGAGCCGTATTGAAGTCATTTGTGCGCATGAGCATGGCATGGAGCCGGACAAGGCTTTCCGTGTCGAAATACGGTGCCAGCGAAGGCACGTCGGGCAGATACACGTCTGCCTCGAACGGGTTGGGGTAGTTCCTGCACCATTTGGCGTAATAGAAGAACCGGTATATGTTCTGCGTGAGCAGGCTGTATGTGATTGTGGGCGTAAGCTCCTCGGCTTCTGCCATTTCCTGTGTCATTTCCTCGTCGGGGCTGCCAAACATGGATGTCTTTATGCCCAGCCCCTTCATGCCCAGCATCTGTATGATGGCATACATGTCCACATCGCAGCAGTGCCGCAGCAGAAAGTCGTGAATCTTCAGCAGGCTGCGGTCTTCCGTCTGCTTCAGCGCCTCTCTGCACATCGGTCTGTCCTTTTCGTAGGGCATCCACCATGAAGACATGTGATGGAAGAAGGGCTTGCCGTACGCAATCACAAAGGTGCGGGGGTTCAGGTCGGCGCGGTCCTGCATTACCTGGTGGAGCATCTCCTGTCTTTCATCCTCGTCCCTGTGTTCGCTCATGTGCCGTTGTATGTTCTTTGCCAGCTGTTCGTAAATCTTCAGACAGTTCTTCTGCATGAACAGGAAATGCTGTGCAATGCGCATTTCCTCCTTGATATAGGGCGAGCTCACGGGCATCAGCTCGTCGTGGTAAAGGGCCAGCCTGTCCCGGTGGCGCAGGTGTACCAGTATGTATGCCAGTGTGGCCTGGGTGCGTACGCCGAGGTTGTCTTCCTGCATGAACATCTGCAGCAGCTGCAGTTTCTGTATGTCGAAGTATTCCCACATTGCCATCAGTATGCCGGCAACGAAGTGTCTTTGTACGTTGGGCCGCTGGCTCAGGATGAAGTCATATACGGTGGCCGCCTGCTGCGGGGAGAGCTGTTCCATGGTCCAAAGGCGGTTGAACAGGCGGTCCTGCATGGCATATCTCTCTTCATCGTCAAGGTCTTGTTGTATGGCGGTGTGCAGACTTTCGGGCGTGAGTGCAATGTGGCGCGTCTCCTTACAGGCTCTGGCATAGTCGTCGCTCCATGCCTCCGTGCGTATCTCGCGGTGGGTGGCGTCCAGAATGTCCAGTGCGCGTTTGGCAATCTGCCGTTGCATGCTCTCGCGCTTTGGGTCGTTTCCGCCCCCTTGTATAAAGCCCAGCATGGAAGCGTAGTCTGTGCAGACGGCCTCGAGCTGCATGGCCAGCGTACGGCTGTTGCAGTGGTATTGCAGCACCTGCGCCTGTGCCAGTCCGGCGGCTATGCGGAAACCGGCAAGCGCCTCGGTCGCTTCCTTGTAGAGTGTATCGCGCACATCCTTCGTTATCATTTTCTGACGAATGTGTTCCATATCAGACTGTCTGTTTCAACATGTTCGGGCATCCGCTCCCTTGCCTGAAGGAATTTGACAGCCTCCTTCAGTGCGGTGCTGTCCGGAAGTTCCGCGCCGGCGGGGCATACAATCTTTATGCTGTCCACAGCCTCGGGCGCAATGCGGTATTGTGCCTGCAGTATGTGCCTGATTCTTGAGCGGTGGCGCGGCTCATTCATCTGCCTGGCGGCTATGTCGTACGCTTCTGTCATAAGCCTTACCTGTTCGCGGCGGCGGGTGTCCAGGGTGCTGTCGGCCTTTACGATCCATGCGGCAAGGTGGGGGCCGTGTTTGGGCGAAGTGTAGATAATGTTGTTGCCGGCAAATTCCATCCATTGGCTGTAGGGTTCTGGCAGAATGGCCGCGTCTATCAGTCCGGTGCGCACCATTTCCGTGCGCAGCTGTATGTCATGGATTTGCGGACGGTACACGTCTTCCATCAGCATGTATGCGCTGTCAAGCATGGCGTCGCACCAGTAGTCGCTTATGGACAGCCGGCTGATGGCCACCATGCGCTCCTTCATCTGGTGGACCTTGCTCACTCTTTTGCCCTTGATGGCCAGCAGGCTCATGCCGGTGCTTCCCTTCATGATGGCTTTTACGCTTGTGTTGTCGCTCATTCGTATGGCGCGTATCAGGTCGCTGTAGGCAACGGTTACGTGTCCGGCCTGTATGGCTGTGTCCACGTCCATCTGTGCCAGATAGGTGTGCAGACGGATGTCCAGTCCCAATGAGTCGGCTATGCCACATTCTGCGGCCAGATACATGGGCAGGCAGTCTGTGGTGGGCATTACGGCAATGTGCAGCGCCAGACTGTCTCTGGCGGCAAGTTCTTCTGCAGTAGGCTGTGTACCCTTTTGTGTGCAGGACACAATGGCTGCAATGGAAAGAAGAAGGGTGATGATTGGCTTTTTCACGCTGGTGCTGAAAGAATGGTTTTGTGTATTGTAAAATGCAAGGAACGAGGGACTCTGTTTTTATCTAACCCTCCCTCGTTCCTTGGTTTATGTGCTTATGTCATAGGGGAATTATCCCTTGATGGCTGCAATTCCGGGCAGAACCTTGCCTTCGATGGCCTCGAGCAGGGCGCCGCCGCCGGTAGAGATGTAAGATACCTTGTCCGCCAGTCCGAACTTGTTAACGCAGGCAACAGAGTCGCCGCCGCCAATCAGAGAGAATGCACCCTCGGCGGTTGCTTCTGCAATGGCGTTGCCGATGGCGCGTGAACCGGCGCAGAAGTTGTCGAACTCAAATACGCCGGCAGGACCGTTCCACAGAATGGTCTTGCAGCCCTTGATGGCATCGGCAAACTTCTTCTGTGCCTCGGGACCTGCGTCCAGACCTTCCCAACCTTCGGGGATATCTGTTGCGGGGGCAACCTTCTGGTTTGCGTCGTTAGAGAAGTCGTCGGCAATGATGGCGTCGGGAGCCAGAACCAGTTCCACACCGTTCTTCTTTGCCAGTTCCTCTACGCCCAGCGCAATGTCGAGCTTGTCATTCTCGCAGATGGAGTTACCCACATTGCCGCCGTGAGCCTTGGCGAAAGTATAAGTCATACCGCCGCAGAGGATAATCTTGTCAACCTTGCCGAGCAGGTTCTCAATGATGCCGATCTTTGAGGAAACCTTTGAACCGCCCATGATGGCGATGAAGGGACGCTTGATGTCGCTCAGCACAGCGTCAACGGCAGCAACTTCCTTCTCCATCAGATAGCCGAGCATCTTGTTGTCAGCATCGAAATAGTCGGCGATAACGGCTGTAGAGGCGTGCTTGCGGTGAGCGGTACCGAATGCGTCCATAACGTAGCAGTCGGCATAGCTTGCCAGAGTCTTGGCAAACTCTTTCTGGCTTTCCTTCATGGCCTTCTTTGCCTCGTCGTATGCGGGGTCTGCCTTGTCAATGCCAACGGGCTTGCCTTCTTCTTCGGGATAGTAGCGCAGGTTTTCCAACAGCAGCGCTTCGCCCATCTTCAGTTCGGCAGCGGCTTCGGCAGCCTTTGCGCAGTCGGGGGCAAAAGTTACGGGAACGCCCAGAGCTGCAGAAACGGCGTCCTTGATCTGGCCCAGAGACAGCTTGGGATTAACCTTTCCCTTGGGCTTGCCCATGTGGCTCATGATGATAACGGCACCGCCGTCAGCGATAATCTTCTTCAGGGTGGGTAACGCACCGCGGATGCGGGTGTCATCGGTAATCTCTCCGTTTTCATTCAGAGGCACATTGAAATCCACGCGAACAATGGCTTTCTTGCCGGCAAAATTAAAATTTTCAATTGTCATAATGATTTTCTTTTAAAGAGTTTGATATATTCTCGTTTTCAGTGCACAAAGTTACGTTTTTTTGTTTGTATACACAAATAAAACTTATTAAAAAGGCACATGGGCAATCCGGATTAGACCCCTTTTCGCGGACAGATACCTAAAAGACCGCATTCTTCACATTTCGGACGCCGGGCCTGGCATACGTATCTGCCGTGAAGAATGAGCCAGTGGTGGGCTGTAGGTATGAGTTCTTCCGGAATGTTCCTTACCAGTTCCTTCTCAACGCTGAGTGGAGTGGTGCAGCCTTTCCCCACCAGCCCCATGCGGTGGCTTACCCTGAAAACGTGTGTGTCCACGGCCATGCGGGCTTTCTGGAAAATGACGGCTTGGATGACGTTTGCTGTCTTTCTGCCCACGCCCGGCAGCTGTTCCAGTTGTTCTCCCGTTGACGGAACTTCTCCGCCGAATTTCTCCTGCAGCATTTTTGCCATGGCTACAAGATGCTTGGCCTTGTTGTTGGGATAGCTTACACTGCGTATGTATTCAAAGATAACGTCCGGTGTGGTAGCCGCCATGGCTTCGGCTGTAGGAAAATCATTGAAGAGCCTGGGCGTTACTTGGTTTATGCGCTTGTCCGTACATTGGGCGCTCAGGATAACTGCAACGAGCAACTGGAACGGCGTCTCATAGTGCAGTTCCGTTTCAGGCATAGGCATGGCCTGCTGAAAGTAGGCTATCACATTTTGGTATAGTTCTTTCTTCTTCATTCTGTATTTCTGGCAATAATGTCGGCACAAAGATACACGACATTCGCTGAACTGGCAAATATTGAAGCGCACTTTTCCGGGAAAACTGTGCTTCTGTATCCGAATTCTTTATATCTTTGCGCCAGAATGTAACCGTTTAATTTAAAAAAAGAAATGAAATACAGGGCTTGTTGCTTTGCACTTATGTTGCTATTGGGTGTGGTTGCGGTTTGGGCGCAACGTTTTGATGACTTGTTTTCAGACCGCACGTTGCGTGTCGATTATATATTCAGCGGAAATGCCAATACGCAGCAGATAAGTGTGGACGAACTCCGTTGTGCCGAGGGATGGTATGGCAGAAGAGCCAATATGGACAAACTGCTTCTCAGGGGTAACGGGCGGATTGTAATGACAGACACTACGGCTTGCGACACGTTGTATATCACCTCTTTCAGTACGCTTTTCCAGGAATGGCAAAGTACGGAAGAGGCTGCAAAGGTACACAAGTCTTTTGAGAATGTCTTCTTGTTGCCGATGCCCCGCAAACCGGTGGATGTAACCGTTATGCTCACGGATACTCATGGAAGGTCGAGCGCTCGTTTTACCCATCGTGTAGATCCTTCTGACATCCTTATCCGCCCGGCGCAAAAGGCTTATGAATGGCAGTATGTCCGTAAGGGCGGTGACAGCCGTGGCTGCATAGACTTTACTTTTGTTCCAGAGGGATATACCCAGGATGAAATGTCCCTTTTTTTGCGTGACTGCCGCGAAAGTGTGGATGCGATTCTGAGTCACGAGCCATTCAAGTCTATGGCGGATTGCCTGAATTTTGTGGCTGTATTGGCTCCTTCGGCTGAGAGCGGAGTTAGCATTCCGCATAAGTCGTTGTGGCGCAATACTGTACTGAACAGTAACTTCGACACCTTTTATAGCGCGCGTTATCTGACTACGTTGCATCTGAAACGTCTGCACGATGTGCTTTCCGGTGTGCCCTGCGAGCATATTCTGATATTGGCGAATACGGACAACTATGGCGGTGGCGGCATCTTCAACAGTTATCTGATGACAGCAGCTCACAATGCCATGGCGCGTCCTGTCATAGTGCATGAACTGGGGCACAGCTTTGCCGGCTTGGGGGATGAGTATTATTATGACGACCAATATGAAGAAATGTATCCGGCCGGAACAGAGCCTTGGGAACCCAATATTACTACGTTGGCAGACTTTGGTTCCAAGTGGGCGGATATGCTCCCTCGGGACGTAAAAATACCTACCACGCCATCCGGAAAAAATATCTATACGGAACTTGGTGTGTACGAAGGAGGAGGTTACCAGTCAAAAGGCGTGTATCGTCCTGTGCAGGAATGTAGGATGAAGATAAATGCAGCGCCCGGCTTCTGCCCCGTTTGTGAAAGAGCCATCAAGCGCATGATAGAATATCATACGGCAAAGTGAAGGAATGAAAAAACCTTGAATTCTGAAGTCCCTTTATATACTATCTCCGACGGAAAATGGAGGTAATGGAACGCAGAAGACGTGTTCCTAAACGGACACCCTGGTAGATGGCAATTCCGTTGCTGACCAGACTTCCCATGCTGAATACTGATGTGGCTGAAGGAATGGGTTCGGTAATGCGTTGGGCTATCTGTCCCAGTCTCTGACTGGAGGCGTTTATGCGGAGCTTTACTTGCGCCTTTTCGTCCCTCAGGGCCGCCAGGGCGTCAATCTGACCTGCTATGGTTTCAGCTTTGTTCATTGTTGGTCTCTTCTTTGGTGACAAATAGTCTGACCATCATTCTGGCAAGTGGCTGTACAACCCAGGCGTTCCGCTTTTTGAACGCGATAAGTAGAATGATGGCAAGTAGGGCGGAAATGCTAATGAAACCCAGTGAAAGGTTGCCAGTCAAATTGCCAATCCAATAGGCCAAAGCAAAAGTGAGGAAAAACAGAATCATGGCGCATAATACAAAGCATATTGCGGAAATGGCCACGGTAGACAGGATTACAGTCAGCTTGTCTGCCGTGTCCATTAGCGCATATTCTTTCTGCAGGTTCAGATAGTGTTTTGTCTCCTGCAGCAGTTTGCGGAAATTGTCAGTATATTTTTCCTCTGTGTTCATGAGCGGAATAATACTTATACCTCAGGCGCAGGGTTGGCTTGCAGCTCTTCTGCAATTTCATCTACCAGATTGGCCATTTCCTTGCTGTTGAGCTTGATTCCGCGTTTGCGTAAAGCCTCAGCAATTCTTTCGCGTAAGTCACTTCCCTTTTCGGGTGCAAAGAGCAAACCACAAGCTGTGCCTATTGCGGCACCGCCTAAAAATGCTACCAGATAATTCAATGCTTTCATAGTTCAAAAACGTATTTTATGGTGAGTAATGATGCAAATGTAGTGTTTTTTTTTGTAATAAAAAGTTTTTGGCAAGTTTTTATGTAATTTTTAACGTTTTTTTTGTGATATTTCATGGTTAATAACAGGAAAATATCTACCTTTGCACAGGTAAAAAATAAAATAATAGAGTAAAAATAATTTCTTTAAAATAATTCAGCAAGTATGAAAAAGATTTTCTGGATGGGCACAGCCCTGTTTATGGTGTTTGCAATGAGTTCTTGTAAGAGCAAGGAAAGTGCGTACAAAAAGGCTTATGAGAAGGCTAAGGCACAGCAGACTGCAACAACAGCGCCCGTGACTCAGCAGACTACTCCCGTTAGCGTTACTCCCGTAACCACAACTACAACTCCTACTACAACCAACGCTGACTACAGCAATGTAAGCGTGCGTACAGAAAACGTTACTCTTGTTGCCGGTGCTCCCCTGAAGGCATATAGCGTAGTTGTCGGCAGCTTCGGCGTTAAGGCCAATGCTACAGGTCTTGCCAATACATTGAACTCCAAGGGTTATACCGCTCGTGTCGTGCAGGCAAACACTTCAAGCAACGGCGTAATGTATCGTGTATGTGCTACCAGCTATGATACAAAGGCAGAGGCCGCTCAGAGCCGTAACAGTCTGATTGGCCAGTATCCTGGCGCTTGGTTGCTGTACAAGAAGTAATTGTAATATCTCTTGAAACTGTTAGGATGGGTAGAATCCTATCAATAGACTATGGGGTCCGTCGAACTGGTTTGGCAGTGACGGACCCTCTTCAGATAATAGCGAACGGTCTTACTACGGTGAACACGCCCCAGCTAATCGCTTTTTTGCAGGATTATCTTTCCCGTGAGCATGTGGAGCGCTTTGTCGTGGGACTTCCTAAGCAGACCAATGGCAGGGACAGTGACAATCTTCCGCGTGTAAAGGCATTCGTCAAAAAGTTGGGCCAGACTTTTCCTGCAGTTCCGATAGAAATGTGGGATGAGCGCTATACAAGTGTGATGGCCCACCATGCTATGCTGGAAAGCGGTATTGGAAAGAAGGCAAGACAGAACAAGGCTCTGGTTGATGAAATCAGTGCTTGTATCATTTTGCAGGGCTGGATGGAATCAAGACAGCGCCATTTATGATTCTTTCAGCATAAGATTTAGTTCGTTTTTACACATTATATAATATATAACAACAACAATGATATTGCCCATTTATACATACGGTCAACAGGTTCTCCGACAGGAGGCCGAAGAAATAGACGAAAATTACCCTAATCTAAAGCAGGTCATACAGGATATGTATGATACGCTGGAACGCAGCGAAGGTATTGGCCTGGCTGCCCCCCAGGTGGGCCTGCCCATTCGTCTGGCCATAATCAATCTGGATCTGATCAGCGAGGACTTGCCCGAATACAAGGGGTATATCCGCACGTTTATTAACCCCTATATTGAAGAAGTGGATGATTCGGAAACTGATTTGATGGAGGAGGGCTGTCTTTCCTTGCCCGGAATCCACGAAGCGGTGCGCCGTCCTACCCGAATCCGCGTGAGTTATCTTGATGAAGATTTCCAACTTCATGACGAATGGGTGAGCGGATATCTGGCCCGTGTAATGCAGCATGAATTTGACCATCTTGACGGTTTGGTGTTCACCGATCACCTTAAAGGTCTTCGCCGTCAGCTCACACGCAAGAAACTGCAGTCAATTGTTAAGGGGGATTTCTCCTGTAATTATAAAGTCAAGGTAAAACGTTGATAAGAGAAAGAGCATACGCTATATCCGTACAACGTCTGTATCTGTTGCTTTTGGCGCTGTTTCTTTCTTTGAAATGGCAGGATGGCAGTGTGGCATATGCACAGATCAATACAGACCGTGTCATGCTTATGGGGCGCAATGCTCTTTATTATGAAGACTACGTGTTGGCCATACAGCGGTTCAATATGGTGGTCAATGCCAAGCCCTGGATGAGCGACTCCTATTTTTACCGGGGATTGGCCAAGTTCTATCTTGAGGATTATCCGGGTGCCGAGATTGATTGTTCCCAGGCACTGGAACGTAACCCGTACATGGCCAATTATTATGGACTTAGAGCCTTGTGCCGCATCAATCAGGACAGGTACGCTCTGGCTGAAGAGGATTATCACCAACTTCTGCATCTGAGTCCTCTTGACCGCAACAGTTGGTATAACATGGTGTTGTGTCAGATAGAACAGGAAAAATACGCCAGTGCAGACTCCTCGCTTGACGTAATGATAAGGCACTGGCCCAAGATTCCCTCTCATTATACTCTGAAGGCACAAGTGGCTTTTGCCCGCAAGGATACGCTGCAGGGCGAAACATGGGTAGACCGTGCTTTGGAGGTGAATGAGTTTGACGGCAATGCCTGGAGTATGAAAGCTATGCTTCATGCAGACAGAAAGGAATACGCCAAGGCCGAGACTGCCCTGGACAAGGCCATTCTCCAGTCTCCACGCAACGAATCTCTATATGTGAACCGTGCGCTCGCACGCTATTATCAGGACAATTTGCGCGGTGCCATGTCTGATTATGATGCTGCAATAGATTTGCAGCCGGGAAATTATCTGGCCCGTTTCAACCGTGGTCTTTTGCGCGCCAATGTTGGCGAGGACAATCTGGCCATTGAAGATTTTAATCATGTGCTGGATATGGAGCCAGATAATATGATTGCCCTTTACAATCGTGCCCTGCTGTTGGACAATACGGGAGACTATCAAGGGGCCATCCGCGATATCAGTGCTGTCATACGGGAGTATCCCCAATTCTGGGAAGGTTATAGGAAACGTGCTTCCATCAGACGCAAAATTGGTGACAGAAACGGTGCAGAACGGGACGAGTTCAAGATTCTTCAGGCTCAAATGGCTGTGGCTTCCGGCACCTATAAACAGGGCAAGACCAGAAAGAAGAGCGAGCGTACCATTGAGGACTACCAGAAACTGGTTGTTGAGGATGAACGCGAGACAGAGAACAAATATGAAAGCGAATACCGCGGAAGGGTACAGGATCAGAAGACCGAGCTTAAGCCCATGCCTCTTTATGTGCTTACATATTACCCGAAAGCATCGCAAGTTAATTCATATTCCGCTTATGCAGCGGCTGTGGATTCGCTCAATAACAGTCGGGTCTTGCCGTCTCAGTTATGTCTTTCCGCCAGGGAACGTACGCTGACAGAACAGCAGGCTGACCGACATTTGGCCATGATAGACAGTTTGGCCGGTGAAGTGGAGGAACACCCCGACAATCATATTCTTCTTTTCCGGCGTGCAATGGATTATTACCATGTGAAGGATTTTGAAGGAGCCATTGCCGAACTGAATGCTTACCTGCAGTCGAAACCGGCAGATTTGCTTGGCCTGTGGCTTAGGGGACAAGTACGGATGGCTCAACTGCAGGCCAATGCCAAACAGTCTTCTGCTTCCGATTTAAGGTTAGGGTTCCTAATGGTACAGCAAGATTTTTCCCAGTGCGTATCCCTCTGTCCTCAGTTGGCTTATGTACATTATAATCTGGGTGCCGTGCAAATGGAACTTGGCGAGACGGGGCAGGCCGTCGAATCCTATACCAAGGCAATAGAGTGTGACCCCCATTTCCCTGACGCCTATTATAACCGTGGTGTGGCATATCTTCAGTTAGGGCAGAAGGAGAAGGGACTGGCTGACCTGAGCCAGGCCGGAGAGTTCGGTCTTTACCATGCTTATAGCCTTATAAAACAGTACTCGGCCAAGACAGAACCAAAATAATCTGACTTCTGATGCACCCCTAGCAGTTTTTTTCTCGTAAAATAATGGTTGTGTGGTAAAAATAATGTAAATTTGCACCTTTGAAAATAATAAATAAGAATAATATAGATAAAAATGATTAAAATTACTTTTCCTGATGGTTCTGTCCGCGAATACGAAGCCGGTGTTACCGGTTTGGAAATCGCACAGAGCATTTCGCAACGATTGGCACAGGACGTGCTGGCATGTGGCGTGGATGGCGAAACGGTAGAACTGAACCGCCCCATCATGCACGATGCTTCGGTTGTTCTTTACAAATGGGAGGACGCCGAGGGAAAGCACGCTTTCTGGCATACAAGTGCCCACCTCATGGCCGAGGCATTGCAGGAACTCTATCCCGGCATCCAGTTCGGTATTGGTCCTGCCATAGAAAACGGTTTCTATTATGATGTGATGCCCGCCCAGGGAGTAAGCATCCGCGAGGCCGATTTTGTGGAAATAGAAAAGAAGATGAAGGAATTGGTGCAGCGCAAGGAATCCTTGGTACGACAGGATATCAGCAAGGCGGATGCACTTAAGTTCTTTGGCGATCGCGGCCAGACTTACAAGAACGAACTTATCGAGGATCTGGAGGATGGTCATATCACCACTTATACACAAGGAGCGTTTACCGACCTCTGCCGTGGTCCGCATATGCTCAATACCGCGCCTATCAAGGCATGCAAGGTGCTTTCTGTAAGTTCTGCTTATTGGCGTGGCGATGAGAAGCGTCCCCAGATGACCCGTCTCTATGCCATTACTTTCCCCAAACAGAAGATGCTTGATGAATACCTGCAGATGCTGGAGGAGGCAAAGAAACGCGACCACCGTAAGATTGGTAAGGAAATGGGGCTGTTCATGTTCTCTGATAGAGTGGGTAAGGGACTTCCCATGTGGCTTCCCAAGGGAACTGCACTTCGCCTGCGTCTGGAAGATTTCCTCAAGAAGATTCAGAAACGTTATGGCTACCAGCAGGTAATCACTCCCCACATCGGCGGAAAGAACCTTTATGTAACCAGCGGCCACTATGCTCATTACGGCAAGGACAGCTTCCAGCCTATCCATACCCCCGAAGAGGGCGAGGAATACATGCTCAAGCCCATGAACTGTCCTCACCACTGCGAAATCTTCGCATGGCGTCCCCGCAGTTACAAGGATCTGCCTCTGCGTCTGGCCGAGTTCGGAACCGTATACCGTTACGAGCAGAGTGGTGAATTGCACGGACTGACCCGTGTACGCAGCTTTACACAGGACGATGCTCACGTTTACTGCCGTCCTGATCAGGTAAAGGACGAGTTTATCCGCGTAATGGAGATTATTCAGATTATCTTCGGTGCCCTTGACTTTGATAATTTCGAGGCACAGATCAGTTTGCGCGACCCCAATGACAAGGAAAAGTATATTGGTTCCGATGAAGTGTGGGAGGCTGCCGAGAAAGCCATTATCGAGGCTTGTGCCGAGAAGGGCCTTAAGACAACCACCGAGTTGGGCGAGGCTGCATTCTATGGTCCCAAGCTCGACTTCATGGTGAAGGATGCACTTGGCCGCCGTTGGCAGCTGGGTACCATCCAGGTAGACTATAACCTTCCCGAACGCTTCCAGTTGGAATATGTAGGTGAGGACAACCAGAAACACCGTCCCGTAATGATCCACCGTGCTCCGTTCGGTTCAATGGAACGCTTTGTGGCTGTGCTCATCGAACATACTGCCGGCCGTTTCCCCTTGTGGCTCAGCCCTGAACAGGTAGTCATTCTGCCTGTCAGCGAAAAGTACAACGAATATGCTTACAAACTTCAGCAATATTTTGACAGCCAGGAGGTGCGTGCCGAGGTGGATGACCGCAACGAAAAGATCGGCCGCAAGATTCGCGATAACGAGGTAAAGCACATTCCTTATCTGCTCATTGTGGGCGAAAAAGAACAGTCAGAAGGCACTGTAAGCTACCGCAGACAGGGTGGAGGAGAGCAAGGAACCCTAAAATTCGAAGATTTTGCAAATAAAATCAACGAAGAGGTGCGAAATATGGTAGAAAAGTATTAATTTTGCACCCGATTTACAAAATTAATGAAAAAAGACAACATCAAGCAGCAGTATCGCGTTAACGAACAGATTCATGTACGCGAGGTCAGAATTGTGGGAGACGGAATTGAATCCACTGTAATGCCCACTTTTAAAGCCATTCAGCTGGCGGAACAGAAAGGTGTGGATTTGGTGGAGATATCACCCAATGCCCAGCCGCCTGTATGCCGTCTGATTGATTACAGCAAGTTCATCTACCAGCAGAAAAAACACCAGAAGGAAATGAAAGCCAAGCAGGTGAAGGTGGATGTAAAGGAAATCCGTTTCGGACCGCAGACTGATGACCACGACTACAACTTCAAGCTAAAGCATGCGCAAGGATTCCTTTCCGAGGGAGACAAGGTTAAGGCCTATGTGTTCTTCAAGGGACGCAGCATCCTTTTCAAGGAACAGGGAGAAGTGCTTCTGCTTCGTTTTGCCGCCGACTTGGAAGAATACGGAAAAGTAGAGCAGATGCCACAGCTCGAGGGTAAGCGCATGATTATGTTCATCGCTCCCAAGAAGCAGGCTGCCGCAATGGCCAAGAAAGTTGAGGTAGAAACCTCTGAAGCCGCTCCGGCTCCCGTAAAGAAGGCTCCCCAGCAGAAGGCTCGTAAGGAATATACCGGTCCCAAGGTGGAAGGCGAGGATTTTGATGATTGATTTGTCTCAGAAATAAAGAAGGAAGATCGTGCGTAACGCCCTGGTATATGCGTTGCCACATCATATATTAATAATTTATAAACAAAAAAAAAAATGCCAAAAGTAAAGACTAATTCCGGCGCAAAGAAGAGATTCGTGCTCACCGGTACAGGCAAGGTAAAGCGTCATCACGCTTATCACAGCCACATCTTGACAAAGAAGACTAAGAAACAGAAGAGAAACCTCGACCACAGTGCCTTGGTAGTATCTCAGGACATGAAGCAGGTTCGCGACCTGTTGTGCATGCGTTAAACCAAAATCTTTCAGTCAAGACAAAGTTTTCACTTAAGTTATTAACCGAATGTATAGCACAAAAGATTGCCCTCTCTTAGGAGGCGACGCTAACATTCAAAAAGAAAAAAATTATGCCAAGATCAGTAAATCATGTAGCTTCAAGAGCTAAGAGAAAGAAAATCCTGGGTCTGACCAGAGGTTACTTTGGTGCCCGCAAGAACGTTTGGACCGTAGCCAAGAATACTTGGGAGAAGGGTCTTACCTATGCCTTCCGCGACCGCCGCAACAAGAAGCGCACCTTCCGCGCACTGTGGATTCAGCGTATCAATGCTGCCGCACGCCTCGAGGGTCTGAGCTATTCTCAGCTGATGGGTCTTCTGCACAAGGCCGGTATCGAGATCAACCGCAAGGTTCTCGCCGACCTGGCCATGAATCACCCCGAAACATTCAAGGCTATCGTTGCCAAGGTAAAGTAATTTTTCTTCTTGCATCGATTTCAAAAAAGGATTGTTCCGCATAGGAGCAATCCTTTTTTCAGTTATATGCGTAGGTAAAGGTAAATTGTTACTTAGGCAAACGCAACATAGTCCATTGCTGGATGCTTATGTAAATACAATTGATTGTATGTTAAGCCTCTGTGCTTGTTTCATGACATTCATGGGCCGGCATTGTCCGTGACAAACAGATACCTTTGTCTGTTATTAGCCAATGCATGGGGCATGAGTCGGAGAAGACCACGCGTGTCTATCTTGCCTCTTTAGACGCGGATGTCATAGACAATGCCAAGTGGGTTTAATTCAAAAGTCTCAGATGATAGTATTTCTCTTTGCAGGAGAAATACCGGATTTTACTATAAATATCCAATATTCTGTCCAAGCACCAATTCCCGAACCTGTAGTTTGTCTGATTACTGTAACAACGCATGGTTCTGACAAATTTCATGTCAATAACTATTTTGTTTCGTATAAAATCATTATCTTTGTGCTGAAATATTAAGTAATTATCATGAAATACCAGACAGGTGTACAATGGTTTAAGCCAAATCGGTCAATAGACTGTTACACGCTAATGAAGCCATCTTTTGGCCATATGTTTCGTCGCTTCTCGGTTACAATGGAACCCCATTGCGCCCTCAAAGCGGCAAAACATCTGTTCAAAAATAAAGGTTATTACCATCATGACGCTAATGACCGATTTGGGTTGAAGAAACTAATAGGGAACGAATGTATGTATGCGAAAGTTCAGAAAATACAATACCGGAGTTTGCTCATTGTGGTATTGCTTTTCTGCGGTTCCTTTGTTCTCTCTGCCCAAGAACCAGTGAAGCTCTCTGGAACTCCGATTGGCAGTACCAGTGTGGATTATGAGACGGGGCAACCCTCTTCTACGGTTAATACTCCGGGGTGTGCCTTCGATGGTGACTTGAATACCTTCTATGCCTCTTATGACCGTTCCTTTACCTGGGTGGGGCTGGATCTGGGAAGGCCTCATGTCATAACCAAGGTGGGATGGAGTCCGAGAAATGATGGCAACGGTCCCCTTCGTACACAACTTGGGCTTTTTGAAGGCTCCAACCGTCCCGACTTTTTGGATGCCGTGCCCCTGTATCTCATTCCTGACGCGGGAGAAACTGGTAGGGTAGAGCATGCCGATGTGGATGTGTCCCGCGGTTTCCGTTATGTGCGCTATCTGGGACCGCATGATGCGCGTTGCAATATCTCCGAGCTGGAGTTCTACGGCTATGAGGGAGCCGGGGACGACAGCCGTTTCTATCAGATAACCAACCTGCCCACCCTGAGCATCCATGTCCATTCCGGACAGGAACCCTATGACAAGGTGCATGATCTGGAGTCAAACATGACGCTGGTCTATGACAACGGCACACGTATTCAGGAATACCCAATTACCACCCGTCTGCGCGGCAATGCCAGCATGAATTTCCCCAAGAAACCTTACCGCATAAAGTTCAATGACGGCAAGAGCCATCACATGCTCAAGGGTTCGCCCCTTGAAAGTCCGGCAAAGGCAAAGAAGTGGACACTGATAAACAATTATGGAGACAAGACACTGATGCGCAACATCCTGGCCTTTGAAATAAGCAAGAGAGTGGGTATGCCCTATACGCCCTATTGCCAGCCGGTGGATGTTATCATGAATGGCGAATACAAGGGATGCTATCAGTTGTGCGACCAGATAACCACCGATCCCAATCGCGTTAACGTGGTGGAAATGGAACCCTCTGACATTGAAGAGCCTAATATCACTGGCGGCTATCTGCTGGAGGTGGATGCCTATGCCGGAGGCGAGAAGTCGTGGTTCAGTACGCGAAGAGGTATGCCCGTTACCATCAAGTCTCCGGGCGAGGACGATATCACTCCCGAACAGAAACAATACATTACGGACTATTTCAACGTGCTGGAGGATGCCGTGTTCGGGTCCAACTTTACGGATTCTGTCAACGGGTACCGCAAATACTTGGATGTAAGTTCTTTCGTAAAGCACTTTATCGTGGGAGAGTTTTCCGGCAATACGGATACCTACTGGAGCACGTATATGTCTAAGAACCGTAATAGCGACTACTTTGTTGTGGGGCCGAGCTGGGACTTCGATCTGGCATTCAACAACGACCACCGCATCTATCCTGTCTGTAACCGCAACAGCTGGGTGTATACCCGTGGCGGAAGTTCAGCTCCCAACATGAACAATTTTGTGACGCGTGTGCTTTCCGACCCGTACACAGATGCCATGCTGAAGGATATGTGGAAGGAGAAGACCGAATCAGGCGCCTTTGACCCTGAAAGTCTGGTACAGTTCATTGACAGCATGGCGAATGTTCTTGATGCCTCGCAGCGGCTCAACTTTATCCGTTGGCCCATTCTTGACACCAGAGTGCATGAGAACGCCTTTGCCCTGGGCTCTTACGAGGCGGAGGTGGGTGTGCTGCGCGATTACATTCCGGAGCGTGTGGCATGGATAACAGACTATCTGGATTATCAGGATGTAGAAATAAAGGACACCACCATTCATATAGCATCTGCCGATGAACTGATACGCTTTGCCAAGTATGTGAACCATGGCGGAGTGGGCTCAAAGGGAATCCTGACGGCAGACATTGACATGGAGGGCAAGACCGGCTATCAGCCTATCGGCAAGGAAGGCATGGCCTATGTGGGCGAATTTGACGGTCAGGGCCATGTAATCAGTAATCTGCACATCAATGCCGGCAATTACACGGGTGTGTTCGGTGTTGTGAGCGGGGGAGCCTATATCCACGACTTTACGGTGGACGGCAGCTGCAGTATAGAGGGAATAGGCTTTGTGGGTGTGGTCGGCGGTTCAAATGCCGACGGCATTGTGACCATAGAGCGGGTCGGCAATGAGGCTGACATAACGGGTTCGGCACAGAACGTGTCCGGCATCTTCGGATGTAACATGCAAAGTACGGCCACGCTTATCATCCGAGACTGCTATAACACCGGAACCATCAGCGGAGGCCTGGAAAGTGCGGCCATTTCCGGCTGGCTGGGCAGCAATGCCAATGTGGAAAACTGCTTCAATATAGGAGAGGTGAGCGGTGTGCAGGGCAGCAGTACATTTGTGCGCAACAGCGGCCACATCAGTCTCCTCAACTGCTATGAAACAATAGGGAACCAGGTAAATAACCTCGACCCCGCTTTGTTGGAAAGCGGTGAGCTTTGCTTCATACTTGATGACGGAAGGGAAATCTGGCGGCAGGCCTTGGACGAGGACGCACATCCCGTACTCCGGCAAAGCAGTCCGTTGGTCTTTCTTGACACGAACACCGGAGCCTATTACAACAAGACGGAAGATACGCCAGACCGATTGCCGGATATGGAAGCTGAAATGGCAAAGTATGACATCTACGATCTGAGCGGAAGAATAGTGCGTAAGGCCGTCAGCGGAGCCGTTGGTCTGCCAAAGGGTATTTATCTGATGAACGGCAGGAAGGTGGTAGTGAAATAGACTGCAATCCGGTAACGTTGGTAACGGATACTGTTGCGATGGCAAACGCAACAGTATCCGTTTGCCATCGCAACAGCATGACTTTGCCTTTGCACCATAGTGCATAAAAAAACACAATAAGTACAAGTATATCGGATAAAATATGTACCTTTGCAAGCAATAATTGAAAATTATAGATAGTTTGACTAAGGTATGATTAAGCACGTTGTATTGTTCCAACTGAAAGACGAGGTGGATGCTGCAGAGAAACAGCAGGTAATGGAAGCGTTTAAGGCCGGTATCCTGGCTTTGCCCGAGAAGATAAGCTGCATCCGCCATATTGAGATTGGCTTCAATGCCAATCCGGCAGAAAGCTATGAGGTGGCGCTCTACAGCGAGTTTGATTCATTGGCAGATGTGCAGACCTATGCCGTACACCCCGAGCATGTGGCTGTGGCGCAGATTATCAAACCCTATGTTAAGAGCCGTGCCTGCACGGATTATGAAATGTAAGCAAATAAGGTAAAAAAGATAATGTTAAGAATAGCAGTACAATCCAAGGGCCGTTTGTTTGAAGACACAATGGGCCTGCTGTCTGAAGCCGGTATCAAGGTGAGCAGCAGCAAACGCACCCTTTTGGTGCAAAGCAGTAATTTCCCCATAGAAGTCCTTTATCTGAGGGACGATGACATTCCCCAGAGTGTGGCCACTGGTGTGGCGGATTTGGGTATAGTGGGCGAAAACGAATATGAAGAACGCCAGGAAGACGCGCAGGTTGTGCGCAAGCTGGGTTTCAGCAAGTGTCGTCTGAGCCTTGCCATTCCAAAGGCAGAGAAATACAACGGCCTGCAATGGTTCGAGGGAAAGAAGATAGCCACCTCTTATCCCGGTATCCTGCGTCGTTTCATGCAGAAGAACCGCATAGCTGCCGACATCCATGTCATCACCGGTTCGGTGGAAATCAGTCCGGGTATCGGGCTGGCAGATGCCATTTTTGATATCGTGAGCAGTGGCAGTACGCTTGTCAGCAACAATCTGACCGAGGTGGAAGTGGTGATGAAGAGCGAGGCGCTGCTCATTGCCAACCGCAATCTTGACGAGGACAAGCGTGCAATCCTGGACGAACTCTTGTTCCGTATTGAGGCGGTAAAGGCTGCCGAAGACAAGAAATACGTGCTGATGAACGTACCCACGGACAAGGTGGACGATGTGGTGGCCGTACTGCCCGGTGCCAAAAGCCCCACCGTTATGCCCCTTGCCACTCCGGGCTGGAGCAGTGTGCACACCGTAATTGACGAGAAACGTTTCTGGGAAATTATCCGTCAGCTTAAGGAATACGGAGCACAGGGAATACTGGTGCTTCCCATTGAAAAGATGATACTTTAAACCGACTGTTTTTTTTCGTCCCGATGAAAGTTTACAAATATCCGGAGAGAAGTGTTTGGCCCGAATTGTTACGCCGTCCCACACACGAGGCTGCACATCTGAATGCCGTAGTGGCGGAGGTGCTTGCCGAGGTGAAGAAACGTGGCGATGAGGCGGTGCGCGAATACGAGGAACGATTCGACAAAGTATGTTTGTCCGAGCTGGCAGTGACTGAGGCGGAGATGGCCGAAGCAGAGCAACTCGTAAGCGAAGAGCTGAAACAGGCTTTGCAGCTTGCCCATGACAACATTAGGAAGTTCCATGCCGCACAGGCATTTCAGGAAATAAGAGTGGAAGTAACCGGCGGAGTGGAATGCTGGCAGAAGTCTGTTCCCATCCAGAAAGTCGGCTTGTACATACCCGGCGGCACGGCACCATTGTTCAGCACGGTATTGATGCTTGCCACACCGGCCTGCATAGCCGGTTGTGAAGAAATAGTCCTTTGTACCCCTCCCAACAGAGAAGGGAAAGTGCATCCTGCCATATTGGTGGCAGCCCGTATAGCCGGTGTGAGCCATATATATAAAATAGGTGGTGTACAGGCAATCGGAGCCATGGCCTACGGTACGGAAAGCGTGCCCAAGGTGTATAAGATTTTCGGTCCCGGCAACCAGTACGTCATGTGCGCCAAGCAGCAGGTAAGTCTGCACGATGTGGCCATTGACATGCCTGCCGGCCCCAGCGAGGTTTGCGTATTGGCGGATAATGGCAGCAATCCCGCATTTGTGGCGGCCGATCTTTTGAGCCAGGCCGAACACGGAGCGGACAGCCAGGTACTTCTTATCACCACCGATGCAGACCTGATTCCGCTTGTTGAGGAAGAACTTGAACGTCAGTTGAAAGAACTTCCCCGTGCCGAAATAGCCGTAAAGGCTCTGGAGAGCAGTAAAATCATTCTGGTATGCAATTGCGACGAGATGATGGAGATGTCCAATGCCTATGCACCGGAACATCTGATTATAGAAACCCGTAATTATATGGAACTGTCCGCCCGAGTCATCAATGCGGGAAGCGTGTTCCTGGGACCATGGACGCCCGAGAGCGCTGGAGACTATGCCAGCGGAACCAATCACACATTGCCCACCCACGGCTATGCCGTAGCCTATAACGGCGTGAACCTGGACAGCTATATGCGCAAGGTTACATTCCAGCACATTACTCCCCAGGGAGTGGAAGCAATAGGGCCGGCCGTAGCAAGTATGGCGCATGGCGAAATGCTGGATGCCCACAGAAACGCCATGGCTTTGCGTATGAACGAAGTAAAGAAGATAAAGAAATGAAACCGCTGCAAGAACTTGTCCGTGAAAATATTTGGGCACTGAAGCCCTACAGCTGTGCCCGCGATGAATTCAAGGGGCGCGAGGCACATGTCTTTCTGGATGCCAATGAAAGTCCTTACAATCAGGAATACAACCGGTATCCCGATCCTCTGCAGGAGATGCTAAAAGCCAAGCTCTCGCGCCACAAAGGTGTACATCCCAGTCAGATTTTCCTGGGAAACGGTAGCGATGAGGCCATTGATCTAGTATACCGCATCTTCTGCGAACCCAAGACAGACAATGTGGTGGCCATAAGCCCTACCTATGGAATGTATGAGGTATGTGCCGATATCAATGCGGTGGAGTACCGCAAGGTGCCCCTTAATGCCAACTATCAGCTGGACTCCCAAAAACTGCTTGCCGCAACGGACAGCCATACCAAGGTAATATGGATTTGCAGTCCCAATAACCCCACCGGTAACGATTTGGATCCCGATTCCATCAAGCAGGTATTGACGGAGTTTGACGGCATAGTGGTCATTGATGAGGCCTATTCCGACTTCTCCTCATGCCCTCCCTTCCGTACCCAGTTGGGTAGTTATCCCAATCTGATTGTGCTCAATACCATGAGCAAGGCCTGGGCAAGCGCCAGCGTACGTTTGGGCATGGCCTTTGCCAGTCAGCAGATCATAGCCTTGTTCAACAAGGTGAAGTATCCATATAATATAAACAAACTGACCCAGGAGTATGCCTCTGCCCTGCTTGACGATTCATTCAAGGTGCAGCGCTGGGTGGCGCAGATCAAGGAAGAACGCGCCCACCTTCTGCCAGCGTTCCGCGAACTTCCGGTCTGCAAGGAAATTTATCCCACCGGTGCAAATTTCTTCCTGGTTAAAGTAACAGACGCACCTTCCATCTATCATTATCTGGTAGACAAGGGAATTATTGTCCGCAACCGTAACAGGGTGGAAATGTGCGAGGGATGCCTGCGCATTACGGTAGGCACGCCCCAGGAAAATAACGAATTGTTGTCCGCATTACGACAGTACAGATGAAAAGAGCATTATTTATAGACCGCGACGGAACCATACTGGAAGAACCTGCGGACGAACAGATAGACAGTTACGAGAAGTTCCGCTTTCTTCCCGGTGTAATAACCTCGCTGCATTTCCTGCGCCAGCATACCGACTATGAACTGGTAATGGTAAGCAACCAGGACGGGCTGGGTACGGACAGCTATCCCGAAGAAGATTTCTGGCCCACGCATAATCTTATGCTTCAGGTGCTCGAAAGTGCAGGCGTAACGTTCGATGCCATCCATATCGACCGCAGTTTTCCCGAGGACAATCTGCCAACGCGGAAGCCAGGCACAGGCATGCTTGGACAATACATGACCGGCGAGTATGACCTGGCAAACAGTTGGGTGATAGGTGACAGAAAGACTGATGCGCAACTGGCCGAAAACTTGGGATGTAAAAGTCTGATCATAAATGAGCAGTACAACTGGGAACGCATAACCGAAATCCTTTTTGCCGGAGAGCGCAGGGCAGAGGTCGTGCGCAAAACCCACGAAACGGATATTGTCGTAAAGGTGAATCTGGATGGCAACGGAAACAGTTGCATCAGCACAGGGCTGGGATTCTTTGACCACATGCTGGAGCAGATAGCCCGTCATGGAATGGTTGATTTGGAAATCTCCTGCAAGGGCGACTTGCATGTGGACGAACACCATACGATAGAAGATACCGGTCTGGCCCTGGGCGAATGTATCCGCAAGGCTTTGGGCGACAAGCGCGGTATTGAGCGCTACGGTTACTGCCTGCCCATGGATGACTGTCTGTGTCAGGTGGCATTGGATTTTGGCGGTCGCCCCTGGCTGGTATGGAATGCCGATTTCCATAGAGAACGTGTAGGCGAAATGCCTACAGAGATGTTCCTCCATTTCTTTAAGAGTCTTTCAGACGCAGCCTTGATGAACCTGAACATCAGTGCGCAGGGCGAGAACGAACACCATAAGATTGAAGGCATATTCAAGGCCTTTGCCCGTAGTGTGCGCATGGCAGTACGCCGCGATGTAACCCATTTCTATTTGCCCAGCAGCAAAGGCGTATTGTAATCCCTTTCAGCCGTCTATGAGTTTCGCACAGCAATATCCATCTCATCTCCTTCAGCAGGCCGTCAATGAAATGAGCCGTCTGCCCGGTATCGGCCGCAAGACGGCGTTGCGCTTGGTGCTGCACATGCTTCGGATGGATCCCAATCAGGTGGATTCGCTGGCCAACAGCTTAAGCCAGTTGGTTCATGAAGTGCGTTATTGCAATGTCTGCCATAATATATCCGACGTGGAGACCTGTGCCATCTGTTCCGACAGCCGAAGGGATGCCGCTTTGGTTTGTGTGGTGGAGAACGTACAGGATGTAATGGCGATAGAGCAGACGCAGCAGTACAAGGGGCTTTACCATGTGTTGGGCGGAGTGATAAGTCCGATGGACGGAATAGGACCCTCTAATCTTGAAATACAAAGTCTGATAGATAGGGTTCGGGCAGGAGGCGTAAGAGAGGTGATATTGGCTCTGAGCCCGACAATGGAAGGCGACACCACCAATTTCTACATTTACCGCAAGTTGCAGGATACTGGTGTTGATGTAACGGTGATTGCCCGAGGCGTGGCACAGAACGACGAACTGCAGTATACTGATGAAGTAACTCTGGGCCGTGCGTTGGTCGGCCGTATTCCGTATACTGCCTGATAATATATATTATAAGGATAAATAAGAAATATGACACGTAAAGTATTGATTCTGTTTTTTATTGTCATGTATGTCAGTGTTGCCGTACTGGCTCTTTTGCTTGAATGGTATACCGGCAATAACGGACCGTTGTTGGAGCAGCAGGAGGTTGCACAGGTGGCTTATGCGTATTCCATTGCCTGTGCCGTATCTTCTATCCTGTCGGCCTTTGCGGCTATCAGACAGACGCTTTGGAACCCTTTGATCCGTCTTGCCTTGTTGCATTCGTCCTCCATCCTTGTCGTGTTTGACTATTATCTGTTCTACGATGCCAATATGCTGGCCTTTCTGCCAATTCTTGCGGCGGCATCGTTGTTTGTGTTATTAAAGAAAACCGAATAAATGCAGCGAGTGAAGCTAAGTGTCATCATAGTCAGCTACAACGTTTGCCATTATCTTGAGCAGTGTCTGCATTCCGTACGTCGCGCCATGATTGGTATTCAGGGCGATGTCTGGGTGGTGGACAATGCCAGTACGGACGGCAGTGTGCCCTATTTGAAGGCGCGTTTCCCCGAAGTGCATTTTATCGCAAATACCGACAACAAGGGATTCTCCAGTGCCAATAACCAGGCCATCCGTCAGGCTGAAGGAGAATATGTGCTGCTGCTTAATCCGGATACGGTCGTTGCGGAAGACACCTTGCGTGTATGTCTTAACTTCCTTGATTCGCATCCCGATGTGGGAGCTACGGGAGTGCGTATGCTGCACCCCGACGGACGCTTTGCTCCTGAAAGCCGGCGCGGACTGCCTACTCCGTTCACCAGTTTCTGTAAGATGAGCGGACTTGGCACCCTCTTTCCCAACAGCAGGGTGTTCGGGCGTTACTATATGCGCTATCTGGATCCCGAGAAACCCAATCCCATTGAAGTGATATCCGGAGCGTTCAACATGATCCGTCGCAAGGCGCTTGACCAGATAGGTTTGCTCGATGAGGATTTCTTCATGTACGGCGAAGACATAGACCTGAGCTATCGTTTGCTGCAGGGAGGATGGAAAAACTATTATCTGCCCTGCCTGATACTGCATTATAAGGGAGAAAGTACGGAGAAGAGCAGCTACCGCTATGTACATGTCTTTTACGAGGCCATGCTCATATTCTTCAACAAGCATTACGGCAAGCGTTACAGACTGCTGGGTCAGATTATCCGTCTGGCCGTTTATGCGCGTGCACTTGTCGATATGTGGCAGCGCTTTGTGCAGCGTGTTCGTGTGCGGCTGAATTGCCCTGCCCGTTATGAGGTGCCGGGATATATCCGTTTCGATTTTGACAACACCACGGTCAAGGAGATGCTGGAACGTCTGCACAACCAGCCTCATGGAAAACGTCTGTGGATTGAAACATTTTCCAGCACAACGGGAAAGATTATCCGTCCCGGCGAAGTGTTGGACTGGGAGGGAGAGGAATCATGATGCTAAGGGGAAAGAAGGTATGTCTGCGTGCCGTGGAGCCGGAAGACCTCGACCTGATGTATCGGGTTGAGAACGATACGTCGTTGTGGGAATATGGCAATGCCAATGTGCCGTATTCGCGCTACGCCCTGCGCCGTTATATAGAGGAAACCACCCACGACCTTTACGCCGACGGCCGGCTTCGGCTGGTCATTTCTGAATTGTCCGGCGAGTCAGTAGGATTCATAGACTTGCAGAACTTCGACCCGCGCCACGGAAGGGCGGAAGTGGGCATTGTGCTTTTGCCGGAATGGCAGCGCCGCGGGCTGGGTGCAGAAGCCTTGTCCCTGTTGCTGTCCTATGCGGTGGGCCATCTTCATCTTCATCAGGTCTATGCTGTCGTGTCCGCCGATAACCAGGCTGCCATGGCGCTTTTCCTGCGTGCAAAATTCAAGCCATCCGGAACCCTGTCCGAATGGCTTTGTAGAGGGACATCGGATTATGCCGATGCCTGTATGCTTACCTTGCTTCTCGCTTAGTTTGCGCTTGTAAACTCCTTCAGGAAGCGTACGTCGTTTTCCGAGAACATACGCAGGTCCTTTACCTGGAATTTCAGGTTTGTGATGCGCTCAATACCCATTCCGAACGCATATCCGGTGTATTGTGTGCTGTCAATGCCGTTGGCTTCCAGTACGGCGGGGTCAACCATTCCGCAACCCAGAATCTCAACCCATCCGGTGTGCTTGCAGAAGGAACATCCCTTGCCTCCGCACAGGTGGCAGCTGATGTCCATTTCGGCGCTGGGTTCTGTAAAGGGGAAATAGCTTGGACGCAGGCGGATTTGTGTTTCAGGACCGAACATTTCCTGGGCAAAGAGCAGGAGTACCTGCTTCAGGTCGGTGAATGAAACACCGCGGTCAATGTAGAGACCCTCTACCTGATGGAAGAAACAGTGTGCGCGTGCAGAGATAGCCTCGTTGCGGTAAACGCGTCCCGGACAGATTACACGGATAGGAGGTTTCTGGGTCTCCATTACGCGGGCCTGTACGCTGCTGGTGTGGCTGCGCAGGATTATGTCGGGGTGGCTCTCCACAAAGAACGTGTCCTGCATGTCGCGTGCAGGATGGTCATCCGCAAAGTTCATGCTGCTGTAAACGTGCCAGTCGTCCTCCACTTCGGGGCCTTCTGCCAGAGTGAAGCCCAAGCGGCTGAATATGTCCACAATCTCGTTCTTTACGATGGTGAGCGGATGGCGTGTGCCAAGGGGAATGGGGTAGGGTGTGCGGGTAAGGTCTACTGCCGGACCGGCCGACGCCTGTACCGATGCCTCGCTCTTCAGCTGGGCAATCTTTTCCTGTGCCGCGGTTTTCAGTTCGTTGATTCGCATGCCCACTTCCTTCTTCTGCTCGGCGGGCACGTTGCGGAAGTCGTTCATCAGCGCAGTAATCTCACCTTTCTTGCTCAGGTATTTGATGCGCAGGGCTTCGGCCTCTTCTGGGCTTCCGGCTTGCAGAGCTGCGATCTCCTGCTTAAGTTTCTCAATTTTTTCTATCATAATGATTGTCGTTTTTCTTCTTTGTGTTCAAATTTTGTGCAAAGGTAATCATTTCTTGTCGAAAACGAGCGCTATATGAATTTAAAATTGTAATTTTGCACGATTTTTATAGCGTATAGGATGAGTAACGTTGGTAAGGTTTTACGTTTTCTCTTTTTGTGCGGGCTGTTGGCTTTGTCTGCCTGCACATCACGGGAACAGCATGCAGCGGAAACTTGTGTGCAGGATACCTTGTCTGTAGATACGGTTCCTCAGGATACGGCTGTTTTTATCGAGGAAGAGGAAGAGGAATACCAAAGGGACTCCCTTTATTCCGAGGATTTTGACGACTTTCTGTTTTCCTTTGCCCGCGATTCCGTCTTCCGCCAACGCCGGGTGCGTTTCCCTTTCCTGCATATCGGAAGTGCAGGGGATACGACAGAGGTCTTGAGAAAACAATGGAACGGCGACTTCAGTTTCCTGCAGCAGGACTTCTACACGATTTTCTACAATACGGTTGCGCAGATAGAGGAGACCAAGTCTATTTCCAGTGATACCGTGCTGGTGGAGCGCATAGACCTGGATTCGCTCATGCTCACATCCTATCATTTTGTGCGCAAAAAGGGCGTCTGGCTGCTTTGCCGGCAGCAGGACTTCTTTGTGCAGGGCAGCCAGCTATCAGATTTCCTGGTCTTTTACCGACAGTTCAGTACGGACAGCATTTTCCAGCAGGCAAGCATTGCCCAGCCCTTGCATTTCAGTATGGCCGACCCCGATGACGAGATGGAGGTTATAGAAGGAACGATTGACGCCACGCAGTGGTACTCGTTCTGCTCCGAAGTACCGGCCGGAATCATATCCAACATACGCTACGGCCAGTCGTATAGCCAACCACAACACATTGTCATGCTTAAGTGTGCCCAGGGAAGCGGCTATATGGAGATTTTCAGGTTTGAGAAATCAGACGGAATCTGGCACCTGACCTCTTATGAATATTGATGCATGAACGAGATTACCCCCCAATACCACTATTCCCTTCTTTCCCGCAATACCTTTGGCATTGACGCTGCCGCCCATTGCTTTATCGAATACACAAGCGAGGAAGGCCTTTTGCAGGCAATAGCCTTTCACCGTCATGAGTGGCCCCGTCTGCCTCTGCTGCACATTGGCGGCGGAAGCAATCTGCTTTTCATGCACGACTTCCCCGGAACCATACTCCATTCTGCCATCCATGGCGTGCAGCCTATGGCGCAGGAGGAAGACATGGTGCTCGTGCGAGTGGGAGCCGGAATGAAGTGGGACGAGTGGGTGGAGTACAGCCTTTCCCGGGGATGGTACGGACTGGAGAACCTTTCGCTCATTCCGGGCGAGGTGGGCGCCTCTGCCGTGCAGAACATAGGAGCTTACGGCGCCGAGGCCGCACAGTATATAGAAAAGGTGGAATGTGTGGACCTTACGGACGGAAGTCTGCGCACTTTTGATGTGGCGGAATGCGAATACGGCTATCGCCACAGCGTCTTCAAGACCAAATTCCAGGGCCGCTATGCCGTTACGCACGTCTGGTTCAGACTCTCCCTTTCCTTTGTGCCCAACCTTTCCTATCACGGACTGACGGCAGCGCTGGAAGCACAGGGAAAACCATCTGCCTCGCTTACGGCACAGGACATCAGACAGACCGTCATCTCTGTGCGCCGCCAGAAGTTGCCCGACCCCGAACAACTGGGCAATGCCGGCAGCTTCTTTATGAACCCCGTTGTGCAGGTTTCGCTTTACAACCGTTTGAAGGAATCCCATGCCACCATTCCCTGCTATAGGGTGGACGATGACAATGTCAAGATTCCTGCCGCATGGCTCATCGAACAGTGCGGATGGAAGGGCAGAAGTCTTGGCCGGGCCGCCGTGCATCATGTACAGCCTCTGGTGCTTGTCAATAAAGGAGGAGCCAGCGGTGCCGACATCCGCAACCTCTGTAGCAGGGTGCAGGCAGATGTCTTGGAACGCTTCGGCATTGCGCTGCATCCCGAGGTGATGATGATTTAGCCGCGGCTCTCATGAACAGAATCACTTTTCTTGGAACCGGAACCAGCACCGGAGTGCCCTATCTGGGATGCGACTGCCCTACGTGTGCCAGCACGGATCCGCGGGACAAGCGCCTGCGCTGTTCGGCATTGGTGCAGACCGCTTCTGCCAACATACTCATAGACTGCTCGCCCGATTTTCGCCAACAGATGCTGCGCCTCAATTTCCGGGGAACGCTTGATGCCCTTTTCATTACCCACGAACATTACGACCATGTGGGCGGCATTGACGACCTGCGACCATTCAGCTATGGCCGTTCGCTGCCCATCTATGCCGACCCCTATGCCGCCGCCCATCTGCGCCAGCGCCTGCCTTATTGTCTGGTGGAAAACAAGTATCCCGGCGTGCCCCAGCTCCAGCTGTACGATCTCCAGCCCTATGACACGGTTTTGGTGAACGATACCGAGGTAACCGCCCTGCAAGTGATGCACGGCCAGCTGCCCGTCTTTGGATACCGCATCGGCGACATGGCCTATATCACTGACATGACCTCCGTTACGCCCCGCACCCTGGAACTGCTTTCCGGTATCCGGCTGCTTGTGGTGAACGGACTGCGGCACCGCCCCCACCGAACCCATCAGACCATTGGGCAGGCCATAGAGTTTGCCCGTCAGATTGGCAACCAACCCACCTACATCATCCACATGAGCCACGACATCGCCCCCCATGCCCAGGAATCCCTCCGTATGCCCCAGGGCATCCACCTCGCCTACGATGGTCTGGCAGTGGAGTGGTGATTCGCATTGTTTTTCCCACTTTTCATCTTCTGCCGAAAAAAACTGGCTCATACTAAGGGCTTTCTCCATAAATTGTTGTACTTTTGCCACATAAAACAGTAAAAAGATGGACGGAAACTTGCATATATCAAATAAAATAATACA
>JAGBGU010000066.1 GCA_017935785.1 Bacteroidaceae bacterium
AGATGTTTTCGATGAGCGAAGGCGAATAACTCGTTTCAGCATCTCACTGCGAGCCTTTACTTACCCCCTTCCCTCGGTGAGATCCTGAAACAAGTTCAGGATGACTTTGGGAGGTTCTTGTTATTTCTACACCCATTTTGGGGAAGCCAATTCAATACTTATGTTCTTCTGTCCAATCTAAAATCTCACGGCTCATCGCTCACAACTCATTACTCAGACCCCCACAACAATGTTCCATCCGCAGCCTGTCCTGCGGCATCCACGCTGATTTGTGTCGTGCGCGCGTTATTATATAATGTAATAGTGGCCTTACCGTCCTTGTCCAGCATCAGGTTGGGGTTCCAGTAGAGCGTGCGGCGGTAGTCCTTTACGCTGTCCGGAGGTGTCTGTTTGCTGTAGTCGGGACTGTAGAATTCTGCAGGATAGGCAAAGCCCTCCATAAAGAATCTGCGGTCGCGGTATATCATACGTAATTTGTATTCCCCGGTTACATTGAAGTTATATATCACAACATTTGTTTCCGGAAGTTTGTCTCCTTTATACCGGTTGCTCCCTTCAAGGCGTGGACAATAATCGGTATAAATAACATATTTGTCAGTAGCATGCGCGTCTGTGTATTCCTGATACTCCATAGAAGTCGGAGCTAAATTCTTCAGGTAGCTTTGATGGAAAGAATATAGTTGTGAACGCAGATAGATTGAATCGGGGTGTATGCTCAAACCTTTGTGAATACGGCGGTTGGCATTCCACGCATGACGATAATATATGCGGTCACGGCTTAAATGTCTCTCCGGGTCATCCCATGTTGCATAAGGGAAGTCGCTGCCAAAATCCCCAACAAAAATGCGTGCTAATGGCAGGCCATCATCGAATTCCATATTTCTGGCCACCTCAGCATCTATAATGGCTACTGGATATTCATCATTAAAACGCCTCCATACATTTCTCTTACCCTTTACCTCAACCTCTTTCATCTGCGTTGTTCCGTCTGAAAGCAAGGTGTTTCCGGTCTTTTCTTCTTCTATGGAGGTATCCATAATATGGGTCTGATGGAAAGTGTATGGTTTGACAAACCGCGGATAATGAAAGTCCACCTTAACGCTGAATTCTGCCGGCTGCAACTCTTCGCGTTTCTGATGTTTCTTTTTTAGCGCTTTATTATCTCTGCTGCCCTGAATCCAAATGTGTTCTTTCCCTTTTTTCCATTTGGTGGTATCAGATGCAGCCAGGAACAGAATGTTCTTGTCGTACATCTTGGGTAGCTGAAGACGGAACTTATGCCCTTTGGTTTCGCGCTCCAATACAACAATATTGTCAAGATAAAGCACGGCACTGTCCTTGTTCACGCTGGCTAATGGCTGTAGTTCGGCTCTGACACGGACTTCACGCTTGATGTCGAAATTCTTGCGTGGGGTCTCGTAAATTAGAGTTGTGTCGTTATTATCCTTCAAATGGAAATCATAGTCATCAATGTCATCTTCATAGACTTTTCCGATAAGTATAGGGGCTTTTTCATCGGGTTGTGTAAGATCCCATACACCGCGGACCGCCATGCTGCGCCAGTCAAACCGTCTCCAGCCCTGTGTCATCATAAGCAAGTCCAATGCCTGACGGCGCTCCTCGTTGTCGGTCTGGAAATACCAACCTGGATCAGGCACAAAACCTTTTATCTCGCTTGCCAACAGCATTTCGGTCAGGATGTTTCCGTTGTCAAACGTCTTGTCCATAACGGTTGCGTCGCGGACAGCCAGCGACATGGAAGAGTTGGCGTTGTCTGTTGACACTTGAAGTTCTATCGGGTGGAAAGGAGCATAGCTGTCCTTTATGCCGTCAATCTTTACCGTCGGGCGGTTGTCCGCTGATGTGTAGTTGAAGAAAAGCCTGTCAGCATAGACTCTGCCCTGTGTGTCAAACACTGTAACTTGGTGGACACCGCTTTCCAATGCGGAAACAGGAAGAGTAAACGGTTCCCCTACACGGTTCCAGAACTTTAACAGTCTGCCTTGGTGCATGACGGTTATGGCAAGACTGTCTGCGGAAAGATTGCCGCCAATATGGCTTTCAATGGTCCAGCCCGTTTCGTTTTGTCTTATCTGCAGGGCAACACCGTCTGGTTCTCCTTTCAGAGATTTGGCCTCTGCCGTTTCTCCGTTTTTTGTTTTGAAGATGACAGAAAGCTTTTCTCCGGCAACAGGAGTGTAGGTGAAGACACCTCTTCCGCGGTTTGTGGCAGGAACAGAATCTTTGCCAATGTGAAGCCATCCCTCCACCCATTGTCCGTCGCTCCATGCCGCTTCAAATGCAGTTCTGCAGGGAGTGCCGGCAACCGGAGTGCCACCTTCGGGATAAAGAGTGAGCGTCAGCTTGCGTTTGTCCTGTTCCTTCTTGAAGGTACGCCTGAAGGTGCGCATGGTCATGTATCTCGACAGGGATTCGGGTGAATCCGGCTGGTCGTAGACCGGGAACGTGCGGCTATAGAGTTTATGGTAGTCGCGGTAAAAACGTTTTTCCATCTCTTTGTTGGGGAACCATTGGCTTGCAATACGCGAATGCTTGTGTTCGAACACGCCCCAATTCAGTTGCCAGCGAGTATAGGCACGCAGTTCGTAGAATCCGGCATATTGCATTTGGGGATTAAGGACAAAATAACCATGTCCGCTTCCATGGTTCATTTCAATCATTTTCCGTTCCACAAGATATCCGTCATGGTTCCAGAGTTCGGCATAAAGCACCCCGCTGATGTTCGATGGACGGTCATTGTTGGTCTGTCTGGTATAAGCCTTGAACCAAATGGTGTCCCCCAGCATATAACTGGTGTTGTCCATGTGTACATAAACCTTTTCTTGCGGAATGGCCTGGCCAAAGTTTGCCAGCCGTTTTACCAAAGGTTTGAACTCACCCGCAAAAGCGAATGTGGTGTCAATGTTTGCGGCAATCCATTCTTCCTGTTCCTTTGCAGAAAGTGCGGCAAACCACGCCAAATGTTGTTCCTCCACCGTGCGGTGGACAATTTCATCTTTCCATTGTTCGGGGTCGTACCCGGTAGCGTCAATGGCCGAAACAAGGTCGCCGCTTTTGGCTTTCCGCTTTTTGAAGGGCAGTTTGCGTTTCTGCATGTTGTACAGGACGGAGCGGGTTTTCATGTTCCCCACTTCCATATATGCCACAATGTTGTCCACTTCGGTAAATCCGTTGTCATGCTTGTATTGAATCTTTATTTCCGGTTTGACGTGATGGCTCTGGTTGTGAAAGTCTATGCCCACGTTCATCATCAGGTTGCTGACCTTTCCTTCAAAGCTTAAGAGCCGGTAATCTTCGGCGTCAACATATAGCGTGCCGTCTACTATCGGATAACCAAGACCATCCTTTTGCCTCATCTCAATACAATATATTCGGTTTCCATTTGATGACGTCGCTTCTTTTACACTTGTGCGATAGGCAAAATTACTGACACCATAAGGTCTTTCATTGAAGTGGATATCACTTCCGATTACCTGATATACCGTTAATCTTAAATGCTTTTTTATGAACATGGGCAGCATGGTTTTTGACCAAAAGGATGTACCCACCGTCATCGGACTCAACTCATTGAAATGAACCATGTCCGAATAGGAAATATTGGATTCGGTACGGCTGTATCTGGTCTGTCTTATTCTGCGTCCGCTGTAAAACTTGTAATCACGCAGACTTATGGCAGAATGGCCGCGCAGAAAGGCTTCCACCATTTCCGTATTTCCGGAAAACGAATGTGTGAGGCGGTAGAAATAATCAGATTCTTTGTTCTTCTTCCTGCGGAACTCTTTATACAGGCGTTTCGCCACATTCAGCATGATGTCTTCTTTTGGCAGAACGGTGATTTCATTCATGTTGGCAGTTAATGGTCTTAGCCTGTAGGTCTGTTCTCCCGCAGTAACGCTGGTGTGAAGTGTCTCATATCCCACATACGATATGCGGATGCGTTGCCCCTGTTCCAGTTCCAATTGAAACTCTCCGGCATCGTTAGTCATCGAACCCACTTCCGGACTTACATATATGCTTGCATAGGGGAGAGGCTCGCCTGTGGCATCATCTACTACGGTGGCATTGAGTGAGATCTTCTGCTCTTGAGAAAGGGTTTGTTCCAAAGTACCAGGCTTTTTTACCTTCACAAGTGATTGTGCGTTGCTTGTGGAGTGTAAAATGAATAAGCCAAGCAGGCTGCCGATAAAGATGACAAACTTTTTCATATAACAATGATCTTTGTAGTAAATATGGATTTTATGGCACAAATATAATGTATTTGTTCCGAAAAGTCATGGGGAAATTCCCTATTTTTTGGGGGAAAATCCCTCACCCTCCGAGGAATTTCCCTATTTCATGATATTTTTCTTTAAAAAGGGCAGAATTATCCATGTTTTAACGCATAATGTTGCGATGATTAACGCAACATAGTCCGATGGCCGACGCAACAGCATGAGTTTGCCTTCGCACCATAATGCGTTTTTTACTTGACATAAGTATTGAATTGGCTTTTCCAAAATGGGGGTATAAATAACAAATGGCTCCAAATGTCATGCTGAACTTGTTTCAGCATCTGGCAGCGAGCCTTATCTTGTCCTTCTCCGCGGACAGATCCTGAAACAAGTTCAGGATGACCATCTACTCTGGGCTATCGTCATTTGTTATATAGAAGGA
>JAGBGU010000067.1 GCA_017935785.1 Bacteroidaceae bacterium
ATATAAATATATTATATATATTATAAAACTATATTCTATATATTTCTATGCGCTGTTTGTATTGCGGTATCAATAACTGAAATCTGAAATCTGAAAACCGAAATCGCTGTGTGTATTGCGGTAATCAATAACTGAAAACTGAAATCCGAAATCGCTGTGTGTATTTTTTGAGAAGGGGAAAGCCCGAATTTGTGGTGTAAGAAAGTCTAAAATGCTGATATCGATGGTTTTATGCAATATTAACTTAAATAAATAAAACGTGACTTCCTCTATCGGTGGAGAAAGTCACGTTTAATTTACAAATATAATGATCTGATTATCGTTTTGCCTGTAAGTAGGCATCCAGCAGTGTGATGGCGGCCATTGCCTCTACTACCGGGACGGCCCGGGGCAGCACGCAGGCGTCGTGCCGGCCGCGGGCTTTGAGTGTGGTGGGCCGGCCGTCCTGTGTAACGGTCTGTTGCTCACGGAGCAGCGTGGCTACGGGCTTGAAGGCCACACGGAAATAGATGTCCTGCCCGTTGGAGATGCCGCCCTGTATGCCTCCGCTGTTGTTGGTAAGGGTGGTTATTCCGCCGTTTCCGTCGGGGACGAATATGTCGTTCTGCTGGCTTCCGCGCTCTGCCACACCAGAGAATCCCATGCCGTACTCGAATCCCTTGACGGCATTGATGCCAAGCATGGCGTAGCCCAAACGGGCATGGAGCTTGTCAAAAGCGGGCTCGCCCCAGCCTACAGGGCATCCTTTTATTACGCAGGCTATAACGCCGCCTATGGTGTCGCCCTGCCCCTTCACCTGCATGATGAGTTCTTCCATTTGGCGCGCGGCTTCCGCATCGGGACAACGGACATCGTTCTCCTCAATGCGGCCCAAATCGTAATCCTTATAAGTGCCGTCCAAGGCTATGTGGCCTACCTGTTGGGTATAGGCCGTTATGCTGATGCCCATTTCCCTGAGCGCCAGCATGGCAAAGGCTCCGCCCACTACACGGCTTATGTTCTCGCGGGCGGAACTGCGTCCGCCGCCGCGGTGGTCGCGAATGCCGTATTTGGTGGTATAGGTGAAATCGGCATGGCTTGGGCGGAAGAGGTTGCGCATGTTCTCGTAATCAGAGGAATGCTGGTTGGTGTTGCGCACAATGAAACCGATGGGCTGTCCGGTTGTCCTGCCCTCGAAGATTCCGCTGAGGATTTCCACGCTGTCCGCCTCTTTGCGCGCGGTGGTTAGGCGGCTTTGTCCGGGACGCCTTCTGTCCAGCTGGTGTTGGATGAAATCCATGTCCACCCCGATGCCGGGAGGCATTCCGTCAATAACGCCCCCGACTGCCGCTCCGTGGCTTTCGCCAAAGGTGGTTACGCAGAAAATACGGCCAAATGTGTTCATAGGTCAAGCAAAAAAGAGGGGGATTCTTTAGTTGCATCCGCAGCCGCCACACTCGCCGTCACCGCAGCCGCCGCAGTCTCCGCCGCAATTGCCGCCACAGCCTCCGCATCCGCCTTCTCCTGAAAGCATTTTGGCCATTTCCTGCAGTTCTTCGTTAGTGGCGTCGCGGTGTTCTACGACAGAACCGATGAAATTGAGTGTCTTGCCGGCAAGGGGATGGTTAAGGTCTACTGTTATCTGGTCCTTGCCAATCTGGGTAATGGTGCCGTTGAAGCGTTCTCCCTCGCTGTTCATCAGGGGAACTACCGCGCCTTCGAAGATGCGTTTGGGGTCTATCTTGCCGTCAATCTCAAAGATGCTGCGGGGGACAATCTGTACGCCTTCTTCCACATAGGGGCCGTAGGCTTCATCCACGCTCAGCGTGAAATCGAAGTTGTCTCCCTTGGCCAGGGGCAGGATCTGTGCCTCGAAGGCATCCAGCGTAAGTCCCATGCCAGAGATGAACATGAAGGGATGTTGTGTGGTGGCCTCTTCGATAAGCTCGCGTCCGCCGTCCTGCATGGGGGCGTAGAGTTTGTAGGCCAGTGTGATGTACTTGTTTGTTGCGCTCATATTTTTTGTTTTTTGATTTTTGTTACTGACAATGATTCCTGAATTTCTCTGCGAAGTTACATGATTTTTTTGAGCCGACAATGAAATGGATTCTAAAAAATGCGGCCGCAGAGTCTGAAACTGATGCAAGGGTAAATCTTAATCTTGCTCATGGCGCGGATGATTTTGCCCTCGTCTCCGCCAACATCGCTGGCCGAAATGGTCTCGCCGTTACATTTGATTGCAGGCTCCCCCCAAAACATACAGCCGATGTCTGTGCGGAAGCCGATGCGCTTGCGGGGCACGGCACGGCCGAATCCCAAACCGGCATAGGGGCGGAACTTCTTTGTGGAGAAGGTGGCCCTGACGTTTCCGTCGGCATCCGGAGTGAGAAGGTAGTCGCCCAGTTCCAGCCCGATCGGCTTTTGGGGGTTTCCCGGATTCTGGGCGTTCCATTGGGCAATCTGGTCATTGGCCTCGTTTATAATGGACAATGCCCCGTCTTCCCTGTTGTACATCTCAATGATGTCGCCGCCGCCGAAATAGGCTCCCACCGTAATGTGGAACGAGCTGATGGGCAGCAAGTCCAGCATAATCATTCCGTTGGCCAGTTTCGGCTTGCCTTGAATCTTCAGTTTTCCTTCAGGGAGTTGTTGCAGAGTGCCCGAAGCGTCGAAGTACTGCGTCTCGCTTACGTCAAGCGAGGCATTGATGTTGAAGTCTGGCATCTTGACAAAACCAGCCCTGACCTGGATGAACTTGCAAACAGGCATGGCGACGTCCGCACCGACGCCGGGCGTGCCGGCATTTACACCGACGGAAAGATGGTTGAAGAAGTTTGTGTCCCAGGGATGCTGCGCTTGCAGGACAAGGCAGATGAGGGGGGCTGCAAGGGAAAGCGCAAATCGTTTCATGATGTCCGAAGTGTTGTGTTTATGCTTAATACCGCACAAAGATAGCAATAATCCGTATAAGTCCCAACAGAAACCCAAGGAAATCTGGGGAAATAAACAGTGACTTTGGCCTGCAGACAGCTGTTTTTTTCTTGACTTATGTCAGCAAAATATAAAATATGCCGCAAATCACTTGCCTAAATGAGGGGAAAGATGTACTTTTGCACTTTATTATAAAAATAAGGTAAGAAAGAACTTTTAAGAATACATGGTTATGAAACACCAACTACGCAGTGCCGTCTGCACGGAAGGACGTCGGATGGCAGGCGCCCGCGCCCTGTGGGTGGCCAATGGCATGAAACGTGAGCAATTCGGCAAGCCCATTATTGCCATTGTGAACAGCTTTACCCAATTTGTCCCCGGACACACCCATCTTCATGAAGCAGGCCAGATAGTGAAGGCCGAGATTGAAAAGATGGGATGCTATGCCGCAGAGTTTAACACCATCGCTATAGACGATGGTATTGCCATGGGACACGATGGCATGCTGTACTCTCTGCCCAGCCGCGACATTATTGCCGACAGCGTGGAGTATATGTGCAACGCGCACAAGGCAGATGCCATGATCTGCATATCAAACTGTGACAAGATAACCCCGGGTATGCTGATGGCCGCCATGCGTCTGAATATTCCCGCCGTATTTGTGTCGGGAGGCCCCATGGAGGCCGGCAAGTACAAGGGCGAGAACCTGGACTTGATTGCCGCCATGATTAAGGGCGCCGACCCCACCGTGGGCGCCGAGGAACTGGCCGAGGTAGAAAACCGTGCCTGTCCCGGTTGCGGATGCTGCTCCGGAATGTTTACGGCAAACAGCATGAACAACCTGACAGAAGGACTGGGACTTTCATTGCCCGGAAACGGAACCATTCTGGCCACGCACGTCAATCGCATTGAACTGATGAAGGATGCCGCACGCCAGATTGTGAAGAATGCCCTGGCGTACTATGAGGAGGGGGACGAGAGCGTATTGCCCCGTTCCATTGCCACAAGGGCTGCCTTCCTGAATGCGATGACCCTGGACATAGCCATGGGAGCCAGCACTAATACCGTGCTGCACTTGCTTGCCGTGGCTCAGGAGGCGGAAGTGGACTTTACGATGACCGACATTGACCAGCTTTCGCGCAAGACTCCTTTCCTGTGCAAGCTGGCACCCAACAGCCAGAAGTATAGCGTGCAGGAGTGCGGCCGTGCCGGCGGCATGCTGAACCTGATGGGCGAACTGGCCAAAGGCGGCCTGCTGGACACATCGGTAAAGCGCGTGAACGGAGCTACGCTGGCAGAAGACATCGAGAAGTATTCTATCCTGAAGCCCCAGACAGACGAGGAGGCGCTCCGCATATACAGCTCGGCTCCGGCGGGTGTGTTCTGCAACAAGCTGGGCGCACAGGACAAGACTTACGAAACCCTGGACACCGATCGCGAGAACGGTTGTATCCGCGACATAGAGCATGCCTATACCCGCGACGGCGGAATGGCCGTGCTCTTCGGAAACATTGCCCAGGACGGCTGCGTGGTTAAGACTGCCGGCGTGGACGAAAGTATCTGGAAATTCAGCGGGCCTGCCGTTGTGTTCGACAGCCAGGAAGACGCCTGTGAGGGCATTCTGGGCGGAAAGGTAAAGAAGGGCGATGTGGTAGTGATTACGCATGAAGGCCCCAAAGGCGGGCCGGGCATGCAGGAAATGCTTTACCCCACCAGTTACATAAAGAGCATGCACATGGGTAAGGAATGTGCACTGATTACCGACGGACGCTTCAGCGGCGGAACCAGCGGGCTCAGCATAGGGCATATCAGCCCTGAGGCGGCAAGCGGCGGTAACATCGGAAAGGTTATGGACGGGGACATCATAGACATAGACATTCCCAACCGCAGCATAAACGTGCGCCTGAGCGACGAGGAACTGGCCAATCGCCCGCAGCAGCCGCTGAAACGCCAGCGTAGCGTGAGCAAGGCTCTTCGTGCCTATGCGCAGAGCGTGACATCGGCCGACAAGGGCGGAGTGAGGATAATTGAATAAAAAACGAGTAGAACTATATTTACAGACATGAAGGAAAGAATATCGGGCGCCGAGGCCATGATGCGTTCTTTGGAACACGAAGGGGTGAAGGTCCTTTTCGGATACCCCGGCGGAGCCATTATGCCCACCTACGACGCGCTATATGACCACCGAGAGAAATTGAACCATATACTGGTACGCCACGAGCAGGGTGCCGTACATGCCGCGCAGGGCTATGCCAGAGTGAGCGGCCAAGTGGGCTGCGCCATTGTAACCAGCGGACCGGGTGCCATGAATACGATATCCGGCATTGCCGACGCCATGGTGGATTCCACTCCCATGGTTGTCATTTGCGGCCAAGTGGGTGCGGCTATGCTGGGAACAGACGCCTTTCAGGAGGTGGACGTAATAGGCGTTACACAACCCATCTCAAAGTGGGCGTTTCAGATTCGCCGCTCCGAGGATATCGCATGGGCCGTGAGCCGCGCTTTCTACATTGCCCGTAGCGGCCGTCCCGGCCCGGTTGTGCTGGACTTTACCAAGAATGCCCAGACGGGAATGATAGATTTTGAGCCTAACAAGGTGAGCTTCATCCGCAGTTACAAGCCCGTTCCCGTCCCCCAGAGAGATGTGATAGAAAAGGCGGCTCGCCTGATAAACAACAGCGTAAAGCCGTTTGTACTGGTGGGTCAGGGCGTAGAATTGGGTAATGCCCAGGACGAACTGCGTATCTTCCTGGAAAAGGCACAGATTCCGGCCGGATGCACTTTGCTCGGACTTTCCGCTCTTCCCACAGACCATCCCCTGAACATGGGAATGCTGGGAATGCACGGAAACCTGGGCCCGAACAAGATGACTAACCAGTGCGACCTGCTCATTGCCGTCGGTATGCGTTTTGACGACCGTGTGACGGGCAACCTCAATACCTATGCCAAGCAGGCCAAGATCATACATTTCGACATAGATCCCAGCGAAATCAACAAGAATGTCAAGGTGGATCTGGCCGTTGTGGGCGACTGCAAGCAGACACTGGCAGACGTAACCGCACTGCTGGACGAGACTACCCATCAGGCATGGATTGACGGATTCAAGCCCTATGCAGAGAAGGAAGACAACAAGGTGATCCATCCTGCCATTTATCCCACGGAAGGTCCGTTGCTCATGGGCGAAGTGGTGAGAATGGTAAGCGAGGCCACCCAGCACAAGGCCATCCTTGTGACAGACGTGGGTCAGAACCAGATGTTTGCCTGTCGCTATTTCAAATATTCGCAGAACCGTTCAATCGTGACCAGCGGCGGATGCGGAACCATGGGATTCGGCCTGCCTGCCGCCATTGGCGCCACTTTCGGAGCCCCAGACCGTACCGTTTGTATGTTCTGCGGTGACGGAGGCCTCCAGATGACCATGCAGGAGCTGGGAACCATTATGGAGCAGCAGGCTCCCGTTAAAATAATCCTCATGAACAACAACTTCCTGGGCAACGTGCGCCAGTGGCAATACATGTTCTTCAACAAGCGCTATTCCTTCACCCCCCTGGCAAACCCCGATTTCGAGCTGATTGCCAAGGGCTACGGAATTCCGTGCAGAACTGTGGTGGAGCGTGCCGACCTTGAAGAGGCCATCGGGGAAATGCTTTCCACGCCCGGCCCCTATCTTCTGCAGTGTGCAGTGAAGGAAGAGGATGACGTTCTGCCCATGATACCGCCAGGTTCTAATATAGATGAGATGTTGTTGGAAGTAAAGTAAAGAATAAGAGAAACAGAGCATGGAAACGAAATATACCAAGAATGCCGGCGGAGAGTGCGGCGACTGCAATCTCTGTGGCAACTGCGGAAGCCTGGACTGCCCTGAAGGCAAGAACATGTACACCATGATTATCTACAGCGAAAACTTTGCCGGAATCCTGAATCAGATAACGGCGGTTTTCACTCGCAGACAGGTGAACATAGAAAGTCTGAACGTATGCGCCAGCAGCACTCCGGGCGTACACAAATATACCATCACCTGCTTTTGCAACGAAGAAATGGCCATAATGCTGACCAAGCAGATTGAGAAGAAAATCGACGTGTTGCAGGCAAACTATTTTACGGACAACGAGATATTCATCCTTGAAGCCTGTCTGCTGAAGGTAAGCACCAATATGATGCTCAACAACAAGGATGTGGGCCGCATTGTCCGCATTCACGGTGCGCGTATCGTGGAGGTGAACCCCACCTACAGCATTATTGAGAAGAAGGGTGTCACCTCGGACATCCTCAGCCTTTTCCACCGTCTGGACGAACTGGGAGTTGTGCTTCAGTTTGTGCGCAGCGGCCGCATTGCCGTTACCAAGAGCTGTATAGAGCAGCTGGACAAGTATCTGGAAGAGCGCGAGGCGCAAAGATAGAAACAGAGAAACGATACATGGAAAAGATGGAAAAAATAGACAGCTATCCCTTTTATGTGGAACCCTTCCACGTAGATATGTCCGGACGCATTTTCATGGGCATCCTGGGAAACCATCTGCTCAATGCTGCCGGAAACCATTCCCAGCGTCGCGGCTGGGGTATCGGCGCGCTCAACGAGAGCCAGCATACCTGGGTGCTGAGCCGGCTGAGTATTGAAATGGAGGAGATGCCCCGCCAATATGAACACGCTGAAGTGCGTACCTGGGTGGAGAGCGTCATCAAGCTGTTCACCAACCGTAACTTTGCCATTCTGCGCCCCGACGGCACGCCTTACGGCTATGCGCGCAGTATCTGGGCCATGATAGACGTGAATACGCGCAAGCCCTGCGACCTGCTCAGCCTGTACGACGGCGACATAGTGCGTTACGTGGTAAGCCCTGAGGAAAACGTCTGTCCCATAGAGGGCCACGGCCGTTTCCGCTTCCGCAATGCCGAACTGGTCCGCACCATTGAGACCTATTACAGCGACATTGACATCAACGGCCATGTGAACAGCATCAAGTACATTGAGCATATCCTGGACCTTTTTCCCCGTGAAAAATTTACCGGACAGGGCATTCGCCGGTTTGAAATTGCCTACAAGACCGAAGCCTATATGGGCGACCGTCTGAATTTCTATCTGCAGCCTGTCGATGAGAACGAATTTGACGTGGAAGTGCGAAAAAATGAAAGCGAAACGGTCTGTCAGGCAAAAATTTGTTTCAAATAGTACGTATTTTGATAATAATTTGTAACTTTGCACCAATTTGCAAAAAACGAACAAACAATAACATTATAATAATAAAAAAGAAAAGAAAATGGCAAAAATGAATTTTGGAGGAGTCATCGAAGAAGTGATGACCCGTGAAGAGTTCCCCCTGGAGAAGGCGCGCGAGATTCTGAAGGACGAGACCATAGCCGTGATCGGATATGGTGTTCAGGGTCCCGGCCAGGCATGTAACCTGCGTGACAACGGTTTCAACGTAATTGTGGGCCAGCGCCAGGGCAAGACTTACGAGAAGGCTGTGAGCGACGGTTGGGTTCCCGGCGAAACCCTCTTCTCAATTGAGGAGGCCGCCGAGAAGGGTAGCATTGTGATGTGTCTGCTGAGCGACGCTGCCGTAATGAGCGTATGGCCCACACTGAAGCAGTATCTCACTCCCGGCAAGGCGCTGTATTTCTCTCACGGCTTTGCCATCACCTGGAACGACCGTACCGGTTGTGTGCCCCAGGAAGACATCGACGTTATCATGGTGGCTCCCAAGGGAAGCGGTACCTCTCTGCGCACCATGTTCCTCGAAGGCCGTGGCCTGAACAGCTCTTATGCCGTTTACCAGGATGCTACAGGCCGTGCGCTGGAGCGCACTCTGGCTCTGGGTATCGGTATCGGTTCCGGCTATCTGTTCGAGACTACTTTCCAGCGCGAGGCCACTTCTGACCTCACCGGCGAGCGCGGTTCGCTGATGGGTGCAATCCAGGGCTTGCTGCTGGCTCAGTACGAGGTGCTCCGCGAGAACGGACACACTCCCTCTGAGGCTTTCAACGAGACCGTTGAGGAACTTACCCAGTCACTGATGCCCCTGTTCGCACAGAAGGGTATGGACTGGATGTATGCCAACTGCTCTACCACCGCACAGCGCGGCGCCCTCGACTGGATGGGCCCCTTCCACGATGCCTGCAAGCCTGTTGTGGAGAAGCTCTATGCCAGCGTGAAGTGTGGTAACGAGGCACAAATCTCTATCGATGCTAACTCTAAGCCCGACTACCGTGTGGGTCTGGAGAAGGAACTCGCCGCTCTGCGCGAGAGCGAAATGTGGCGCACCGCCGAGACTGTACGTCAGCTTCGTCCGGAGAACAACTAAGAAATAGTTCCCTAAAACAGATAAATGAGTCCATTGCCCCGAAAAGGCTTTGGACTCTGTTTTTTTTGCCTCGGCAGCCTCTGCCGCACACTTTTTCACCACAGGAAATCCGCGGCAGCCTCTGCCGCGCCATTTTTTTGCCCCCAAAAAGCCCTCGGCAGCCTCTGCCGCGCGTTTTTTGCCACAGGAAGTCCGCGGCAGGGTCTGCCGAGCCATTTTTTTGCCCCAAAAAGCCCTCGGCAGCCTCTGCCGCACACTTTTTCGCCACAGGAAATGCTCGGCAGCCTCTGCCGCGCCGTTTTTTTGCCTCAAAAAAGCCCTCGGCGGCCTCTGCCGCGCGTTTTTTGGCCACAGGAAGTCCGCGGCAGCCTCTGCCGAGCCATTTTTTGCCCCAAAAAGCCCGCGGCAGCCTCTGCCGGGCATTTTTTCGCCACAGAAAGTCCGCGGCAGCCTCTGCCGCACGCTTTTTTCAGTAAAATTCTCTTTTTTTGGAAAAAATCCCTTAAATTTGTATTGTAAATCCCCGTTGGGGTATTTATTTCTGTAAGTTCGATTTAAATGAAAAATAAAGGAATTGCGCCATGAAAAAGCAGATTGCATTTTGTCTCTTATTGTCAGCGTTACTATCCGTCCAGGCACAGACTATCCAAACCCACAAGAGGGGAATACGCATTACGCTTCCGGACAGCCTGTATGCTGACGCCCGGACCTCTGTACTGAACCTATACCGGGCCGAGGGCCGTACAGCTGCCTTCCAGCCGATTGGGACTTTTAAGGGGAAGACGTTTACCGATAAGAAACTCAAGGGCTCTCCCTTCAACTATTATTATAAGGTAAAGGACGCCAGCGGGAATGAACTCCTGTCCGTTTCCATGCAGGAAGAAATATGGGGCGGGAATGTTTACGTATATTCCCCTTCGGATAACATGGAGCAGGTGGGCAGAGAGATAAACGCCATCCATGACAGGATGTTCCGCGACCAGTTCAGCCGCCACCGCTATGCTGTCCTGTTCAAACCAGGGGACTACCGTCAGGCCGGCGACCTTAACGTGCCCTACTATATGCACATTGCCGGATTGGGGGAAACGCCCTATGCCGTACAGTTGCACAACGTACACACTCCCGCTCCGCTGCCCGGCAATAACGGAACCTGTACCTTCTGGCGTTCGGCCGAGAATTTTTCTGTAACAGGTCCGCAGTCTTATGCCGAGGAAGAATGTTTCCGCTGGGCCGTTTCGCAGGCTGCGCCGCTGCGCCGCATCCATTCTGCCCGCACTATGCGCAACCAGTGGGGAAACGGATGGGTTAGCGGAGGCTATGCCGCCGACTGCGACTTCCAGGCTCCTGCCGGAAGCGACCACCAGCAGCAGTGGTATTACCGCAACTCGGTGCTGCAACAGGGCAGGGGCGAATTTCGCGAGATAAAGTACAACTACTGCTTCCAAGGCGTGGAGCTGGGACAGTCTGTGGACAAAAGCACCTATCGCGACAACTGGGCACAGGGCGGAAATGTAACCTTCATTCCCACAACGCCTGTCGTGCGCGAAAAACCTTTCCTCTATGTGGACGGGGAGGGCAATTACAAAGTGTTCCGCCCAGCCCTGCGCCGCGAAAGTCACGGTCTGTCCTATACGCGCGGTCACATTGGCGAAGGTGAAAGCTTGGATGTAATGACCTCCTTTTTCATTGCCAGACCTACACATACCGCCAAACAGCTTAACGAGGCGCTCCGTAAGGGCAAACATCTGCTTTTCACACCGGGCATGTACCGCCTTGCCGAACCGCTTAGGGTGGACCGTCCTGGCACCATTCTGCTCGGACTGGGCTATGCCACTCTGATTCCTTGGGAAGAGAACAGCCAGGCAGCCGTCATTGTGGGCGATGTGGACGGAGTGAGTGTGGCATCGCTCATGTTCGACGCTCACCAGACTTCACAGTCGCTCCTTATTGTGGGAGAGGAGAAGTCTGCCCGTCGCCATTCGCACAATCCCGTTGTCCTTAGCGACCTCTTTTTCCGCATTGGCGGCTTCCGCCCGGGTAAGGTGCATGTTGAGGCCTCTGTTGTCATCAACAGCCATGATGTAATCGGAGACCACTTCTGGATATGGCGTGCCGACCACGGCGTGCGCGGCAGCGTGGGATGGCGTGTCAACACTGCGCCCCACGGACTGGTGGTCAACGGCGACCATGTAACCATGTATGCCCTTTTCAATGAACACTTCCAGTCTTACCAGACCCTCTGGAACGGCGAGCACGGCAGCACCTATTTCTTCCAGTGCGAATCGCCCTACGACGCTCCGGACCAGGCTGCCTACAAGAGCGAGAACGGGACAAAGGACGGATATGCCGCCTACAAGGTGGCGCCGGGCGTGAAACAGCATTATGCCACCGCTTTTGGCATCTATGATGTGCTGCATCAGCAGATCCGCATCCACAGCTCGGTGGAGGTCCCCTTGCAACCCGGAGTCCGCTTGCACCACATCTGCAACAATTCCCTTTCCTCCCCTCCCAACAGGGGCTTCGGCTTTGTGGTAAATGATGTGGAGCGAAGCACATACAACACCTATCGTGATAACCGTACATACATAGTAGATTTTCCAGAATAATTCATAAAAAATGAGAACACACCATATTATAGCGGCATCTGTCCTTTGTCTGGCCGGCTGCGCCTCAAAGGCCCAACTTGCCGATGACGGCGTAAAGACCACCTTCCAGACCGGCAGCGCATGGCGCCCGTCCATTGACAACCGCGCGGATGCGGTAATGGTATATGGCGTGGGCGGAAATCCGTCCGACCCTTCCGGACACTCCGTCGAGGACAGAATCCGTTCGTGGAAGGAACGCGGATACATCACCCATTTCATGACGGGCATTGCATGGGGCGAATATCAGGACTACTTCACCGGAGCCTGGGACGGACGCGCCCATTTTGACGAAGGCCAGGTGCAGCAAAACGGCGACACCATCTGGCACGGCCGTCTGGTGCCCTACATCGTTCCCTCGGAAAACTATCTGAAGTACATCAAGGAATGCCATGTGCGCCGCGTCATTGATGCCGGCATAGACGCCATCTTTATGGAGGAGCCCGAATTCTGGATGCGTGCCGGTTACAGCCAGGCCTTCCGCAAAGAGTGGGAAAAGTTCTACGGGTTCGCCTGGCGGCCCCAGCACGAGTCGCCGGAGAATACCTGGCTCTCCCACAAACTCAAGTACCATCTCTATTACAATGCGCTGAAAGAGGTCTTCACCTATGCCAAGGCCTACGGCAAGTCGCTGGGCAGGGACATCAAGTGCTACGTGCCCACCCACTCGCTCATCAACTACTCCCAGTGGGCCATTGTCTCGCCCGAAGCCAGCCTGGCGTCGCTCGACTGCGTGGACGGCTACATTGCCCAGGTGTGGACCGGTACGTCGCGTACCAACAACTATTACAATGGCCGTCTGAGGGAACGCGTCTTTGAAACGGCGTGGCTCGAGTACGGCTCCATGGAGTCCATGACCGCGCCCACGGGCCGCAAGATGTTCTTCCTGACAGATCCCATCGAGGACCAGCCGCGCGACTGGGACGACTTCAAACGCAACTATCAGGCCACCTTTGCCGCACAGCTGATGTATCCCAACATTGCCAACTACGAGGTGATGCCCTGGCCCGAGCGTGTCTATGACGGCATGTACCGCATCCATGCCGGAAGCGAGGAGAAGTCGTACATCCCCCGCTCGTTCTCTACCCAGATGCAGGTGATGATCAACTCGCTCAACAAAATGCCCCTGTCCGACAATAAGGTGAGCGGCACAGAGGGCATCACGGTGATGATGGCCAATTCGCTCATGTTCCAGCAGTATCCTTCGCACGCCGGATACAAGGATCCCCAGCTGTCCAACTTCTACGGGCTGGCGCTTCCCTTCCTTAAGCGGGGGATTCCCGTCCGCACCGCCCATCTGGAAAATCTGGCACATGGCGCGTTGGATGACACCAAGGTACTGCTCATGTCTTATTCCAGCATGAAACCCATGAGCCCCGAAGCCCATGAACATCTGGCCGCATGGGTCAGAAAAGGCGGCACGCTGGTGTACTGCAGCAGAGACACCGACCCCTTCCAGAACGTAATGGAATGGTGGAACCAGAACGGCAACCGCTATGCCGCACCTGCCGACCACCTATTCTCTCTGATGCAGATACCTCAGCAGGCAAAGGCGGGAAGCTACCGCTACGGTAAGGGTACCGTGCAGATTATCCGTCAGGACCCCAAGGAATTTGTAATGGACAAGGGCGGAGACAAGGAACTGGTCAGTGTGGTGGAAAACCTTTATGGCCAGGCCGGAAGGGGCGAAAGTCTGCAGCTAAAGAACTATCTTAGCCTGCAAAGGGGAATGTTCCGGCTGGTGGCGGTGCTTGACGAGGGCGTAAGCGACGAGCCTTTCCGCTTGGAAGGCACCTTCATAGACCTGTTCCACCCCGAACTGCCTGTCTGCCGCACCCGGGAAATCCGCCCCGGCGAGCAGGGCTACTTCATCGATATGGACCAGGTAAGGAAGAACAGGCCCCAGGTGCTGGCATCAGGAAGCCGGGAGAGCGATGAGGCTGCGACCCGTCACAGCTACGCCTACACCGCCAAGGGTCCCGAACGCACCACAGCCGTGTCCCGCGTATGGCTGCCGTCACAGCCTGTCAGCGTAAAGGTTAATGGCCGGGAAGTGATGGACACCACGGCCTGGGATGCCCACAGCCAGACCTATCTGCTCAAATACGAAAACGACCCCGATGGTGTCAGGGTCGAATTTGTGTGGTAAAAGTCAAAAACAGAGATTACCGAATTTAACTTCCCAGATGAAGGCGGCAATGAATGCTGCCTTCATCTGTAATGATACTGAACCCTTCAAAGAATATGGCATCCGAGTCTGCAAGCATGGGGTAGAGCGTGCGGTTCAGTTTGAACAGGACTTCCCCTACGCTGAATGAAATGCCGTCATCGCTTGCCAGGCGGACTTCGCGAATCTCTTGTCTCTCCGCTTCTTCCGAATCTTCATCGAAAAGGACGAATGTGGCTTCGCTTCCTGTAGGTTCTATTTTACTTTCCAGTATTTCCTTCACGCTTTCTCCGTCAATGTTTTGAACTTCTTCGTTGTACTTGACCACAGCATTGAAGAAATCTTCTTGATTGTCAAACTCGCCTTCGCGGAAATTCCATGCCAGGTTATCCAGCGGGGTGTTGGTCACGGAATATGCGATTGTCAGTCTGGGTTCAGTTTGTGATACTTCCAGAGAAGCCCGAAGTTTCAATACCTTCTTCTTTGCTCGTTCCACCCATGCCAACATACACATGAGGACGACTAAGAATGTCAGGTAGTAGGTGATGAGAATCGCTTGATCCCAGTTTTGCACAAAGGCTGTGTCCTTTACTAATACAAGAGCCAATAGGATAATGAGAAGACCGCCCACTGTCATGTATAGTTTTTTACATCTTCTCTTGTATTCTGCCGTGGCCTCTTCTTCATAAGCTTCTTTGGCGCATGCCTCCTCGGTTATATGTAAAATTCGTCCGTCGGTGAAAAACACCTGACTGGTGCCGCTGACATCAAAAAACGTGAGTCCGTACTTCGTTGCCATATCAAAAGCCAGCGGGGCAAGTGCCTCGGCATCCGAATAGGCTATATCTGCGTATATGAAGTCTTTTCCTATACTGTAGTCCACCTCTTTGAACTCTCCGCAGTCGCATTCTTCTTCGGGCGGTGCGAACTCTCCGTTCATTGGCCGGGCTATTTCTTTCATCTCCATAAACCACTGCTGTATGTTGTCCGTGGCATGGCGATAGTCGTCATAGTCTATGTCATCCTCATATTTCATTGCGGTTTCATACCAATTCATAAACTCCCGGCAATTCTTGAAGCGGAGTTTGCTGTCTATAACCATAATGTAGTAGCCCATAGTTTATATTTTTTTAGATTCATATTGTCTCGGAACTTCGGACGAAATAGTCGCTGACGTCACAAAGATAGGAGAAATAATCCAGAAAACCTTGTTTTGGCAGCAAAGATAAATATGTAATTCCGCACCCGCCTCCGTCCACTAACAGGACAGATTGGACAGATTGGAACACACCACCATTGAAAAGACATTGACTGATGCGGCCGGGTTCCGCTCTAAAAACAGCTACGCAAGCGTGAAACATGTGTGATTCAAATTTTCAGACCGCTCCCAAAAACTGAAACATACGTGTTTCGC
>JAGBGU010000008.1 GCA_017935785.1 Bacteroidaceae bacterium
GAGCAGTTTCTTCCTCCGTTGGAGAGTAAACAGCTCCAAAACCTTTTCCTATTCATCGGCTTGGCTTGAATCTGCATCCGGCAACGGAGATAAACGACTGACGAAATAGTAGAAACAAAGAACAGCATAATTAACAGGTCTTTTACTTGATGACCTACCATTTACACTGTTCTATTTGTTTGAGAGGCTTATTATTTTCGACAGAGATAAATTTGGCAAACGGCAGATTTCACTCCCTCCAAAATAATAGATTGGTAAGAGTGTGCTTTTGCCGTTCTTGGAAATTGTCGTACCTTTGTGTAGAAAACGTGGAATGATGGAAACATCAAACTGCAAATAGCACTGAAAAGAGAAGAAATACCCTTTATTGATACGCTTTGAGCGTTAAGAAACAATAAAAATGTTAAATCTTCACCTTTTAGAATGCACCCTTAAAGGTTATGACCATATTTCTGACTTATTACTCGCAAAATATTGAGTAATAACTGGTTGTAAATACGAATATTGCTCTGGTTTGACCTCGGTTCATATTTCAGACATTGCGGCGTGGTGTAATATTGATTTTAAGAACGATATTGCCAATCCTTTATATTATGCGCATCATTTATATTTGAATGGAGAAGAGGTAAAGGATTTGGTAATCCCCAATAATGTAACGAGTATTAGGAAGTATGCTTTCGAATATTGCTCTGATTTGACCTCTGTGACCATCGGCAATAGTGTGGCGAGTATTGGAGATAATGCTTTCTCTGATTGCTCTGGTTTGAAGTCTGTGACCATCGGCAATAGCGTGACGAGCATTGGTGGTTATGCTTTTTCTGATTGCTTTGGTTTGAAGTCTGTGACCATCGGCAATAGTGTGACGAGCATTGGTGGTAATGCTTTTTCTGGTTGCTCTGGTTTGAGCTCCGTGATTATTGGCAATGGTGTGACGAGCATAGGAGTGTCTGCTTTCCAAGGTTGCAACGGATTGACGTCGGTTTCTCTTCCCAATAGCGTGACAAGCATTGGTGGTAATGCTTTTTCTGCTTGCTCTGGTTTGACTTCCGTGACTATCGGTAGCGGAGTTAGGTATATATATGGAAAAGCCTTTTCCGATTGCCCCGAACTTCTTGATGTCTATTGCCATGCAGAGGAAGTGCCGACTACATCTAGTAACACATTTGATGGCTCATACACAGGATATGCCACCCTTCATGTACTTGATGCTTTGTGGGATAGTTATAAAGCAACTGAACCCTGGAGCGGCTTCGGAAAGATTGTTACGCTTTCTGGTGAAGAACCCGAGCCTGAAGATCCCGAAGTGAAGAAATGTGCTGCGCCAGTATTGGTTTATGAAGATGGTAACTTGGAGATTAAATGTGGTACGGAAGGTGCCGAGTTTATCACCAACGTAGTGGCTGAGGATGCAAAAAAATACTACGAACCCTGGATTGAATTCAATGCCACCTACAACATAGAGGTCTATGCCATGAAGGCAAATTATGAGAATTCAGACACCGTGAACGTTGCGCTTGTCTGGGTGGAGAATGGCAAGGTTGGCGAGGAATCTGGTGTAATCAGTGTAGAGGCCGCTCCCGTGCTTATTCAGGCAAATGGTGGCAATCTGACCATCAATGGGGTGGCAAAGGGGTGCGAGATTGTGGTTTATACCCTTAACGGCACTGAAGTAACCAGAGCAACAGCCACAGAGGGCAGCACAACCATCAATACCGGTTTGCAGAGCGGTACTGTTGCCATCGTCAAATTGGGCAACAAGAGCGTGAAGATAAAGATTTAGCGTAAAAGGCAGTCCGTAAAGCATATATCCGCAGCATTCCCATCATGAGAGGTGCTGCGGATTTTTTGTGTCTTACTGGACGCAACCATTATGTTGAACTCATTAAGTTCAATTTATTCACGCTTTTAACCTTATGCATACTCTTTTACACCGTTCAATTTACTCACACTATTAAAGTCATGCTGAACTTGTTTCAGCATCTCACCGCGAGCCATTACTAATCCAGTTCTCGGTGAGATCCTGAACTAAATTCAGGATGACATTATGTGTAGCTTCGAGTGATACAGGAATGAATCTTACGATATTTTGCTGTCAGAATGGATGGTCAAAATGAGCCAAAATCGCCCTTTCCCCACCTCTTTTGCAAAGGATTTGCAAAGGATTGCAAAAACGAAAATGGTTACAAAATGCTATATATCAGCACATTGTAACCATTCTTTGCGTTTTTGCATTTTTGCGTTCGTATTTTTGATTGCTTTTACCAAGGAGCATTAGCCATCTTCCAGAGACAGAGGAACGAGGCTTTTGTGATTTCCACCATCTTATTCCAGTTGATGCGGCTGGGTTCGTCGGTGGGCATGTGGAAGTCGGGGTGTCCGCCTGTCTGATACCACACAAAGGGGATTCCGGCCTTGAAGAAGGGAACCTGGTCGCTGCCGTTGTTGAAGTCCTCTCCGGTCTTGAACTGAGGATCCAGCGCAAGCGAATGCTGCGCAATGTCGCTCTTGAGCCAAGCGGTAAAAACGGAGTCCTTGGGGGCGTGCATGAGGGTGAAATGGTTGGGGCGGCCTTCTACGCAGTCGCGCCCAATCATATCAAAGTTCATGTAGCCCTTCACCTTTTTCATCTGGGCAAAATTGTTGACAAAATAGGTGGAGCCGAGCAATCCGCGCTCCTCACCGTCCCAAAGGGCAAAGATTACGGTCCTTTCGGGCTGCTGGCCTGTGGCCTGGAAGGCGGCCAGAATCTGCAGCACGGCCTGTACACCGGAAGCGTTGTCATCCGCTCCGTTGAAAATCTTGTCGCCCACAAGCATGGGATCGAAGCCCAAATGGTCGTAATGTGCGCCCACAATGACTATCTCCTGGGGATTCCGGCCCTCTATCTTGGCCAGGATGTTGCGCATGGGCGCTTTGCGGTGGGGGACTTTCTTGATTTTTTCCACCGATTCCGGGTTGACGGTAAAGCCGGCATTGCGGCGCTCGTAAGAGTAGGCGTCGAAGGGTTGCGCAAAGCTGTCGCCAAAGAGTGGGGTTGCGCCCATCTGTCTGAGAACGGCAATGAGGTATTCGCCGGCAATGCGACCGTGCTCGGTGCCCGACTCGCGTCCCTTGAGCGCATCAGAGGCCAGGAATTCAACGTGAGCCTTGGCGGTGGAAAGAGTAATGGCGGGAAGCCCCTTCTGCTCCGGGGTCACTTTATTTTTCTTTGCCTGTAAGGGCATGATAGCCAACGCTGCCGCAAGCGCAAGCAGGACAAACTTGTTTTTCTTCATAATACTGAGAAGCTGTTTAAATTTCTAAAAAAAAGTTTTTTATGTTGGAAGCCGTTATTTCGTTGTTTCTTCTATATAACAAAAGACGGGAGTCCAAAGTAGATGGTCATGCTGAACTTGTTTCAGCATGACTTTTGGAGGTACTTGTTATTTCTTCTATCATTTTGGAGCAGCCCATTCAACACTTATGTTCAAAAAACTCAACGATATAATTCAGTCAGCTTCTGTGAATTTGATGTCTTATATACGACACCCCCAATCGTCAGTCAAGCTGCCACAGACCTTCAAGGCAGGTGGTATGGTGTTCCTTTATGCCAAGCTTGTCCATCCATCCGCGCACTTCCACTGTCTTCAGGATACCGGTGTTGAAACCTTTGCCCTGGTCATTGTCCCAGACCCAAGTGGGCGTGGGCCACAGACAGGCGCGGAACTTTACGGTTTTGTAGAAGTTCTCGTCGCATCCGTTCTGGCCGTGGTGGGCCATCTGTATGTATTCGCAGTCCAGTTCGCTGCGGAACGGGCCGTCCAGCGCTTTTTGTCCGCACTCCACACCGGCATCGCCCAGGAAGAGGATGCTCTTGCGGCGGTCCCACACACGGTAAATCATACTGGAGTTGTTATAGGGATTGCCGGTGAAGTCGTTTGCCACGCCAAGCACCTTTACCTGCATGTCGTCATAGCGGAAGACATCGCCTGGCTGTTGAAGGTCAAAGACTTGGGTGTCCTTCAGATTTTGCAGGAGCGTGTAGAACTCGCGCGCCAACTTTTCGCTTTGCGGTTCGGCCTTCAGTACGGCTTCCGGCAACCGGCTGTGGATGATGGACTTGATGCGCATGTGCTGCGGGTTCTTGAGGATTTCTATGAGTGCGCCGAAGTGGTCATCGTGGGGATGTGAAATGAACCATGCGTCCACTTGGTTTCCCAAAGCTCCGATAAAGCCACGAAGGGTCAGCTCTTCTTGGGGGAAGCCGCCGTCCATGACAATGACCTTTCCCTTGCTGGTGCGCATGACATAGCTGTTGCCAATGGTGTTGCGGTGGGAGGGTATCTGCCACAGCGTGAATCCGGACTTCTTTTTGGAATTCCACTGTTTGGCGATGTCGTTTGCCGCTTCCAGTTGTGCGGCACTCAGCGCACCGGCAGCCAGGGCGGTGGCGCGGAGAAAGTTCCTGCGTTTCATGTTGTTAGGCGGCTTGGGTTATTTGACAATCTTCACTCCCTTTGGCGCCTTGCAGGTGGTCTTCACGGTGCCGTCGGGCTGTTTCTCATGACGGATTTTCAGTACGCCTTGGGGTGTGGGGAATGTTCCTTCTGCCCAGTTAAGTTTGCCAAGATGGGGTTCTATACGAATCTTCTTGCATCCGGGTTCCAATACATTGACACCCAGTACGTGCTGGCTGAGCCAGGCTGTAGGGCCGGATGCCCATCCGTGGCAGAAGCTGTGGCGGAAACCGGGATAGCAGTATGCGCCAAAGTCGCCGTGTATGTCCTTCTTGCCCTCGGGGACAAACTCGTCTATACGGCCGGCATTCTCGGTCCATTCCAGGTTGAAGTCTTCCCAGAACGTAGTGGCTCCGAGGTCAATCATGCCACCCCAATACTGGCTGATGATGTCCATGGCCTCGGTGTAATAGCCGCCCTGGGCAAGCGCCTGCAGCATATAGTATCCGTAGAAGGTGGAGAATCCCTTGGGGCCTCCGACAAGCAGGTTCTCCTTACAGGCCTCCTGCACGTCCATGATACCGGCAATGGCCATCAGCGCAGAGGCTTGTTTCAAATCGTTATGGGGCATTATCTTCTTGTTCAGACGACTGATTATGTCCTCGCACTTCTTGGCATAGGCCTCGTCCTTAAGGATACGACACAGCTTGGCGGCATCCTTCATGGCCCATACCAGCAAGGCACGGTAGCCGGCCTCTACACCCTTTGTATTGGGGCTAGACGGCCAGTCCAGGAACTTGCCGCCCCCCAGCTTTTCTGTTCCGTCCTCGTTTACGCGCTCGTCAATCTGGCTAATAAGCCCCTTGATGTAATCGGCGTGTTTCTGCAGGAAGGGCAGGTTGCCGTTGTGCATGTACCAGTCGTAGTGAATAATGAGATACCACATACTGTAGGCGCTCATTCCGTTGAACCAGTTATTGGGAAGGGGGTATTGTTTGCAGGCCAGGTCCAGTGTGGAGTAAACGCTCTCATCACCGCCGAAAACGTGCGCTATTGTGCTGGTTTCGGGATGAAGGTCGCCCAACCAGATGAGGCGGTCGCGCTTGATGCCGTCCCAGACATAGTCCTGCATGTTAAGATGGACGGTATACGCTCCGGTGGTCCAGATGGTGTTCAGACGCTCGTTGTCACACTTAAACGAACCCAGATAGGGGATATTACGGTAGCGCATAATGGCGGTCACCTCCTTGAAATTGATGGTCATATCCGGGGTGAGCAAGTCTATACGCACAAAACGGAAACCGGAATTACCAATCTCAATGCCGCCATAATAAGGAACGGTAAGTTCCATGTCTCGCACGGCATGGTCGTTGGTGGCAGTGTTGTTCTTAAGATCCATGGTTTCGTTGCTTCCGGTCTCTACCAATGACTTGGAGTTCAGCTCGCTGCACGTTTCGCTAACGGATTCTCCGAAACGCAGGCGCACGACGGGTGTCTTGGCCGGCGACACGCTGCTGAAGAGCAGACTAAGTCCGCCGTGAAGTTCACGGCCAAAGTCAAGAATTATAGAGGCTTTTTTGCCGTCGCGGCTGTCCAGCACACACATTCCGGAACCGAAGATGTCGGTCTGTCCAGTATTGGGTTTCAGCAGAAGGTCCGGATTCTTTACGGCCTGGTCTCCGCTGGTCCATACTATTCGGCGGGGAGTGATGTATGCCCTGGTAATCTTGTCCTGTCTGATATTAAGCGTGTCGTTTCCGAAAGCTGGCGGGAAATGCAACTGGGCACTTGCAGAGACAGTCAAAAGGGTACTACAGAAAATTGTAAAAAGAGATTTAAAATTCATATTTCCGATATTAAAAAAGGTTATTCTGCAAGCAAAGGTAATTATTTTATCTTTGGCACGCAATAAATTATGGTTAAAACTTTGCCGCACATATAGGATACTTCAAGGAAATATCGTAACTTTGCCCTGAAATATGAGCCAGAATAACATCCAAACAGAAAATCAGCAACAGAAGTTGGAGCAGGGACAATCATTGTCTGCCCAACAGGTGTTGACGGTACGTCTCACGGAGATGTCGGTTGAGGCTCTGCGCCAGCGTGTAGAGAACGAATGCCAGGAGAATCCCTGGCTGGAGAGGGCTGAAAGAGACTTTAATGCGGATGATGACCTGGCTTATGAAGAAGCGTCCGGTTCTGCCGGAGAGGGAGGCAATGACTACAAGCACGAGGATGACTACAGTACGGAAGATGACATCCCAGACTATCTGCTACGTGCTACAGAGGGGCGCAACAGACCCGAAAACATAGAATGGAGCGAGAGTATGACATTCTGTGACAAGCTGAAGGAACAGGCAGGGGAATACGACCTGAACGAAAGACAGCGCCCGATAATGGATTATCTCATAGGCTCGCTTGAAAACAGCGGTCTGCTCACAAAGCCCCTGTTCCAGATTGTGGACGAGCTGGAAATATATCAGGACATTGCCACTACCGAAGAGGAACTGGAATCGCTTTTGCGGATTATCTGGCAGTTTGACCCACCAGGTATCGGCGCACGCTCCATCCAGGAATGCCTGCTCATACAAATAGCCCGAAAAAGAAATACGCCCAACCGTGAAATCATGGGTAAAATCATTGGGCAATATTATGACGACTTTATCAAGAACCGGTGGGACCGCATACAGCAACGCATGCATCTTAGTGATGTACACCTAAGTATGGTACAACGCGATTTGTTGCGTCTGAACCCGCGCCCCGGCACAGCACTGGGCGAAAGCGTTGCCCGAGGAGAACAACACATCACGCCGGACTTCATCGTAGATACGGATACGGAAGGCAATATCACAATGACAATCAATGAAGGCGACATACCCAACCTGGTAGTGAGCGCTGAAGCGTTGGAAAAGGTGAAAACATACGAAGCTATGGGAACCGAACTCAGCCGTACCGCCCAAGAAGATCTGCAGTTTACGCGCAATTACGTCTACCGCGGACAAATGTTCATCAATGCCATACAACAGCGGCGCAACAGTATGGTACGCACCATGCAGGCCATAATCAAGCTCCAGCACGATTATTTCCTGGAAGGCGATGAATCTACACTGATACCAATGAAGCTTGAGGACGTTGCCGAGCTTAGCGGAATAGACATCAGCACCGTCAGTCGTGTGTGCAACAACAAATATGTACAGACAGTTTACGGCACCGTGCCCATGCGATGGTTTTTCAGCAGCAGCGCAAGCCGTGACGGTGACGAGGTTTCAGTGCGTAAGGTAAAGGCGGCGCTAAAGGAGATTCTGGAAGCCGAAGACGCAAAGGCGCCCTACACGGATGACCGGCTAACGGCAATGATGCAGGAAAAAGGATACGGAATTGCCCGTCGGACGGTGGCAAAGTACCGGGAACAATTGGGATACCCCGTAGCCCGTTTAAGAAAGGAGCTGACATGAAGGCTGTGATTGTTGTAGCCCGCTTGCTATCGGCCCTGTCCAGACCCATGTACTATTCACTGGTGGGGTTTGTCATCCTGTTCACGGTTACCTATATGCAGATTTTTCCGTGGCAGTATAAATTGTGGGTTCTATGTTCCACATATATTTTCACAATCGGACTTCCGGTTCTGGGCATATATCTCTACAAACGCTTCTCCGGTTTGACTGCCTATCAGCTCAGGCACAGAAAAACCCGGTTCTGGCCTTATGTTATCAGCCTTTCATGTTATGCCACCTATCTAAAGATTATGCATGCGATGCATCTTCCCCGCTTTATGTGCGGAATTGTGCTGGGAGCTTTGTTCATACAGGGCGTGTGCCTGCTGCTGAACCTGAGATGGAAAGTGAGCATGCACGCTGCCGGTGCAGGGGGAATCATTGGGGCGCTGGCTGCCTATTCCGGCATTTTTTCTTTCAATCCGGTCTGGTGGCTATGCGGTGCCTTTATACTGGACGGAATGGTTATGACCAGCCGTATGATTCTGCGCCAGCATTCCTTGTTGCAGGTTTGGACCGGCACAATAGTCGGAATCATCTTCGGCTATCTGGGAATTGTCCTGGCTTGAGCATTGAAATATAAAACGATAAAAATACATATTAAAGACATTAAGAAGTAACAAAAAACAATTATAGATATGAATCCTGTTGTAAGCATCATTATGGGTAGCACCAGCGACCTTCCTGTTATGGAGAAAGCTGCAAAATTTTTGGACGAGATGGAAATCCCCTTCGAGATGAACGCACTCAGCGCCCACCGCACTCCGGTGGAGGTGGAAACCTTTGCCCGCGAAGCAAAAGGCAGGGGAATCCGTGTTATCATCGCCGGTGCCGGAATGGCAGCAGCACTTCCAGGAGTGGTTGCCGCAGGTACCACATTGCCGGTCATTGGTGTGCCAATCAAAGGTATGCTTGACGGTCTGGATGCCATGTTGAGCATTATACAGATGCCTCCTGGAATTCCCGTGGCTACTGTAGGTGTGAACGGTGCGCTGAATGCCGCAATCCTGGCTGCGGAAATGCTGGCGCTTGCCGATACCGGCCTGGCTGACAAACTTTGCGCCTACAAAGAAGGCCTTAAGGAAAAGATTGTCAAGGCCAACAAAGAACTTTCCGAAGTGAAGTATCGTTTTAAGGTAGATTGAACTATTTTGTCTGTATCTTATGAATTTATTCAATTACCGTCGTAGGCTAAGCCATATCGTGAGAATTGGGGATACTCCTTTAGGAGGGCCGGAACCCATTCGCGTACAGTCTATGACCAATACATCCACCATGGATACCGCGGCTTCGGTACAGCAGGTACTGCGCATTGCCGATGCTGGCGGAGAATATGTACGTCTGACCACGCAAGGTACGCGAGAAGCGGAAAACATGCGGGAAATCAATGTCGGAGTACGCCAGGCCGGGTGCAATGTGCCATTGGTGGCCGATGTGCATTTCAATCCGCGGGTAGCCGATGTGGCCGCCGCCTATTGTGAGAAGGTTCGTATCAATCCTGGCAATTATGTGGACGCTGCACGACAGTTCAAACATCTGGAGTATACGGATGAAGAATACCAAGCTGAGCTGAAAAAAATAGAAGAACGTCTGATTCCCTTTTTACAGATTTGCCGTAAGCACAATACCGCGGTACGGATTGGTGTAAATCACGGAAGTCTGTCAGACCGTATCATGAGCCGTTACGGAGATACTCCCGAAGGAATTGTGGAAAGTTGCATGGAATTTCTCCGAATCTGCATTCGCGAACAGTTTACGGACGTTGTCATCAGCATCAAAGCCAGCAATACGGTGGTAATGGTTCAGAGCATGAGACTGTTGGTTACAAGAATGACGCAGGAAGGCATGAGTTTTCCGGTTCATCTTGGTGTGACAGAAGCAGGCGAAGGCGAGGACGGACGAATAAAGAGCGCAGTGGGAATCGGTGCGTTACTACAGGACGGCATTGGCGACACCATTCGCGTTTCACTCTCCGAAGCACCGGAAAAGGAGATACCTGTAGCGCGTTTTTTGGTGGATTATGTCACATCCTACCGCAAAGGCGCAGATCTGCCCATTCCCATGGATGCGCAAGCTCCCCCAACTTATGACTGGCTCAAGCCGGTTCGGCGTCAGAGTACTCGCGTTGGGGAAATCGGAGGCGGACAAGTTCCGGTTGTGCTTGATGAAATACCTGTTGCTGGCGCAATCTCCGCCAACCCTTTCAACTTTACACCGGAAACGGCAGAGTTTCTCCGCAAACACCCCGAAGTAATAGTGGTAAGCCACCCCCAGACAACCAACCGTTTGGGAGAACACAGAGCGCTGGCATTGTCACTGATGAACTTGGGACTGGAGAACCCTTTATTGATTTACCAGGAATATGCTGAAGAGAATCTGGAACATCTACAGTTAAAAGCTGCGGCTGATACCGGAGTTCTGTTTATCGAAGGATTGGCAGACGGACTGATTTTACAAAACCACGCAGGAGGCATATCCGTAGAAGTTGTGCGTGATTTGGCTTACGGAATTTTACAGGCAGCGCGTGCCAGGTTTACCAAAACTGAATATATTTCTTGTCCGGGATGCGGACGTACGCTTTATGATCTGGAAGGAACCATAGCCCGCATAAAGGCTGCAACCTCTCACCTCAAAGGATTGAAAATTGCCATTATGGGATGTATTGTAAATGGACCCGGCGAAATGGCTGACGCCGATTACGGCTACGTAGGAGCAGCACGCGGAAAAGTGAGTCTGTACAAACAAAAGGATTGCATAGAAAAGAACATACCCGAGGAAGAGGCCGTTGAACGCCTGCTACGATTCATAGAAGAAGATTTGAAAAAGAACGAAAATAAACAACCAACGAAAGAACAATGAAACAACCTCTTATTATTTATAATACACTCAGTCGTCAGAAGGAACTTTTCCGCCCTTTGCATGAGGGGCGTGTAGGAATGTATGTATGCGGTCCTACGGTTTACGGCGACGCACACTTGGGCCATGCCCGTCCTGCCATCACCTTCGACCTCTTGTTCCGCTATCTGCAGCACATCGGCTATAAGGTCCGTTATGTACGCAACATTACGGATGTGGGGCACTTGGAACATGATGCAGACGAGGGCGAGGACAAAATCGCAAAGAAAGCCCGTCTGGAACAATTGGAACCCATGGAAGTGGCGCAGTACTTTACCAATCGTTTCCATGAGGCCATGGCGGCGCTTAACTGCCTCCCTCCCAGCATAGAGCCACATGCCACCGGACATATTATCGAACAGCAGCAGCTGGTGCAGGAAATTTTCAATAACGGATTTGCATACGAGAGTAACGGAAGCGTGTATTTCGATGTGGAAAAGTTCGATGAACAATATCGTTATGGTGTTCTTTCCGGACGTTCGTTGGACAACATCAAGGATGCCAGCCGTGAGTTGGCCGGAGTTGGCGAAAAGAAGAATCAGGCGGATTTTGCGCTATGGAAAAAAGCACAACCCGAACATATCATGCACTGGCCAAGTCCTTGGAGTGAAGGATTCCCTGGATGGCATTGTGAATGTACTGCAATGGGAAGAAAATATTTGGGTGACCATTTCGATATTCATGGTGGAGGTATGGATTTGGTATTCCCACACCACGAATGTGAGATTGCGCAAGCCGTGGCCAGCCAGGGAGACCAGATGGTACGTTATTGGATGCACAATAATATGATTACCATTGACGGAAAGAAGATGGGAAAGTCATATAACAACTTCATTACCCTTCCCCAATTCTTTGCCGGAGAGCATGAGAAGTTGTCACAGCCCTATTCGCCCATGACCATCCGTTTCTTCATTCTCCAAGCGCACTACCGCTCTACGGTAGATTTTGGGAACGAGGCCTTACAGGCTGCAGAAAAAGGATTGGCACGCCTGATGGACGGCTGGAAAGCCCTAAAGCGTATGTCAGAAGGACAAAAGGTGAAGGGACAGCCCCAAGTAGAGATGTCTTATGTGGACGAACTGCGAAACAAGTGCTACGATGCCATGAACGACGATTTGGCATCACCTTTGGTCATCAGCCATTTATTCGACGCTTGCCGCGTCATCAATACGCTCATTGACAAAAAGGCTTCCATTACGCCTGAAGTCGCCAAGGCATTCACAGAGGTTTTCCGTATTTTTGCGTTTGACATTCTTGGCTTGGCCGAGGAAAGCGGACAGTCCAACAAAGCCCGCGAAGAAGCATTCGGAGCTGTAGTTGACATGTTGCTGCAACAACGCCAGCAAGCCAAGGCTGAGAAAAACTGGGCTTTAAGTGATAAAATACGCGACGAACTTGCCGCATTGGGCTTTGAGGTAAAAGATACCAAGGACGGCTATTCCTGGACGCTGAACAAATAAAGTTCACCTTGTCCTATCGTACAAAAACAACCGCTGAACTGTATTTTTCAAGCGGTTGTTTTTATTTGGTGCCTAATACAGACAAGAAAGTTTTACCTTCTCTTACCCTTCCTAACCTTTTTACTCTGGTTCTTTCCTTTTTTCTCAGACAGGGCAGAAGACATAGAAGGGTACGTTTCCACGGTTAAAGATTCCGGACGAATTAGTTTGTAGTCTAACTGCTTGCGGTACAAATCTGCACGAGCCACCTGGATCTTGACCGAATCGCCCAGATTGTAACAATGGTGGAATCGGCGACCGCGAAGACAGTAGTTGCGCTCGTCGAACTCGTAGTAGTCGTCATCCAAATCGCGCAATGGAATCATTCCTTCACATTTGTTTTCATCCACTTCCACATAAATTCCGAACTCGGTTACGCCACTGATTGTTCCCTGGAATATCTGACCAAGACGTTCACTCATAAACTCCACCTGCTTGTATTTGATACTGGCGCGTTCAGCCTGAGCTGCTGTCTGCTCCATATCTGAACAATGCTCGCAAAGGTGTTCATACTTTTCCTGGCCCACACTTCTGCCGCCCTCGGCATACTTGGTAAGAAGACGGTGAACCATAAGGTCGGGATAGCGGCGGATGGGGCTGGTAAAGTGTGTATAATAATCAAAGGCCAAGCCATAGTGCCCGATGTTCTGTGTGCTATAACGGGCCTTCATCATGGCACGCAAACTAACGGTTTCAATAACATTCTGTTCCTTCTTTCCCTTAACTTCGCCTAACAGACGATTCAGGTTGCGGGAAATATCAGCCTTGCTTCCTCCGGTGCGTAACTTGTATCCAAACTTGGTTACAAAATCGGCCAGGTTCATCAGTTTGTTCGGATCCGGAGTGTCATGTATTCGGTAAGGCAGCACCTTGGGTTTCTTGTTCTTGGGAACCTGTCCAATACTTTGCGCCACGGTGCGGTTTGCCAGCAGCATAAATTCCTCAATCAGTTTGTTGGCGTCCTTTGCCACCTTGAAATAAGTGCTCAGCGGGCGTCCTTTCTCATCCGTAATGAAACGAACTTCGCAACGGTCAAAATCCACAGCACCGTTCTCAAAGCGCTTACGACGGAGTTCCTTGGCCATACGGTTCAGCATGATGAGTTCCGTTGCATAGTTTTCAGCCGGAGGAGCGTCCTCATAAGTGGGTTCCGCCGGTCCGTCACCTGGCGCATTATAGTCTTCCGGACTGGCCTCTGCATGGTTCTGCAATACTTGCTGTACCTCTTCGTATGTAAAACGACGGTCACTCCGGATAATGGTATGCTCCAGTTTCCATTGTTTCACTTCCGCCTTTTCGTTCATGAGGAATATCACACTATAGGCAAGTTTGTCCTCATCAGGGCGAAGAGAACAAATGAAGTTACAAAGACGCTCTGGAAGCATGGGAATGGTACGGTCCACCAGGTAAACACTTGTGGCACGCTTAAGCGCCTCTTTGTCTATGATGCTGTTTTCTTGCACATAATGGCTTACATCGGCAATATGAACCCCCACTTCCCATAAGCCTCCGTCGGCTTTGCGTATGCTGATGGCATCGTCAAAGTCTTTTGCATCGCGGGGGTCTATCGTAAAGGTCATCACGTCGCGCATATCCAGACGCTGTACCACATCCTCTTCCGTGATGCGGGCAGAAATGCTATCGGCCGCTCTTTCCACCTGTTCAGGATATGTATAAGGCAGTCCGTATTCGGCAAGAATAGCATGCATCTCAGCCGTATTTTCTCCTGTACGGCCCAGTATGTCCACAACTTTTCCTACGGGATTCTTCGCGTTCTCGGGCCATTCAACTATTTTCACTACAGCCTTGTCCCCAGTCTGTCCTTTTTTCAAATAGTTTTTTGGAATGAATATATCATTGGCCAGCGTACGGTCTTCAGTGAGCAGATAAGCATATTGCTTGCTCACCTGCAGGGTACCCACAAAGGTCTTGTCAGAGCGTTCTATTATTTCCGTCACCTGAGCTTCCCGCACATGGTTCCTGCGGCGTGCCAGAAGAGTCGCCTTGACAAAATCTCCGTCCATGGCATGCAGACTGTTCCGCTCGGCCACCAAGATGGGTTCGCCACCATCCGCCGGTTCCAGAGTATTCTTTCCGTTTGCTTTTCGGTGGAAGGTACCCTCCAGAACTTGTGTCGGTTTGTTCAGAATATAGACATTGCGCTGAACCTGCTTTATGTAATCATCCAAGAGAAGCTCCTCCAACACGTCAAGACATAACATCTTGGCCGGATGTGTGCTCAGATGCAACAAGCGGTGTACCGTTTTCAGATCCAGTGGCTGCGCCGGATTGTTCTCAAACAATTCTATCAGCATCTTTGTCAATTCTGGCTTCCTGATGCCCCGGCTTCCAGTCTTCTTCTTTCCCATAATATTCCTAATTTGTTTTTTAATGGCTTTTACGCAAAAATACCCATTTTTTTTCAGACTGATACAAACTCACTCGAAAAAAAAACTTATCTTTGCCTATATTATCCCGTAAATGTAATATAAACATGACAATATTAGTGACAGGAGCCAGTGGTTTTATCGGAAGCTACATAGTAGAAGAGGGTTTGCGTAAAGGACATGAGATGTGGGCCGGGGTGCGAGGCAGCAGCAGCCGCAACTATCTGAAGGACGATCGCATACGCTTTGCTGAACTTGATTTTTCAAATCCTCAGAAACTCCGCGCCCAATTGGAAGGATACCGCCAGCAGATGGGCGGGAAAAAGTGGGATGTGATAGTACATGCAGCCGGAGCCACCAAATGCCTGCATGAAAAGGACTTCTACCGTGTGAATACAGAAGGAACGCGCAATCTGGTTGAAGCTCTTCGTGCGGCCGATATGACACCCGATCGCTTTGTCTTCATCAGCAGCCTGAGCATCTATGGCGCAATACGTGAAAACCCGACCGAGGATAACAAGCCATGGATTTACAGCCCCATCCTAAACACAGACACACCACAGCCCAACACCGCCTACGGACGGAGCAAGCTTGAGGCGGAAAAATACCTGCAGTCCCTGACGGACTTCCCCTTTACCATTCTGCGCCCCACCGGTGTGTACGGTCCCAGGGAGAAGGACTATTTTCTGATGGCAAGCAGCATAGCCGGTCATGTGGATTTTGCTGTGGGATATCGTCCGCAAGAAATTACCTTTGTCTATGTAATGGATGTTGTCCAGGCCGTTTTCCGTTGTATGCAGGCTCCTCAGGCAGTGGGGCGTGCTTATTTTCTTTCTGACGGCCAGGTGTATCATAGCCGCCGGTTCAGCGATCTTCTGCAACAGGAAATGGGCGTAAAATGCGTACTTCATATCAAGGCGCCTTTGTGGTTCCTTCACGTAGTATGCAGAATTTCCACCCGACTGAGTAAGATTACCGGAAAAATGAGCGCCCTGAACAATGACAAATATCATATCCTGAGCCAACGCAACTGGCAGTGCGACATAGAACCGGCACGCCGGGATTTTGGTTACGAACCCGAATGGCCGCTGGAACGCGGAGTGAAAGCCGCCGTTGAATGGTACAAACAGGAAGGGTGGCTGTGATTAAAAATTGACGGATAGTTCAGATGCTATAAAAGACATAGAATAACCAGAAAACCTAGAATAATAAAAACAGAAAAACATGAAGAAACTTCTCACTGGATTGGCAGCCCTTACAGCCCTTAGCAGCCCACTACAGGGATGGGCAGACAATTTGAATACGATGCAGGACAAATTCCGCCAAACCCCAACAGAACAGCCCATCGCCGTATATTGGTACTGGATTGCGGGAAACATATCTGAGGAAGGTGTTGTGAAGGATCTGCACGCCATAAAGAAGGCCGGAATAAACCGCGTCCAAATAGGCATGATTGGCGACGGACAGGGAGCACCGCAAGGTCCGGTGCGCATGTTCACGGACGAATGGTGGAAAATTCTCCATACCATGTTCCGTACAGCCACCGAACTGGATATCGAGGTGGGCATGTTCAACTGTCCCGGTTGGAGCCAGAGCGGCGGCCCTTGGGTTAAGCCCAGTCAGTCCATGCGCTATCTGAAAACCGTTAACGACACCCTACAAGGTCCCATTAAGTTCAATGGCAAACTCCCCTCGTTGGGACAGGACGGACAGGACGTAAAAGTGCTGGCCTATCCGCTCATTGAATCGGAAGCCCTGTTCACTTCCGTTACCAAAGGAAAAGAAATCTCATTAAAGAGTGAAAAGCCGCACATTGTCCGAAGCCTCATCCTCTACCCCATAAAGGCGGGTTCCGCTACGGCAGAGATTGCCGTTCAACAGGACTCCAAGTGGATTACAATAGACAAATACAATCTGGACCGCAGCAATCCGGCCAAGAACGTCGGATTTGACCCTTTGGCTCCCTTTGTATTCTCACTTCCCGAAACAAGCGGAAGCGAATTCCGCATCACGCTCAGTGCAGAAGGCTTTATCGGAAAAGCGGAACTCTCGGACATCCCACGCGTAGAACGCTATGCCGAGAAGTCTTTCATGAAGATGTGGCAGACTCCGCTCCCTATGTGGGACGCCTATATGTGGCGAGACCAGCCCACTTACAACAAGGCCAACACCCTTCAGAAAGAACAGGTCAGGGACATTTCCGCATTCATGAAACCAGACGGCACACTTGTCTGGGACGTACCGGAAGGCAAATGGGTTGTATCACGTACTGGCATGCTGCCTACGGGCGTTGAGTGCGGACCGGCCCCCAAGGAAGGTCTCGGACTGGAGACAGACAAGATGAGCAAGGAGCATATCCGTGCCCATTTCGACAATTACATCGGTCAGATTCTGAAACGCATTCCCGCACAGGACCGCAAGACTTTCCGCGTTGTGGTTGAAGACAGTTATGAGACAGGAGGCCAGAACTGGACAGACCGCATGATAGAGGATTTCAAGAAAGTCTACGGATACGATCCCGTTCCCTTTATTCCGGTCTACAATGGCGTTACGGTCATTTCGCCCGAAGTATCCGACCGCTTCCTTTGGGATGTGCGCCGCCTGATAGCCGACCAGATTGCCTATAATTATGTAGGCGGACTGCGCGAAGTAAGTAACGAGCACGGCCTTACCACTTGGCTTGAAAACTACGGCCACTGGGGATTCCCGGGCGAATTCCTGCAATACGGCGGACAATCCGATGAAATTGCCGGCGAATTCTGGAGTTTCGGCGATTTGGGAAACATTGAGAACCGTGCCGCCTCAAGTTGCGGACATATTTACGGAAAGAAAAAAGTGTGGGCGGAATCTTTCACTTGCGGAGGCCCCGACTTTACCCAATACCCCGGGCAGATGAAGCAAAGGGGCGACCGTTTCTTTACCGAAGGAATCAACGCCAGTCTTATGCACCTCTACATCCAACAGCCCGACGACCGCGTACCGGGAATCAACGCCTGGTTCGGCAACGAGTTCAACCGCCACAATACCTGGTTCTCGCAAATGGATGTCTTCTCGGCCTATCTGAAACGTTGCAACTATATGCTGCAGCAGGGCCGCTATGTGGCCGATGTAGCCTATTTCCTGGGCGAAGACACTCCCAAGATGACCGGTGTCCGCAATCCGGAAATTCCCCGCGGCTATTCCTATGACTATATCAATGCCGAGGTGCTCATGACCGCCAGTGCCAAGGACGGCAAGCTGGTACTGCCCAGCGGAATGGAATATCGCGTGCTGGTACTGCCCAAGATTGAGACCATGCGCCCTGCCCTGCTTGCCAAGCTGCAGCAGCTTGTCCGGGAAGGCATCGTCATCCAGGGACCTGCCCCCAGTCGTTCCCCCAGTCTGCAAGACTATCCCAATGCCGACAAAAAAGTAAAGGAAATGGCCGAGCAAATGTGGCAGACATCCATGCACCCCTACAGCGCCATAGTAAGCTATGGAAAGGGACGGATATACAAGGAGGCTTCGCTGGAACAGATTCTTGGCGAACTGGGCGTACAGCCCGACTTCACCGTGTCCGACCCCATGCTCCCCGTCCTTTTCATCCATCTTACCAATAGCGACGGAGAAGCGTATTTCGTGTCCAACCAGAGCGACAAGCCCATTTCCTTCGATGCCAACTTCCGCATCAGGGACAGACAGCCCGAACTGTGGAACCCGCTTACCAGCGAGGTGCGCCTGCTTCCCCAGTACAAGCAACTTACCGGAGCCACCTCCGTACCCATGCAGCTGGCGCCGTTTGAAAGTTCGTTCATCATCTTCCGTGCCCCCGCACAGGAACAACAGACAGCCGAGAACTACCCCGAACCCAGTCTGAAGGAAGAAGTTGCCGGCCCCTGGACCATCAGTTTCCAGGAAGGACGCGGAGGCCCGGCCGAGCCCCTTACCACAGACAGTCTGTTCGACTGGACCGGAAGCGAAGACCTGCACATCAAGTACTTCTCCGGAACAGCCACCTACAAGACAACCTTCAAGCTAAAGAAACTGCCCGAAACACCTCTGTACATAGATTTGGGCAAAGTCATGGTAATGGCCCGTGTCAAGATTAACGGACAAGAAGTGGGCGGCGTATGGACCGCGCCTTACCGCCTGAACATCTCCCAGGCAGTACGCAAAGGCACCAACGAACTGGAGATAGAGGTGGTAAACAACTGGAGAAACCGCATCATCGGCGAAAAGAATCTGCCCGAGAGCGAACGTTTCACCTTCCAGACAGCCTCCTATCTGAACAAGGATTCCGAACTGCAGTCTTCTGGTCTGTTAGGACCTGTACAGATACTTTCATTCCCCTATCTTATCATCAAATAATCTGAAATGAACAACGACAAACAACCGAAAATCAAATTCAGCAAGGCGTTCTGGGTGGCCAACACCGTAGAACTTTTCGAACGTGCCGCCTATTACGGCGTATTCATCGTAATCACACTTTATCTGAGCCGCATCCTCGGCTTCAACGACATCCAGGCAGCCAGCATTGCCGGTATCTTCTCGGCCTGTCTGTATCTGCTGCCCACCTTTGCCGGCGCATTGGCAGACAAGATCGGCTTCCGCAACTCCATGCTGATTGCATTCGCCCTGCTCACCATGGGCTATGCCGGACTGGCCGTCTTCCCCACTTGGCTCGAATCGGCCGGGTTGGTATCTTATTCCGCCACAACCACCTTTACCGGACTGTTGGAAAGCAATCTGCAATACGGCATACTGCCCATCATGGCCCTGATTGTTTGCGGAGGAGCCTTCATCAAGAGCGTCATATCCGGCACCGTGGCCAAGGAGACCACGCCCGAAACCCGTGCCAAGGGATTCTCCATATTCTATGCCATGGTTAACATCGGAGCCTTCTCCGGAAAAACCATCGTAAAGCCTCTGCGCGAAGCATTGGGAAACGAGGGCCTCATCACACTGAACTATTTCTCCGCCACCATGACGTTCCTGGCATTCCTGGCCATCTGGTTCTTCTATAAAAGCGCAGAACACAGCGGTGAGGGAAAGAGTTTCAGGCAGATTTGGAACGCTTTGATAAAGGTGTGCTGCAACGGCCGTCTGATTACGCTTATCATCATTATCACCGGTTTTTGGATGGTGCAGCACCAGCTCTATGCCACCATGCCCAAGTATGTCCTGCGCCTGGCCGGCGAAGGGGCCTCACCCTCTTGGTATGCCAATGTCAATCCCTTGGTAGTGGTACTTACCGTCAATTTTGTCACTTCCCTCATGAAAAAGCATACCGCCCTCACCTCCATGACCATTGGTATGTTCATCATGCCCATTTCGGCCCTTTGTATGGCTTCGGGAAATATGTTGGACGCCAATGCCACTTATCTGGGCATGCATCCCGTAGCCCTGATGATGGTGGTGGGTATTGTGTTCCAGGGTTTGGCAGAGACTTTTATCTCGCCCCGCTTCCTTGAATACTTCTCCCTTCAGGCTCCCAAGGGCGAGGAAGGACTCTATCTGGGCTTCAGCCATCTGCATTCCTTCCTGTCCTCTGTGCTTGGTTTCGGACTTTCCGGCTTCCTGCTCAGCAAGTATTGCCCCGAGCCCACGCTCTTTGCCACGCACGAGGAATGGCTTGCCGCCAGCGCCAATGCCCATTACATCTGGTACTGCTTTGGCGGAATCGCCTTGATTTCCGCCTTTGCCCTGATCATCTACGGCCAGGTTGTAAAGCGCATCGATGCCAAGAAACAGGCATAAAAAAACTATAGCAGAAAAAGACAAAAATCAAACTCCCTCACGAGGAAAAAAGAATTACCTCGGGAGGGAGTTTTTAGGAACTATCAGATTTCACAAAAGAGGAGAAACGAGAGTTAGTTACAGGAATGTCTAACGAACGAGACCAGAAGATTTTAACCAGATGGTTTGGACTTGTCAATTCAGCAGAGCCACTTGACGAAATCGGACAAAGTTTGAATCTTACAACTAAAAGAGTTAAGCTACTTCGGGATAGAGCTATCGGAAGATTAGTAGAGAATGGCAAAAAATAACACAGAGTATCAGCAAGAACAATGGATATTGGAATACTATAAATTATTGCTGTCCGGTAAAAAATTGTCGTCAATAAAGAATTAGGGCTGACACTTCTCACGAGGTATCAGCCCTTTTGGTTATCTTTGTTTTGGACTAACATAAATATAACCATGGGCAAAGATAGTCATTTTACCGGA
>JAGBGU010000068.1 GCA_017935785.1 Bacteroidaceae bacterium
TGTTCTAGCTGAACGTGACCTGAACAATAAGTGGCTGTCCGACAAACTCGGCAAGGATCCTGCTACAGTGTCCAAATGGGTCACCAACACCACCCAGCCCAGCCTTGAAGCCCTCATTGCAATAGCCAATGCGCTTGAAGTATCTGTGCAGGAGTTGGTGAGACAGGAAGAATTCAATCAAGAGAAATAAGTCGAAATGACGTACGAAGCAAGAGCAGAGCTAAAGCTTGTTTTGGCTATGCCTTGCAAGAAGGAAGAAGACGAAGTCAAATGATAACAAAAGACGAGATACAAGAATTGCTGCATAGCACGGAAACCTATCGTGTGGAGCGAACCACGTCAACAGGTGACATGGATAAGTTCCAGGAGGCCATCTGTGCCTTTGCTAATGACCTGCCCAATTCGCGCAAGAATGGCTACCTGATATTGGGTGCTTACGACAACGGAGAGTTGTCAGGTCTGAAGGTCACCGATGACCTGCTGAAGAAGATTGCAGCCATACGCAGCAACGGAAACATCCTGCCTATACCTGTTATGAGTGTTGACCGTTTCCAGTTCCCAGAAGGTGACTTGTTGGTTGCTGAGGTCAGCCCATCTGACCTGCCCCCTGTGCGCTATCGCGGACGTACATTTATACGTATCGGGCCACGTCGCGACATAGCTACGGAGGCAGAAGAACGCATCCTTGCAGAACGAAGGATGTCATTCATGGCCACCTTCGACACCATGCCTTGCCTGGCTGCCAAACTGAATGACATCAACACAGACTTGCTGCGCACAAAGTATCTGATACCGCTATTAGGTAATGAGTTAGTGGAGTCAGACACTCGTCCCATCGAGGAACAGATGGCTGCTGTGGGCATGTATGACACTGAGCATAACTGTCCCACATACGCTTCTGTCGTCCTGTTTGGCTACAAGCCACGCCGTTTTATGCCAGGTCTTTATGTGCAGTATGTTCGTTTCAAGGGTGAAGACGTGACCAGTGAGGTAGAGAACGAAATGCAGTTGGAAGGCAACTATTGTGAATTGTTGCCGCGCCTAGAATCGCTTTTGGAGTTGTCTGTCATCAAGAAGAAACCCGTTTTCGTTTCTATTCTACGCGAGGAAATGGTCAGCAACTACCCCTATCAGGCTATCCGAGAGCTACTTCTCAACGCCTGCATGCACCGCGATATGCAGAGTAATACGCCACTTCGCTTCTATGAGTTTGCCAGTCATCTGGAGATTCTGAATGCCGGAGGTCTCTATGGCAATGCTCGTCCTGAGAATTTCCCCAGTGTGAACGACTATCGCAACCCACTTGTAGCCAGTGCCATGAAGACACTGGGCTATGTGAATATGTTCAACCGAGGAGTAGGACAAGTCCAGACTGACTTGAAGGAGAATGGCAACCAACCCGCAGAGTTCAATGTTAATCTTATCACGGCATTCAAGGTTGATGTAAAAGTCTCACAGAGCTATACCAACGAAACAGGCGGTAAAACAGGCGGTAAAGTTGGCGGTGATGTCGTAGAAAATATCGTAGAAAACATCACAGAAAACATCGTAGATAGCATCGTAGAAAAATTATCTACGACGCGTGCAAAAATTGTTAGAATCATCTGGAAGAATCCGAACGCTACGGCACTTTCCATTTCTAAAGAAATAGATATTGCTTCTCGCAACGTGCAAGAGCACTTAAGAAAACTACAGGAACAAGGGGTCATCCGTCGTATTGGCCCAGACAAAGGTGGGCACTGGGAAATAATAGCACCATAGTTTTTGAGGATAAGATACCCCTCCAAAAGAATAATAGAAGTAAACAAAAGAAAAAAAATGAAGATATGATTGCATTTATTGATACAGAGGTGAATCCGCAGACGAAGAAGGTGGCGGATTACGGAGCAGTTAGGGAGGATGGTGCCGTGTTGCACTCTCATTCCAAGGCTGACTTTGATGCCTTTGTGTCAAAATGTGATACGGTATGTGGGCATAACATCATCAATTTCGATCTGAAATATACTTCATTGAGGGGCAATCCGACTATTGTTGATACGCTGTTTCTTTCACCACTGTTGTTCCCTAAACGGCCCTATCATCATTTGGTAAAAGATGATAAGTTACAAGTAGACGAACTGAACAATCCGGTGAATGATTCGATAAAAGCTCGTGACTTGCTGAATGATGAAGTGGTAGCTTGGAATCAGTTATCGGATAATAGAAAGGAAATCTATTTTTACCTGCTGAAAGAAACACAGGAGTTTGGAGGTTTTTTCAAGTATATAGGATATTCGCCAAATGTCAGTTGGATCTCAGCAATATTTGCATCCAAACCAGATTTGAGGCAGTTGATTCTAAAAGATTATGATGGGAAGGTGTGCAGTCATGTAAACGTTGAGACCTTGGTCAAACAGTATCCTATTGAGTTAGCGTATTGTTTGGCTGTAATCGGTGCTGACGATATATTTTCTATCACTCCAGCATGGGTTATACGGAATTACCCACAGGTGGTGAATGTGATGAACACACTGTGCAATACGTCTTGTGGTGATTGCGAGTATTGTACTCAGCGGTTAGATGCTCATTACGGGCTGAAGGAATTCTTTGGTTATGATGAGTTCCGTATCTTTGATGGCGTTCCTATGCAACAGCAGGCGGTGGAATCTGCTATTCGAGGAGAATCCTTGCTTACAATATTTCCTACAGGTGGTGGCAAGAGCCTCACATTTCAATTGCCAGCTTTGATGGCTGGACGAAATTCCCATGGTCTTACTGTGGTTATTTCGCCTTTGCAGTCGTTGATGAAAGACCAGGTGGATAATCTTGCTGCTCGTGGTATTAGCGATGCGGTGACCATCAACGGGCTGTTAGATCCTATTGAACGTGCAACGGCGATAGAACAGGTGGCTGATGGAACTGCCAATTTGCTATACATCGCTCCGGAAATGTTACGCAGTAAGACCATTGAGCGTCTGTTGATGGGGCGCAATGTAGTACGTTTTGTGATAGATGAGGCACACTGCTTCTCTGCATGGGGCCACGATTTCCGTGTGGACTATTTGTATATCGGTGATTTCATTCGTCAGTTGCAGGAGAAGAAACAATTAGAACAGCCCATCGCCGTTTCTTGTTTCACAGCGACAGCCAAACAAAAGGTAATCAGTGATATTTGCGACTACTTCAGAGCAAAGTTGGGCTTGGAACTGAAGGTGTTTGCCGCCAATGCAGAGCGTAAGAACCTTCGCTACTCCGTGCTACATGCTGATACGGCTGATGAGAAATATAACCTACTTCGCTCATTGATTCTTGGGCATAATTGTTCCTCAATAGTATATGTGTCACGTACCAAACGTACTCGCGAATTAGCACAGCACTTGGTTAACGACGGCATTCGAGCTTTGCCATTCAATGGAAAAATGGAGGCTGCCGAGAAGGTGAAAAACCAGAATGCTTTTATGAGTGGTGAGGCTCAAGTGATTGTAGCCACTTCTGCTTTTGGTATGGGAGTTGACAAGAAAGATGTGGGATTGGTAGTACACTACAACATCAGCGACTCGTTGGAGAACTATGTACAGGAAGCTGGCCGTGCAGGACGTGATCCACAAATGCAGGCAGAATGCTTTGTACTATATGCTGACAGCGACCTTGATAAGCACTTTATACTTCTCAATCAGACGAAGCTCAGTATCAGTGAAATTCAGCAGGTTTGGAAAGCCATTAAGGATCTTACGGCTAAGCGAGATAAGGTAAGTTGTTCGCCATTGGATATAGCACGTCAGGCTGGATGGGGAGACGAAATAGACGATATTGAGACTCGTGTTAAGGCTGCCATAGCAGCACTTGAGGATGCAGGATACATTCAGCGCGGCAGTAACTCACCACATGTGTTTGCAACAGGCATTGCCGTAAAGAATATGGATGAGGCTCGTCGCAAACTGATGGTCTCACCTCTCTTTGATGAACAGTCGCGTGAGGAAGCAGCGCGAATTATCAAATCGCTTATCAGTGCCCGTGCTACAGCAGAAGGTAGAGGAGCGGAGGCTGAGAGTAGGGTGGACTATCTTGCTGATATTCTTGGAATGAACAAGGCAACTGTCATCAGGAATATTAATCTGATGCGCCAAGATGGTTTGTTGGCTGATAGTTGTGATATGCAGGCATGGATTACTAAGAGTACAACGGTGAGAAACCTTGATGCTATGCTGCGACTTGAGCAATTTATGTTACAGCAATTCTCAGAAGAGTCACGCCGGTTTAGCTACAAGGAACTGAATGAAGAAGCTCAGAAGGTAGGCATGAATTATTCCAATGTTAAGCGGCTGAGAATGTTGCTTCACTTCATGACGCTGAAAGGATATATCTATAAGCAAGAGCACAGCATTACAGGTTACGTCAACGTGCGGCTTCAATCTACCAAAGAGGTAACTAAGAACCGATTCGAACGACGGATGGATATTAGCAGGTTTATTGTTGATTGTTTGAGTGCTCAGAAGGATGATACTAAAGACACGACACTTGTTAACTTCTCTGTCGTAGAGCTACTCCAACAATTCATTACCAGTCGTCAAGAAACGATATTTTCAGACAATGAAAAGCCCACAATCGCTGATGTTGAGGAAGCATTGCTATATCTTACCAAAACAGAACTGATGAAGATAGAGGGGGGATTTCTAGTTATCTATAATACCATGCAGATAGGCCGTCTCGTTGCTACACGTACACGATATGGTAAGGAACAATACCGATTGCTAGACGAATTCTATAAGCAGCGAATCCGTCAGATACACATTGTTGGTGAATATGCCAACCTGATGGTTCATGACTACAATGCAGCACTTCGTTTTGTCAATGACTATTTTACAATGGATTTCCGCAAGTTCATCAATCAGTATTTCAAAGAAGAACGTCGGGCGCAGATAGATCAGAATATCACTCCTGCCAAATACAACAAACTCTTCGGTGAACTCTCCAACCGCCAATGTGAGATTATCGATGACAAAGAGTCGAAATATATCGTGGTGGCAGCAGGGCCTGGTAGTGGCAAAACGAGAGTCTTGGTTCACAAACTTGCCTCTCTCTTGCTGTTAGAAGACGTGAAGCATGAGCAGTTATTGATGCTTACTTTCTCAAGAGCAGCTGCTACCGAATTCAAAAAACGACTTATTGATTTAGTTGGCAACGCTGCACACTATGTGGAGATTAAGACCTTTCACTCCTATAGCTTTGACCTTATCGGTAAACAAGGAAATTTGGATGAGGCAAAAGATGTGGTAAGACGTGCTGCAGAGATGATAGAAAATGGCGAGGTAGAAGCATCTAAGATAGCCAAGAGCGTGCTTGTCATTGACGAGGCTCAGGATATGGGAAAGGATGACTTCCGATTAGTTCAAGCTCTGATGCACCAAAATGAAGAAATGCGAGTCATAGCAGTTGGTGATGACGACCAGAATATCTATGGCTTCCGTGGTTCCGATTCAAGATACATGCAGTCGCTCGTTGAGCAAGATGGTGCGAAGTTGTACGAAATGACAGATAACTACCGGTCTGCGAAAGCAGTCGTTGATTGTGCCAACCGCTATGTACTGCGGATTCCTGGTCGTCTGAAACATACTTCCATCAAATCTGCAATAGGAGAGGAAGGCAAAGTGATGGCCTTGAAGTCGCTTATGGATGCTGAAATTAAAGTAGAAGGAAGTACCGCAATACTTACACGTACTAATGAAGAAACGATGCAGGTAGCCTATGAATTGGAACAACGTGCCCTTCATGCTACCGTTGCACAGTCAATGGGAGGCTTCCGTTTTGGTAATCTTGCAGAAGTGCGCTATTTCCTTAAACAACTTGGAGGAAAAGACGATGTTACCATTTCGAAAGAAAAGTGGAATGAGGCCAAACAACGTACGTTCGAAACATACGCCTCAAGCACTTGTCTGAACGTCATAAAGCATTTCTTTGCTGATTTTGAGGCAACTCGGCAGGTATATTATCGCAGCGATTTGCGAGAATTTATCTTCGAGTCGAATATTGAGGATTTCATTGCTACTGATGATAAGTCGGTGTTTGTAAGCACCATCCACAAAGCAAAAGGACGTGAGTTTGATAACGTGTATCTCTTGTCGCCAATTCCAGACGGAAGGGATGTCAACGATGTGCGAGCCTATTATGTGGGGCTCACTCGCGCAAAGCGAAACCTTTACCTTGTTACAAATCCTCCCACTGAGTATTCTTCTATATCAATAGCTTTAAACATGCACGATGTTATCCTTGATTTTTTTAAGGGACGCAAGGATATTGTGCTTCGACTTAGAAGTGGTGACAACCTGCAATACAAAGACGGATATTTGCTGAGTGAGCAAGAAATCAATATTGCAGCTTTGTCAGCATCTGGCAAAGAAAAACTGAAGGCATGGACGGATAAAGGTTACGAAGTGACAAGTGCAAAGGTCAGTTATACACTGGCATGGAAACCTCAAGACTCAAATATAGAATATGCTGTTTGTTTGGCCAATGTAATCTTGTCTAAAATAACAGAAGATAAGAGAAACAATAACACCTTCAATTCGGATAATAAATACTTATAAAAGATATGGAATCACTGTTCTTAACAAACTATTCAGAGCAAACATTCTTGGACAAAATTAAAAATAGTCTGAGAACGTGTCAGTCATTTTGCTTTTCAGTTAGTTTCATAAAAAGAGCAGGTCTCGTTTTACTATCGCAAGATATTAAGGCAGCCATTGAACGCGGTGTGAAAGGAAAGCTGATAACGACAATCTATCAAAACTTTACGGATGTTGAGTCTTTGAAATTCTTTTTGGGTTTGGCTAATCATCCTAACTTTGAGTGTCATCTGGATTATGATTGTTTCTACGATGAAAAAAACTACGAAAAGTATGGCTTCCATTCAAAAGGGTATTTATTTGATTATGGTGTAGAATCGGAGTTGATTATTGGTTCTTCAAACATCACGAGGTTTGCACTGCTGAAGAATATAGAGTGGGACATGATGCTTAGAGTCTCCAATGACGATGAAACTCTTCTGAAAGCCAAAGAGGAATTTGATATTCTGTGGGAGAAAACCCTGCCGTTGGATATTGCTTTGATTAACAAATATGCCCAACGACTGAATTTCGCTATTGAACGTTGGGATATGGATTATGACTTAGCTTCACACGAGATTAAGCCCAACTTTATGCAAAGAAAGGCCCTGCGTGAACTGAATCGTTATAGAGCGATGGGACAAGACAAAGCACTTGTTGTTGCAGCTACGGGCAGTGGTAAAACATATCTGGCAGCCTTTGATGCGTTGAATTTCTCACCAGAGCATCTTTTGTATATTGTCCATGAAGGTTCAATACTTAAACGTTCTCTCTCTACATTCCAAACTGTATTCGGTGGAGATGTTTTCATGGGCGAATACACTGGCGAGCATAAGGATTTGGACGCATCGTTCCTATTCTCAACGAACGTTTCGATGTGTAGGTCATTGGAATTGTTTGACAAGAAACAGTTCGACTATATCATCATTGACGAATGTCATCATGCCGCCGCTGATTCCTACAAGAAAATCATTGACTACTTTGAACCAGAGTTTTTGCTAGGCTTGACGGCTACGCCTGAACGTATGGACAATCAGGATGTCTATGAATTATTTGGAAATAATGTGCCGTATGAACTGAGATTGCGTGATGCTTTGGTTAATGATCTGATTGTTCCATTTAAATATTATGGCATACGTGACGACCGAGTGGACTTCTCCAAAGAAAACGAGCGTAGGATGATTTCACAGTTTGTAACTGAGGACCATTGTGAGTTTGTTGTGGAGCATATCGAGAAGCATCGTGTACCCAACCAAAAACTTAAGGCACTGGCTTTCTGTAAGACGGTATCACATGCAAAGATGATGGCCGAGGCCCTAGAACCATTTTATAAAACTGCATATCTGACGGGCAAGAATGATACAGGAGAACGCGTAAGAGCTTACGAAGATTTACAGAGTGACAGAGAAGGCACTTTGGAGGTGCTTTGTGCTGTTGATATTCTTAATGAGGGTGTTGATATTCCAGGTGTGAATATGGTATTGTTCTTGCGCCCCACAGAGTCTTCAACCATCTTTATTCAGCAGTTGGGTCGTGGATTGCGAAAGTATGACAACAAGAACTATGTCCCAGTTGTGGACTTTATTGGCAACAACTATAAACGCAGCGCGCAGATTGCATTGGCTTTGGGAGGCTTGGCTCAAAAGTTTGTCATGGAAAAACGACTGCTGGTGGCATTGGTTAGGGATGATTTCAAACCTTTAGGATTAGAGCAATATGGCGTGGAAATCAATATTGACAGTCTATCGAAGGAAGAAATTTTGAACTATGTAGAGAACGAGAATTTCTATAGTCTCAAATACATGAAGCAAGACTACAACAACTTCAAAAAGTACATCAATTCTCCCACATATCCCAAACACATGGACTATCTGAACAGTGACAGCGCTCCAGACCTGCTAAAGTTCATGCAGATTAAGATAGGTAACAAGAAAACGAACTCCTACTATGGTTTTTTGAAAGGCATTGAGGAAGAGAATTTGGTGGAGTTCAACGCTGAGCAAGAAAATGTCATTAACTATTTGTCAGGGTTGTTGCAACTGGTACGTCCCCATGACTATTTGATTTGCAAATTTCTGCTTGAAGGCGATCGCTCTATTAGTTTGATAGAAGAAAAGGTCAAGCATGAAGTCCAGAATTATAATGAGGCAGAATTTTCCCACGCATTGAAATATTTGGCAAAGAGCCATACAGTTATTGCTGATGGCGATACGCTCAGCTTGGGATGTGAACTAAACAATGAGTTTAAAAATTATCTGGTAGATCTTCTCGAATATGGCTTAACCAAATATAAAGCAGACTATGCTAATAATACTGGAATGTTTCTGCTTTGGAACAGCTACACAAAGAGTCAAGTTCAACTAAAAAGATGTGTAAATCCTGGTGATATTAATCCAGGTACATTCTATGGAACTGAAGGAGATGTTTATATTTTCGCTTCAATCAAAAAGGATTTGGCAGAAGGATTGGAACACCTTAACTACAAGGATAAATTCCTTGAGTCAAATCTGTTCCAGTGGGAGTGTAAGGCAAGCATAAGCGACAGGGATTTGAATTTGCTGAACACAAGTAAATGTGCTTATCTATTTATCCGAAAGATGGAAAGTGAAAACGGCATCACCCTACCATTTACATACGTTGGTATTGGCCATTTGGATAATCCAAGGCAATCTCAGAATGAAGAACGTAAACGTACTTTTATCTTCGATATCCACATGGAAGAAGAGTTACCTGACTATCTACAATACGATTTTGGTTTGACAAATTAAGAAAAAGACTATGATTATACAATTGACATACAGACGGACTGGCAGGTTGTCGATGCGCATCGTTAAGAATGGCGATGTGCACGTGTTTGCTCCTATCGGTATGTCAAAAGAAGAAATAGAAGCTTTTATCAGCCAGCATCAGGAATGGATTGTTGAGGCAAGAAAGAAGACAGCTGAGCGACAGAAGCAGCGAATAGACTTCTTCAATCAACTACCATTGACCACGAAGCCTCAAAAGGTAGAGGCAACGGAAAAAGTAAGAGCGTTGATTGAGCCTCTGATAGAACATTATACGGAGGTTATTGGTGTCATACCGTCCTTTATCCGTTATAAGCCGATGATATCTCGTTGGGGTATGTGCAACGTGAAAGAACGTAGCATCTGCTTTTCTACATATCTGCTGTTGCTTCCAAATAGGTGTGTCGAGCATGTCGTGGTTCACGAACTATGTCACTTGCTAGAACCTAGCCATAATGTCCGTTTCCATGCGTTGATGGACAAATACTATCCAAAGTGGAGGGACGCACGAAAGGAAACTCGCAGGATAGTGAAGGGTGAACATGTCTGTAAATAATCTATTAGAGAAATATGAAATATGTTGAAGTCGTAGCAGCGATAATCCGCAAAGGTGATAAGATATTCGCTACTCAGCGTGGATATGGCGAATGGAAGGACTGGTGGGAGTTTCCTGGCGGAAAGATGGAAGTAGGGGAGACACCAGAAGAAGCGCTCGTGAGGGAAATTCGCGAGGAGCTATCTGCAGAGATCAGCGTGGATGAGTTTCTTTGTACGGTGGAGTATGATTATCCAGCATTTCACTTAAAGATGCATTGCTATCTGTGTTCGCTGGTGACTGAGGCGTTGCATCTGAATGAGCATGAGGCAGCAAGATGGCTCACTAAGGATGAGTTGAATAGTGTAAAGTGGCTGCCTGCAGATGCGGAGTTGATATCACATTTAAGATGTCTGAAGGAAGAGAGAAGATACGGAACTGAGCAATAGAGCAGAAATCGGAAACGTTATAAGAATAAAGTAAGACGAGATATGAGCGAAAAGCAGAAATATATTGACTTTGAGGCTTACGAACGTGTGGCAGAGCCACATAAACGTGAGCGGGTCTCGGCTTGGCGTACTGCAATAGGACTTCAAGACGTAGATGGGCTTCGTGTGTCTGACTATCTGAAGGAAATAGCAGTAAAGCACATTGAGGGTGACATCACCATCGATGAGGTGAGAGAACAGATACAATCTTATTATGTAAATAAGACTACACATGATGCTGACGATGCTGAAAAGGAAGAGGCTGACCGCGTGGCGGCAAACATCACGAAGTTGCTGAATGAAAAGTCATTTTCATTGACTCCTTTAGAGTTTTTGAACATCCATCGTCATCTATTTGAGGGCGTCTTTAAGCATGCAGGTGAGATTCGTCCCTATGACATCAGCAAAAAAGAATGGGTATTGCAAGGCGATACAGTTGTATATGGTCGTGCAGCAGACATTCATGAAGCATTAAAATATGACATACAGACTGAACGAGATTTCAGTTATAAAGGCTTGACTACAGATGAGATTATCTCACATGTTGTGGACTTTGTGACTTTATTATGGCAGAACCATCCGTTCCGTGAAGGAAACACGCGAACAACGGCTGTTTTCGTTATCAAATATCTCCGTTCTTGTGGTTTCAATGTAAATAACGAATTGTTCGCTGATAATTCCTGGTACTTCCGTAATGCCCTTGTCCGTGCCAATTATAGTAATCCCCAGAAAGGCATACAGCCAGACAAGTCCTTCCTCGTAAAGTTTTTCCGTAATTTGCTGCTCGGTGAAAACAACGAACTGAAGAATCGATATATGCTGATTGGGTATAAGGATGACGAGAACGACACCCATACAAGTACCCGTACAAGTACCCATGCAAGTTCAATCGACATACAACCTTCTTCTGAGAATGTAACGCGTTTGGTATTGTCAATCGGTAAAGAAGAAATGAGTGTGAAGAGCATGATGGAGGCAGTAGGTTTGAAGAACCGTCCGAACTTTATGGATTATTCTCTCGCACCAGCAATAAGAGAAGGATTTGTGTGTATGAAGTATCCTGCCAATCCCCATCATCCCCGTCAACGCTATTTGCTGACGTTAAAAGGATTGATGTTGTTGGACGGTAATAATAGTTAAGAATCAGTGATTGTAGTCCCTTGCACATGTTTACCGGACAGCAATAAAAGGAAACCGTAAACGTCAACAGTATGGCTATAGAAAAGGTGTAAATCTTTTCAGCTAATGAAGCAAAAAAACGTCTACTGAAATCAGGAAAAGAGAGACGGTTTATTATATTGTTAAGAGGGATTGTCCCAGTACCAATTCCGGTACCGAAAAGCTGATACTGGAGTACCAGTGCTTTGGTACTGGAGTGTCAAAGGCATAACACCGCAGTACCAAAGCGATGGTACTGGTTATGGATTCCAATGGATGGCTTCAACATATTGGTCGAATTCCAGTTGAATCTCTACTCCACTCTTTTTCAGATCCTTATGGATAATTTTCTGCTCATCTGGCGGAAGGAGGATGTCCCCCCGTCTGCGCCTGAAGTATTGGTTGCGTCCGAAGTGGCAGATAAGAAGGGTCATGAACTTTGCATATTGCTGGGGATACATGCGTTTCTGAAAATTGGTGAATCCTTTTGCAAAACGCACGGGCTGGCTGCCGGCATAGTGCGGACAAGTTTCCTCCTTGGTACAGAGCGTGGGGTTAATCAGATTGAGGTAGGTTCCCATTTCATCGCAACGGCTGAATGCCAGTTGGCGAAGACAGGTTTTGGCCTTCGGACAGTCGGCATGCAGGCAGAGCGGATATCCTGCCGGTATGTTTGGGGAGAGTTTTGTGTTTTTATTCATATTATGTTTCTTTTCTTATCGTACAACCATTTATAAGCGGACATTAAAAATGGCGTGTAGCTCAATAGGTTACACGCCATTTAAATATAGTATGCTGTATTAGTCTAACTTACTTGACTTCCTCGAAATCAGCATCCTGAATGTCGGGACCCTGCTGGGCACCGGCGTTGCAGTTGCCGTTGCATCCGGCATTCATGTCAGGTCCGGGCTGTGCTCCGGCTGCCTGCTGTGCCTGATACATCTTTTGTGCGGCATTGTTCAGCTCGGCAATGGCTGCATCGATGGCGGGAATGTCCTGTGCCTTGTGGGCTGTCTTGAGCTTTTCAACGGCAGCCTCTACCTCGGCCTTCACATCGGCGGGCAGCTTGTCGCCACTTTCCTTGAGCATGTTCTCGGTCTGGAAGATCATGCTGTCGGCCTGGTTGAGCTTGTCAATCTTTTCGCGTTCCTTCTTGTCAGCATCTGCATTTGCTTCAGCCTCGGCCTTCATGCGTTCGATTTCTTCCTTGCTCAGGCCTGAAGAAGCTTCAATGCGGATGGTCTGCTCCTTGCCTGTGGCCTTATCCTTGGCAGATACCTTGAGGATACCGTTGGCATCGATGTCGAAGCTTACCTCAATCTGGGGCACACCGCGACGGGCGGGAGCAATGCCTTCGAGGTTGAACTGACCAACGCTCTTGTTCTGGCTTGCCATGGGACGCTCGCCCTGCAATACATGGATGGTTACGGCTGTCTGGTTGTCTGCTGCTGTTGAGAAGGTCTCGCTCTTGTGGCAGGGAATTGTGGTGTTGGCGTCAATCAGACGGGTCATTACACCACCGAGTGTCTCGATACCCATTGACAGAGGAGTTACGTCGAGCAGAACGATGTCGCTCTTGTCACCGGTGAGCACGGCACCCTGGATAGCTGCTCCGATGGCTACTACCTCGTCGGGGTTAACACCCTTGCTGGGAGCCTTGCCGAAGAAGTCTTCCACCATCTTCTGTACAGCGGGAATACGGGTTGAACCACCCACCAGGATTACTTCGTCAATATCGCTGTTGCTCAGACCAGCATCGCGCATTGCGTTCTGGCAAGGAATCTTACAAGCCTGGATCAGCTGATCTGCCAGCTGTTCAAACTTGGCGCGGGTAAGGGTCTTAACCAAGTGCTTGGGCACACCGCCTGATGCAGTAATATAGGGCAGGTTGATTTCGGTGGTTGTAGAGCTTGACAACTCAATCTTAGCCTTCTCGGCCGCTTCCTTAAGACGCTGCAGGGCCATGGGATCCTGTGTGAGGTCGATTCCTTCCTCTGCCTTGAACTCGTTTGCCATCCAGTCGATGATAACCTGGTCGAAGTCGTCACCGCCAAGGTGGGTGTCGCCATTGGTAGAAAGCACTTCAAACACTCCGCTGCCAAACTCCAGGATAGAGATATCGAATGTACCGCCACCAAGGTCGAACACGGCAATCTTCATATCCTTGTTTGCCTTGTCCATACCGTATGCCAAAGCTGCTGCGGTGGGTTCGTTCACGATACGCTTCACTTCCAGACCTGCAATCTGACCGGCTTCCTTGGTGGCCTGGCGCTGAGAATCTGAGAAGTAAGCGGGAACGGTAATGACGGCTTCTGTCACTTCCTGTCCCAGATAGTCCTCGGCTGTCTTCTTCATCTTCTGCAGAATCATGGCACTCAGCTCCTGGGGAGTATAGAGGCGTCCGTCAATATCCACACGGGGAGTATTGTTGTCACCACGAACCACGGCATAGGGAACACGTGAGATTTCCTTCTGCACCTGGTCATAGGTTTCGCCCATGAAACGCTTGATTGAGAAGATGGTCTTCTTAGGGTTGGTAATGGCCTGGCGCTTTGCGGGATCGCCCACCTTACGTTCGCCACCGTCTACAAAACCGATGATACTGGGGGTGGTGCGCTTGCCCTCGCTGTTGGCAATTACTACAGGTTCGTTGTTCTCGAATACGGATACACAGCTGTTAGTGGTACCCAAGTCAATTCCAATAATCTTTCCCATAATTATTTATTCTTTTTTTATTATTATTCTATTTTTATTAAACTTGCTTTATTCTCGTATATCGCATCTTCTGAATGCTCACCCTATATAAGACAAAGCCCGTGCCAACGGGTGGGGCACGGGCTTATTTTTGTTATTTAATTCAATTCTGTCAAAATGTCTGACACTTTGTCAGTACAGGGCGTTATTCTGCGGCTGTTTCCGTTTCGCCATTCATGGCCTTATTGATCTTTTCGGCAATTTCTTCGCAAAGCTCGGGGTTGTCACGCAGGATTTGCTTTGCGCTGTCGCGTCCCTGGGCCAGCTTGCTGTCGTTATAGCTGAACCAGCTTCCGCTCTTCTTGACGATGTTATACTGTATTCCGAGGTCGAGAATCTCCCCTACCCTACAGATGCCTTCGCCAAACAGTATTTCAAACTCTGCCTTGCGGAAGGGGGGAGCCACCTTGTTCTTGACTACCTTGACACGCACCTGGTTGCCCACAACCTCCTCGCCGTCCTTGATGGCAGAGACACGGCGGATGTCAAGGCGCACACTGGCATAGAACTTCAGCGCGTTTCCGCCCGTAGTGGTTTCGGGGTTACCGAACATCACACCTATCTTCTCGCGCAACTGATTGATGAAGATACAGGTGGTGTTGGTCTTGCTGATGGTACTGGTAACCTTGCGAAGGGCCTGGCTCATGAGACGTGCCTGAAGACCCACCTTGTTCTCGCCCATGTCTCCCTCTATCTCGGCCTTTGGGGTAAGGGCTGCCACAGAGTCGATCACCACAATGTCTATTGCCGCACTGCGGATCAGCTGGTCGGCTATCTCCAATGCCTGTTCTCCATTGTCGGGCTGGCTGATGAGCAGATTCTCCACATCCACGCCCAGCTTCTCGGCATAGAAGCGGTCAAAGGCATGCTCGGCATCAATGATGGCCGCAATTCCGCCAGCCTTCTGCGCCTCAGCAATGGCATGGATGGCAAGGGTTGTCTTACCGGATGATTCAGGACCGTAGATTTCTATGATACGTCCCTTGGGATAACCGCCTACGCCCAATGCGTGATTGAGCATGAGCGAGCCGGTGGGTATAACCTCCACCTGCTCCACCTTCTGGCTACCCATCATCATGATGCTTCCCTTTCCAAAATCCTTTTCTATCTTGGACATGGCGGCTTGCAAGGCTTGCAGTTTTGCCTTGTTGTCATCCATTGCCACCGGTTCTATATCTTTCTTTGCCATAATATTTGTATGTTTCTGTCCGACTTAATTAGAGTTCCAGATCCACGTCGTGCAGCTCGTGCCAGGGCAGTCCCTGCTCGTTCAGTTCTGCCATGAAGGGGTCGGCGTCAAACTCTTCCACGTTGTACACGCCCGCTTTCTTCCATATTCCCTTCAGGAACAGCTTGGCGCCAATCATGGCCGGCACGCCGGTGGTATAGCTCACGCCCTGCATTCCGGTCTCCTCGTATGCGGCCTGGTGGCTGCAGTTGTTATATACATAATAAGTATGTTCCTGTCCGTCCTTGATTCCGCGTATGCGGCAGCCTATGCTGGTCTCGCCCTCGTAGTTCTCTCCCAGGTCCTGGGGATTGGGCAGCACGGCCTTCAGGAACTGCAGGGGTACAATCTTAACCACCTCTTCGCCGGTTCCGTCTGCCTTGGGCGCCTTGTATTCCACTTCGTCAATACGGCTCATGCCGATGTTCTGGATTACGTCCAGATAGGTGAGATACTGCTGTCCGAAGGTCATCCAGAAGCGGGCACGCTTGATGGTGGGGAAATTAATGACAAGGCTCTCTATCTCCTCGTGATGCAGAAGATAGCTTTCGCGAGGACCGATATTGGGATAGTTCAGGGGCTTGTGAATCTCCATCGGTTCGGTCTCAATGTACTTTCCGTTTTCGTAATACAGTCCCTTCTGCGTGATTTCGCGTATATTGATTTCGGGATTGAAGTTGGTGGCAAAAGCCTTGTGATGGTTTCCGGCATTGCAGTCCACAATGTCCAGATAATGAATCTCATCAAAGTGGTGCTTTGCGGCATAGGCAGTGTACACACTGGTTACGCCCGGATCAAAACCGCATCCCAGAATGGCGCACAGTCCGGCCTTTTCAAAGCGTTCTCTGTAAGCCCACTGCCAGCTGTACTCGAAATGAGCCTCATCCTTGGGTTCGTAGTTTGCCGTGTCCAGATAGTTGCAACCGGTTTGCAGGCAAGCCTCCATTATGGTAAGGTCCTGATAGGGCAAAGCCAGGTTCATCACAATTTCCGGCTTGTATGAACCCAACAGTTCTACAAGCTGTTCCACGCTGTCCGCATCCACTTGTGCGGTCTGCACGTTGGTCCCGTATTTTTTATTCAGCACTTCAGCCAGCGCATCGCATTTCTTCTTGGTGCGGCTGGCAATCATGATCTCGGTAAACACATCAGTATTCTGACACACTTTGTGTGCCGCCACCGTGGCCACGCCTCCGGCTCCGATAATCAATACTTTTCCCATACTATTTATCTATATCTTTATTTATGTTTTGTTTTTACAATCCTATTAATCAAATTCTTCCGGACGGATTCCCATTGCATGCATCAGTCCGAAACCGGCTACTACATGAGAGATGCTGTCTGCCGGACGGGGCGGCTGCATGGACAGGACCGTAACCTTGCATTCGTGCTCTTTTGCAAACTGTTCGTCCAGCAGATCTCCATATCGCTCCAGGTCGGGGAAGAGTACCACGTTACGCTTCTTCTTGTCTTCCACAAGTGCCTGGAAACATTGCACAAACAGCGGTTTGCCCACATTTATGCCTTCCTCCTGTACGGCGCTGAGCAGAAACTCGCCCAACGCATCATCCCGGAAAGCCTTGCCGTCCACTTCCGTATCCAGATCCGACGGCAGGAAATTGGTCATTTCCTTACCCTTGGCAGAATGTACAAAAACCACCTGCACCTGTCCGTCCTCCGATTTCCAACCGGCATCCAGGGCACAACAGACAAGCCACGATGCCATGTCCGCCGCCGGAATATCCCTTCCGATCATACGCTTGAAATTGGCGCGCAAGTCTGCCGCCACAGCATCTGCATGGCCGGCATCTATCAGAATGATTCTGTCCTTTAGTATAGCTTTTTCCATATTCTTCGTGCAAACGTACAAAAAAAAGTTCAAAGCGGCAAAGACTTTGAACTTTTTTATCTTAAGGTGTTGTCTGTTTTATCCGCTTTCCGCACCTTTCAGTGTTATTTCCCATTATTTACCCACTTGTACATTGGAGGCAGATCCCGTAAAAACAACGTGTATTCATCGGCATAGAAAGTGCGGAAATCGTCTGCGCTCACATCTGAGGGATAGGGTCCGAAGGCGTGTGAGGGCTTCTCGTTACGCCATGCCACCACCATGCTGCACCACTGTCCTTTCAGCGCAGGCAGACAGTCTTGGGTCCAATAGTTGGGCGTGTGGTTGTTCTCCAGTCCGGTTTCGGTCACGCCCACAGGCTTCCCTTTTTCCTTTGCCAGCTGCGACAAAGCCGCCACATTGGCAACAAACGCCCTTGTATTATATCCGTGATAACAGTCCATGCCGATAAAGTCCACCCATTTGTCTCCGGGCCAGCGGAACAGCAGTCTTCCCCTGGCATCGGGGTACACCTCGTCCATCTGGGGCGAAATGGCGTATATTACATTGTGGCAGCCCTTTCTGTCCCTGAGATAACACACAATGAAGCGCCAGAACTCACGGAACTCCTCTTCGCTTGTCGCCTTGCTGCCCCACCAGTTCCAGGCTTGGGTATGCTCGTGCAGCGGACGGAAGATCACGGGGATGGGGCGGCCGTTGTCATCCTTCATCTTGTGCAAGGCCTCTGCCACACCGTCCAACCGTGCGCAATACTTCTTGTGCAGTTCGCTGCCCTCATCCAGAATCTGGCCTACACAGGGCGTATTGTCCCAAGCCGTCCCCTGCGGATAGGCTTTGCCGGGACCCTCGGTCAGAGGATTGTCCTGATGCCAGACAAGCATACACACTCCCCCTCGGCGGTAAATGTCCTTTACCAGTTCTATCTTACGGTCGTTGATGCGGTGCATGTCCAGACTGTACACTGCCGGATGGTCTCCGGTAATATCCTTCACGTCACTGCGGTCCTTGTCGCCTCGCCACCCTATTCCATACGAAGGGAAATCATGATGTCCGAACATGACTGCACGTTGCTGCAACTGTAAAAGATTTTTGTATAACGCACGCGTTTCCTTTGTGGCTTTCCTGTCCACCATTTTTATTCTTCGTCCCGAGGCCGTCTGTACTGCCACGAGAAGCAGGAAAAAAGAGATAATACGCCAAATTTTCATATCGGAGATTATTTGTCTGTTTATTTTCGCTTGATAACGTTTCGCATATTGTTTACCCTCACGCATGGTATTCCGCCATTCTCCTGTTTCATTTCCGTCATGCTGAATAGTTCAGCATCTCACTGCGAGCCTTTCTTGTCTTTCTCCGCGGACAGATCCTGAAATAAATTCAGAATGACATTCCATTGTATTGAGTCATGCTGACCAGCATTACAACTTGTTTGGACATTAAGTTTACATGCGAAAGTTGAATTACTAAAACAAAGAAAGTTCATTACCCCCATAGGCTAACCTTCACGGGTTCATGAACTTTCTTAATTTCTTATGACAGTTGTTTTATTTAATTCTGCGGACCTTCTCCCATTCTCATTCTCTGTCCGCCAAAACCTCCGGGACGGCCTTGTCCCTGACGTCCGCGTCCGCCCATTTGGAACTGGGGTTCGGCAAACACCTTTGCCAACTGCTGTGGGGTCAATGTCTTGGCAAACTCGGCGTAATACTTCTTCTGCACATCAAGGCGTGCCTTCATCAGCGTTATTTGTTTTTCCTGATTCTTGAAGTACTCATCCACCTTTTCTTTTGCCTCGGCATCGGTCAGTTCCTTCTTCTCAGGAGCTTCTCTTCTTTCGTTCCGACGGTCAAACATACCAGTCTTTTTGGCGCAAGCAAACATTTCGCCCTGATATTGCGTATAGATAATAATGAAATTGTCCTTTGCATCTCCCTTCAGGTCCAGTTCCCCGGCCTTGCGCTCGGCCTGTTTCTTTACACGTTCGGTACGCATCTGCTCCCAATTCTCAGCGCCTTGGTTCTCCTGTGCCTGCATGGTGCAGAATCCCATCACAAGCATCATTGCCAACAATACTTTCTTTTTCATTTTGTGTTTTCTTAAACGTTATACAAAAAAACTTCTTTTCTTCTCTGTCTATTGTGACACGTTTGAAAAAGAAAGGTTTAAGGGTAGTTCTAAAAATTAATCAATCCGACATAATTTCTCATGCCTCTTTATATATTAATGTATGTAGGACTGCAAGCATAAGTATTGAATTGGAGTGTCCAAAATGAGAGTACAAAATAACAAATACCTCCAAAAGTCATCCTGAACTTGTTTCAGGATCTCACTGCGAGCCTTTACTAACTCATGACTGCGGACAGATGCTGAAACGAGTTCAGCATGACCAACGGTAATAAATAGAAGCTTTGTACTATCCCGGAAAAAGGTTGTGTTGTGCAGACAAGGCTTCACCCCTTTCCGCTGCCCGGGAATAGGCATAGTCGGACAAGCGGTTATCTGACCGTAATGTGGAAACAGCCCTGCTTCCGTTCATACTTCACATAGCATTGCTTGTTTTCACGGAAGTCGCGCAACACCTCGGCCAGTATCATCTTCAGGGTATCCTGGCGTGTCTCGTGCTGGGTTACCGGAGAGAAGCGGGCATAAGTAATGTCAAAAGTGGTACCGTGGCAATGGGCGCTCTGCTCGGTAGCGTTAAGATTGTGCCGACGCAAGCGCTTCACATCCTCTTCTGTCCGCAATACGCTGGATACTATAATCTTGTGCATGGGCACGCCCTTTATGCACAGACTGTCCATGAACGAACGGCCAATGCGTTGCAGAAGTACGCTGGCCCTGGGTACCAGATAAGGGATGCTACGGTTCATCCTGGGGTCTATGTCGTAATAAGGGCTGGCTCCTGCATAAACCAGTTCAGTCTTGCGATGCTCTGCCTCTTTGCGGTCGGCTATGGAGGTTACGCCCCATTGGCGGGCAGCCACAATCTGCACATCCTGCAAATCAGGGAAACAGCGGTGGAAAGACTGCACACTCTTGATGGGATGATATACAAACGAATCTGTTTTTGCAAAGGAGGGCTTTCCCTTTGACGGTTCGGGTATGGGATCCTGCGACTGCATCTGTGGCACTACGGCATTTTCCGAGGCAGTTTTTATTGTATCCTGCACACCTGTCTGACCTGTTTCATTGTCCTGACAGGCCACGGATTGCGCACCCCTCACTTCGGGATAGCAGACACGCACTATGGTAAGGGTTCCAAGGATTAAGCCAAAAGAACCTAAAAACAACTTTTTCTTAAGTCTTCTCATAAAATCGCCAACAAAGTTAAAGAAAAAAGTGGCATAATCAAAATAGATTAAGTAAATTTGCAGCAAAATAAAGCAGAATGATAGAAAAGCATATCGTAATAGAAGACATTGACCTTTTGGCACTATATGGAGTGAACAACGTGAATATGCAGATGATAAAGGCCCTTTATCCCAAACTGCGTATCACGGCCCGCGGCAATGTCATCCACGTTATGGGAGACGAACTGGAGATGTGCGCTTTTGAGGAAACCATCGCCAAGCTGCAAGCCCATTGCCTGAAGTACAACAGCCTGAGCGAAGAAGAAATCCTGCAGATTACACGAGGGGAAAAGACCGGAAAGGACAGCCATGAGGGTATCATCGTATATAGCGTTACGGGCAAACCCATAACCGCCCGTAGCGAAAACCAGCAGCTGCTGGTGCGTTCGTTTATGGAGAACGACATGACCTTTGCCGTGGGTCCGGCCGGTTCCGGAAAGACCTATACCGGAATTGCGCTGGCCGTAAGGGCGTTGAAGAACAAGGAGATAAGAAAGATAATACTGTCCCGTCCCGCAGTGGAGGCCGGAGAGAAGCTGGGATTCCTGCCCGGCGACATGAAAGAGAAGATAGACCCCTATCTGCAACCGCTCTACGATGCACTGGAAGACATGATTCCGGCACAGAAGCTCAGGGAGATGATGGAGCAGGGCATCATCCAGATTGCCCCCCTTGCCTTCATGCGAGGCCGTACGCTGAACGATGCCGTGGTCATTCTGGACGAGGCACAGAACACCACAGGCGCCCAGCTCAAAATGTTCCTCACCCGAATGGGCATCAACACCAAAATGATCATCACCGGCGACATCACCCAGATAGACCTTCCGCACAGTACTCGCTCCGGACTGATTGAGGCGCTTAACATCCTGCAGAACGTGCCCGGAATCGGTTTTGTCCATTTGGGCAAGAAGGACATTGTACGCCACAAGTTAGTAACCAGGATTGTGGAGGCGTACGAAAAGAAAGACAAGGAAAAGGAAAAGCAAGAGAGACAAGAGAAGCAATAATAAACAAATCCTAAATACAGACATAATGAAAGCTTTGACAAAAACGGACCTCAACCTGCCCGGACAGGTGAGCGTGTACCACGGAAAGGTGCGCGATGTGTATAACATCAATGACGACCTGATGGTTATGGTAGCCACAGACCGCATTTCGGCATTCGACGTGATTCTCCCCAAAGGAATCCCCTTCAAGGGACAGGTGCTCAACCAGATAGCCGCATCGTTCCTGGATGCCACATCAGACATTGTGCCCAACTGGAAACTGGCCACTCCCGACCCCATGGTAACTGTGGGCCTGAAGGCCGAGGGTTTCCGTGTGGAAATGATTATCCGCGGATACCTTACCGGTTCTGCCTGGCGCGACTATAAGAACGGCTGCCGCGAGATTTGCGGTGTGAAGCTCCCCGAAGGAATGCGTGAGAACGAACGCTTCCCCGAGCCTATCATAACCCCCACCACCAAGGCTGAGGAAGGACACGACGAGAACATCAGCAAGGAGGAAATCATTGCCCAGGGCATCGTGGACAAGGACGATTACGAAACCATGGAGAAGTATACCCGCGCACTCTTCCAGCGCGGCACAGAAATAGCCGCCCAAAAGGGTCTCATACTTGTAGATACCAAGTACGAATTCGGCAAGCGCGACGGCAAGGTAATCCTCATCGACGAGATCCACACCCCCGACAGTAGCCGCTATTTCTATGCCGAAGGCTACGAGGAGAAGTTCCAGGCAGGCGAACCCCAGCGCCAGCTCAGCAAGGAATTTGTGCGCCAATGGCTCATTGAGCACAACTTCATGAACCAGCCCGGACAGGTTATGCCCGAGATTACGGATGAATACGCCCAGAGTGTGGCCGACCGCTACATTGAACTGTACGAACATATTGTCGGTGAGAAGTTCGTTCCGGCAGAGACGGAAGGAGACATTGCCGCCCGTATTGAAAAGAACGTGAGCGAATGGCTTACCAGCAGGAAAGCATAAAACCATACTCGCATAAAGGCGGGAAAAAGGAACAGGTGGAGGCAATGTTTGACCACATTGCCCCCACTTATGATTTGCTAAACCACACCTTGTCTCTTGGCATAGACCGCGGATGGCGGCAAAAGGCCATTGATACGCTGAAGGCCCATGCTCCCCAGTATATGCTGGACATTGCCACCGGCACTGGCGACTTTGCCATCATGGCAGCCAAGTCCTTGCACCCCAAAAAACTTATCGGTGCCGACATTTCCGAGGGAATGATGCAGGTGGGCAGAAAGAAAGTGGCAGAAATAGGGTTGCAAGATTGCATCAGCTTTGAACGGCAGGACTGCCTTGACCTCTCATATCCCAATGACACATTCGATGCGGTAACGGCAGCTTACGGCATACGCAACTTTGCCAATCTGGACAAATGCCTTATGGAAATGTATCGCGTGCTGAAGCCCGGCGGCCATCTGCTCATCGTTGAACTGGCCACCCCGCCCCATTTTCCCATGAAGCAGCTCTTCTGGCTCTACGCCCACATTGTCATGCCCCTGGCCGGCCGCCTGATCAGTGGCGACTCTAAGGCATACACCTACCTGCCTGCCACCATGGAAGCCTTTCCGCAAGGAGAGGTAATGGAAGGGATCCTGCAGCGTACCGGCTTCTCCAACGTCTTCTGGAAACGTTTCACCTTCGGCATCTGTACCATGTATCTGGCAAGAAAGTAAGAGAATCTTTTTGTAAAAAAAATATGACAACATACGGCCTCGTTGGTTTCCCTCTTGGACACAGTTTCAGTAAAGGTTTCTTTACAGACAAATTCAGCACAGAAGGCATTGATGCCGAGTATCTCAATTTCGAGATTCCCCAGATAGAAAGCCTTCATGAGATTATCAGTTCACAGCCCAATCTCAGAGGACTGAACGTAACCTTGCCCCACAAACAGACTGTCATCCCGTTGCTTGACGAACTGAGCGATGAGGCCCGCGCCATCGGCGCTGTCAACGTCATCCGTATCAGCAGGACCTCACAGGGTATCCGTCTCAAAGGTTTCAACAGCGACACCATTGGCTTTTCCAATAGCATACGCCCGCTTATCAAGCCTCACCACCGAAAAGCGCTTGTCCTGGGCACGGGAGGAGCCAGCAAGGCCATCTGCTACAGTCTGGACACCATGGGGATTGCATGGAAATATGTCAGCAGAACGCCGCATCCAGGTATGCTTGCTTATGCCGACCTCACACAAGACATTCTCAACGACCATCACATCATTATCAACTGTACGCCCGTAGGCATGTTCCCCCACACAGATGCCTGTCCGCCCATTCCTTACGACTGTTTGTCAGACGCCCACCTTGCCTACGATGTGGTTTACAATCCCACCACCACGCTGTTTATACAAAAAGCCAAGGAACATGGCGCGGTAACGAAGAACGGACTTGAGATGCTGCATCTGCAAGCCATTGCGGCATGGGAGATTTGGACTGCGAAGGATTGATTTCGGCCGTACTGCCTATTTTAGAAACTGTTTAAATTTTATCGACAAGTTCTTCTATATAACTGTCCAAAGTAGACGGTCATGCTGAACTCGTTTCAGATTCTCACAGCGAGTAAAGTCACACTGCGGACAGATGCTGAAACAAGTTCAGCATGACATATTAGACATTTAACTATCAAAAGGTCGGCAAAAGAACTGACTGACAAATATGGCAGAGGTTTCAAAAAGAGTAGCCTATACACTTCTATATAATAGCCCAAAGTAGACGGTCATGCTGAACTCGTTTCAGCATCTCACTGCGAGTAAAGTCACACTGCGGACAGATGCTGAAACAAGTTCAGCATGACATATTAGACATTTAACTATCAAAAGATTAGCAAAAGAACTGACTGACAAATATGGCAGAGGTTTCAAAAAGAGCAACTTATACACTTTTGTATCATTCTACCAGAACCATACAGACTTTTTCCAACCACTGACTGGAAAATCTTTGGACATGACTAACGAGAACATTTTCCAATCACTGACTGGAAAATGTCCCATCCGTCTTTCATGGACGCATTACAGTATCATCATGCAAGAGTCTACCGCTGAAGGGCGTTCATGGTACGAGCAAGAAGCATCCAACGAAATGTGGAGCACTCGCACTTTACAGCATAACGTATCATCACAATATTACCATCGGCTACTCCAATCACAAGATAAAACCATTGTACACAATGAAATGGTAAAGAAAACTTCGCCGGGAAATCGAACAGCAAAAGGAGTTTTTCCGACTTCAAAAGAGGGATTGACCCTATACCGCGTCAATGCCCAAAGCATAGACAACTTGTCAATATTTTTCCGAACCACAAAGGACAGTTCACCATCCGAAAGAAAGACATTGTGAGGATGAAAGAACAGAGATTGCATGGTATAACTATGTGACACATGTGACACGTATATTAACAACTTTTTTAAAAGAAAAATTAAATGGTGTGCCTTAAAGGCTGTCATTTTATTTTTCTCGCGTGAAAAGTTATAATATGACGTGTCACAAGTGTCATGGAAGAGAAAAAACACGTTTCTGAGAAATAGTCATTTTCCCCTGCAAATTATCCTCTCTGTCGAAAATAATATCTTTCGTTTTGTGTATTCGGGATAAAATCCATATCTTTGTACGCAAAATAAATTAAATAAATAAGCAAGATATTATTTTATGAGCAATAAACGCTATATGATGCGTGGCGTAAGTGCCGCCAAAGAGGATGTTCACAACGCCATCAAGAACATCGACAAAGGTATTTTCCCCCAGGCCTTCTGTAAAATTATACCCGACATTTTAGGAGGCGACCCCGAATACTGCAACATCATGCATGCAGACGGAGCCGGCACCAAATCCAGCCTGGCTTATGCCTACTGGAAAGAGACCGGCGATCTGAATGTATGGAAAGGCATTGCCCAGGATGCACTCATCATGAACACCGATGACCTGCTGTGTGTGGGCGCAGTGGACAACATCCTTGTCAGCAGCACCATCGGCCGTAACAAGATGCTGATTCCCGGCGAGGTGATCAGTGCCATCATCAACGGAACAGACCAGTTGATGGAAGAGATGAGGGAAATGGGCATCGGAATCTACGGAACTGGCGGTGAAACGGCAGACGTAGGCGACCTTGTACGCACCATCATTGTGGACAGTACCGTAACCTGTCGCATGAAACGCAGCGATGTCATTGACAATGCCAACATACGCCCCGGCGATGTCATTGTGGGACTGAGCAGCTGCGGACAGGCCACCTATGAAAAGGAATACAACGGCGGTATGGGCAGCAACGGACTCACCAGTGCACGCCACGATGTGTTCGGCAAATATCTGGCAGAAAAGTATCCCGAGACTTACGACCATGCCGTACCCGAAGAACTGGTATACAGCGGCAGCTACAAACTGACCGACCCCGTAGAAGGCGCACCTGTAACCGCAGGCAAGCTGGTACTCTCCCCCACCCGCACATACGCCCCCGTCATCAAGAAACTGCTGGACCAGATGCGTCCTCGCATCCATGGCATGGTACACTGCACCGGCGGCGCACAGACCAAGGTGCTCCATTTCGTAAGTGAAAACTGCAAGGTAGTCAAGGACAACATGTTCCCCATCCCTCCCCTCTTCCGTGCCATCCAGGAACAGAGCGGCACAGACTGGGCCGAGATGTACAAGGTATTCAACATGGGACACCGCCTGGAGATTTACGTTTCGCCAGAAGACGCACAGGAAGTCATAGAGACAAGCCGCAGCTTCAACATAGATGCACAGGTCATCGGCCATATTGAGGAAGGGGAAAAGAGCCTTACCATCAAGAGTGAGTTCGGCGAGTTTGAATACTAAGAGAAAATGAAGCAAATAGAGATAACCAACTACACCACAAAAGACTGGCTGAAGCAAATCGGAGCCAAGTTCTGCATCATGCTGCTTGGTGTGTTCACGTTGCTCTCCTTCAAGGACGACAAGGACTATGTAGCAGGCTTCTTCGGACTTTTGGGTATTGCGGGATGGTCCATTGTCTATTACATCATTTTGAAAGATATAAGGAAAAAGAACTTACATGGCAGACAACAATAGTTTACTTGATAAACTGGAAGGGCTTGTTTCACGCTTTGAAGAAGTCTCCACCCTCATCACTGACCCCAGTGTCATTGCAGACCAGAAACGGTATGTCAAGCTCACCAAGGAGTACAAGGATCTGGGCAAGATCGTGGACGCACGCCGGGAGTACATCGGATGCCTGCAAAACGTGGAAGACGCCAAGGAAATGCTGCAGGCCGAAAGCGACCCCGACACCAAGGAAATGCTTCGCGAAGAGCTTGCGGCAAGCGAAAAGCGCATACCGGAGCTGGAAGAGGAAATCAAGCTCCTGCTTGTGCCCGCTGATCCCGAGGACGACAAGAACGTCATTATGGAAATCCGCGGAGGAACGGGCGGAGATGAAGCGGCCCTCTTTGCCGGCGACCTGTTCCGTATGTACACCAAGTACATCGAATCCAAAGGATGGAAGATGGCAGTCAGCAGCATGAACGAGGGCACAGCCGGAGGCTTCAAGGAAATTGTGTTCAGCGTTACCGGAGAAAACGTCTACGGCATCATGAAATACGAGAGTGGCGTTCATCGCGTACAGCGCGTGCCGGCCACCGAGACACAAGGCCGTGTACACACCAGTGCCGCCACCGTAGCAGTACTGCCCGAAGCGCAGGAATTCGATGTGGAGATTAACGAGGGCGCCATCAAATGGGACACCTTCCGTTCCAGCGGTGCCGGAGGTCAGAATGTGAACAAGGTGGAGTCAGGAGTGCGGGCCCGGTATATGTGGCGCAACCCCCTTACCGGCATAGAAGAGGAGATTCTCATAGAATGTACCGAAACCAGAGACCAGCCCAAGAACAAGGAAAGGGCGCTTGCCCGCCTTCGCACCTTTATATACGACAAGGAGCACCAGAAGTATCTTGACGACATTGCCAGCAAAAGAAAGACCATGGTTTCCACCGGAGACCGTAGTGCAAAGATACGCACATACAACTATCCGCAAGGACGCATAACAGACCACAGAATTAACTATACAATATATAATCTTTCTGCATTCATGGACGGCCAGATTCAGGATTGCATCGATCATCTGATTGTGGCGGAAAATGCAGAACGAATGAAAGAAAGCGAATTATGACAAGAGAACAGCTTTTTGAGCAGATTATCAGGAAACAGAGTTTCCTTTGTGTTGGTCTCGACACAGACATCCGTAAGATTCCCCAGCATCTTCTGAGCGAAGAGGATCCCATATTCAGTTTCAACAAGGCCATCATCGATGCCACTGCGGCATATTGCGTGGCATACAAGCCCAATCTGGCTTTTTATGAAAGCATGGGAGTCAGAGGCTGGATTTCATTTGAGAAAACCATACAGTACCTCAACGAGCATTATCCCGAGCAGATGATTATCGCTGACGCCAAGCGCGGCGACATCGGCAATACCAGCGCCATGTATGCACGCACGTTCTTTGAAGAGATCAATGTGGATGCCGTTACCGTAGCGCCTTATATGGGCGAGGACAGCGTAACTCCCTTCCTTGGCTACGAGGGCAAATGGGTAATCCTGCTCGCACTTACCAGCAACAAGGGCAGCCACGATTTCCAGCTGACAGAGGACACAAATGGCGAAAAGCTGTTTGAGAAGGTGTTGCATAAGAGTCAGGAATGGGCTGATGCCGGACAGATGATGTATGTGGTGGGCGCCACACAGGGCAAAGCCTTTGAAGACATCCGCCGCATTGCGCCGGACCATTTCCTTCTCGTTCCCGGCGTGGGCGCACAGGGAGGCAGTCTGGAAGAGGTGTGCAAGTATGGCATGAACAGCAAGTGCGGACTCATTGTCAACAGCAGCCGTGCCATCATCTATGCCGACAGCAGCGAGCAGTATGCCCAAGTGGCAGGTGAAAAGGCCAGGGAAGTGCAGCAGCAGATGGCTGCCGAGCTGGCAAAGGCCGGGTTGGTTTGAGCGATGAATGATGAACGATTAATGATGAATGATTAACGATGAACGATTAGCGATGAACGCTGAGAGCCAATAGCCAAAAGCCAATAGCCAAAAGCCAAAAGCCAAAAGCTAAAAGTTAAAATAAACAACAAACGAATCAAAATATGGAATTCAGTGCCGAAATGATTGCCGGTCTGATAGGAGGAACCGTAGTGGGCGACCCTAAAGCCGCAGTCAATAATTTTGCAAGAATAGAAGAGGGCAAGGCCGGATGCATATCCTTCCTTGCCAATCCCAAATACGAACATTATGTGTACACCACCGAGTCAAGCGTCATTCTTGTAAATGACAGTTTCACTCCCACTCAGGAAATCAAGGCTACGCTTATCAAAGTGCCCAACGCCCGCGAGGCCGTGGCCAAACTAATCACCATCTACGAAAGCATGAAGCCCAAGCAGACCGGCATTGACTCCACTGCCTACATTGACCCTACCGCCAAGGTAGGCGAGAATGTCTATCTGGGTCCCTTTGTGGCCATCGGCCCCAATGCCGAGGTGGGAGACGGCTGCGTCCTGCATCCTCATGCCACGGTAGGTGCCAAGGCCAAGATTGGCGCAAACACCGTTATGTACAGCAACAGCGTAGTGTATCACGACTGTGTAGTGGGCGCCAACTGCATTCTGCATGCCGGCTGTGTCATTGGTGCGGACGGATTCGGTTTCGAGCCTACTGAAAACGGTTACGAAAAGATTCCTCAGATTGGCAATGCCATACTGGAGGACAATGTGGAGATTGGTGCCAACTCCTGTGTAGACCGCGCCGTAATGGGTTCGACCATCATCCGCAAGGGTGCCAAGATAGACAACCTGGTACAGATTGGACACAACTGCGAGGTGGGCAGCCATACGGTAATGAGCGCACAGGTAGGTGTGGCAGGCAGCACTAAGATTGGCGAATGGTGTATGTTCGGCGGGCAAGTGGGCATCGGAGGCCATGCCACCATAGCCAACCGCACCATGGCTGGCGCACAATCCGGCATTCCCAACAACGTAAAGAAAGAGGGCACTGCCATCCAGGGCAGTCCTGCCATTGACGGACGCAACTTCTGGAAATCAAGCGCCATATTCAAGAACCTGCCCGACATGTGGTCGGACATGAACCAAATGAAAAAGGAAATCAAAGCCCTCAAGGAGGCTTTGGAAGCCAAACAATAAAAGAACAAACAGATTGTAAATATTTTTCAAACCATCATGCTGAAGCAAAATACACTCAATGGCAGTTTTTCTCTCTGCGGAAAAGGACTGCACACCGGTCTCAGTCTTACCGTCACCTTCAACCCGGCAGAAGAGAATCACGGCTATAAGATACAACGCATAGACATGCCCGGAATGCCCGTCATGGACGCTGTGGCGGAGAACGTCATTGACACACAGCGCGGAACCGTACTGGGCAAGGGCGAAATGCGTTGCAGCACTATCGAACACGCCATGGCCGCCTTGTACGCTCTGGGAGTGGACAATGTGCTGATCCAGGTAAACGGACCCGAATTCCCCATCCTCGACGGCAGCGCTGCCATCTATGTTAACGAAATCAAGCGCATTGGCCTGAAGGAACAGAATGCGCCCAAGGACTATTACATCATCAACAAAAAAATGGAGTTCCGCGACGACAAAACCGGCGCGTGTATCACCCTGCTCCCCGATGAGGACTTCTCCATTACCAGCATGATCTCATTCGACTCCAAGGTACTCAGCAGCCAGTTCGCCACATTGGACAATATGGAGAAATTCGAGACAGAAGTGGCGGCGGCGCGCACCTTTGTCTTTGTGCGCGAAATCGCCCCCTTGCTCACCGCCGGCCTGATTAAGGGCGGCGATCTGGACAATGCCGTGGTCATCTATGAGCAGGAGACCAGCCAGGATGTGCTGGACAAACTGTGCGAACAGACCGGAGCCGAAAAGCACGATGCCAAGGAACTGGGCTACATCCAGCATAAGCCGCTTGTATGGGACAACGAACCCGCACGCCACAAGCTGTTGGACATCATCGGAGACATGGCACTGATCGGACGCCCCATCAAGGGCCGCATCATCGCCACCCGTCCGGGACACACCATCAACAACAAGTTTGCGCGCATGATGCGCAAGGAAATCCGCAAGCACGACATACAGGCCCCATGGTACGACCCCAACAAGGAACCTGTCATGGACGTAAAGCGCATTAAGGAACTCCTGCCCCACCGCTATCCCATGCAGTTGGTGGACAAGGTCATTGAGCTTGGCCCCAGTCATATCGTGGGCGTAAAGAACGTCACATCCAACGAACCCTTCTTCCAGGGCCATTTCCCCCAGGAGCCTGTCATGCCGGGTGTATTGCAGATCGAAGCCCTCGCACAGGTGGGCGGCCTGTTGGTACTCAATACCGTGGAGGAGCCTGAACGCTGGAGCACCTATTTCCTGAAAATAGAGAGCGTAAAGTTCAGACAGAAGGTTGTCCCCGGCGATACGCTTATCTTCAAGACAGAAATGATAACTCCCATCCGCCACGGCATAAGCACCATGCAAGGCTATGCCTTTGTGGGAGAAAACTGTGTGATGGAAGCCACCTTCACGGCACAGATCGTAAAGAACAAATAACGGAATTGCAGGAATGCGGCATGCCGCATCCGTATTGCGTTTCTATCCTGTGTTTCCGCGGACGCGCCATGCCGCGTCCCTACAAGACAGACAAAAATTATCAACATAAAACAAATACAACATGAGCAAGATCAGCCCCCTGGCCTATATCCACCCCGAGGCTATCATTGGTGAGAACTGTGAAATCGGTCCTTTCTGCTACATCGACCGCGGTGTGGTCATTGGCGACAACAATACATTCATGAACAGCGTTACCGTCCTCTACGGCGCACGCATCGGTAATGGGAACATCTTCTTCCCCGGAGCCGTAATCAGTGCCATTCCGCAGGACCTGAAGTTTGCCGGCGAGGATACCACAGCCGAAATCGGTGACAACAACAAGATACGCGAGAACGTAACCATCAACCGCGGAACCGCCGCACAGAACCGCACACATGTCGGCAGCAACAACCTGCTCATGGAAGGCGCACACGTGGCACACGACGCTTACATAGGAAACGGTTGTATCATCGGTAACGGCACAAAGCTTGCCGGCGAGATTGTCATAGACGACTATGCCATCCTCAGCGCCAACGTACTCATGCACCAGTTCTGCCGCGTAGGCAGCTACGTCATGATTGGGGGCGGCACACGCTTCAGCCAGGATATCCTGCCCTTCAGCCTTATTGCGCGCGACCCTGCCGCCTATTGCGGACTGAACAATGTCGGACTGCGCCGCCGCGGATTCGACCGCGAAATCATTGACAACATCCACCGTACCTATCAGATTATACTCCAGGGTACCGGAAAGCTCAATGACCTCTTGGCACGCGTGGAAGAGGAAATACCCATTTCCAAGGAAATCCAGTACATTCTCGACTTTATCCGTTCAAGCAAAAGAGGATTCATCCGATGACACAACGCCTCACACTGTTCAGCCAGGAAGTGGAGGATTTTGTATTGGAAATCCTCATAGACCCGGAAACATCATTCCACCAGCTTCATTGCCTGATACTGGAGGCATGCGGTTACACAGACCAGGGAAATCATGCCTTTATGATATGCAATGACGATTGGCGCGTAGAACACAAGATACGTCAGACCGATACCGGCAACCTTCGTTCCGATGAGGACCTTTACCTCATGTCCCGCACTCGTATCGAGGAGTTTGTGGAAGAAGAGGGACAGCGTCTTGCCTACGTTTTCGACACACAGGAGAAACGCTTCTTCCTGATGGAGCTTACGGAAAACATCTTCGGCCATACTCCCTCGGAATCCCGTGTCAGCCGACGCCGTGGCATGGCGCCTCCACAGTTCTTCACCTTTACAGAAGAACCCGACACCCCAGCCGTACAAAACAGCGAAGAAATAGAAGAAGACTTCTATGGCGATGAAGGTTTTGAGGCAGACGAATTGGATGCCGAAGGCTTTGAGATAAATGAATAAATTAACTTCACGCATGGTGTTCCGCCATTCGTCTGTCTTTTCTCTGTGTCATCCTGAACTTGTTTCAGGATCTCACAGCGAGTAAAGTTCCACCGCGGACAGATGCTGAAATTTGCAATTAAGCGAGAGCAGAGCCAAGCATGCTTGAACTTTGCCGAGCGTGAGCAAATTGAACAATGTTAAACAAGTTCAGCATGACAAGTCGTTTGGACTATAATTAAACATGCGAAAGTTGAGATAAATGAATAACCCTCCTTACAAACCCACGCTGGTGGTCCTGCTCGGCCCTACGGCTGTAGGCAAGACTGAAGTGGCCCTCCAACTGGCACAGATGATGGGAAGCCCCGTCATCAATTGCGACAGCAGGCAGATGTTTAGGGAAATGACCATAGGCACGGCCGCCCCCACTCCGGAGCAGACGGCACGTGCCAGGCATTATTTCGTGGGCACACTGCAAGTGGGCGACTATTACAGCGCCGCCCGCTACGAGGAGGATGCCCTGCAGCTTATCCGTCAGTTGTCCGCTTCGCATAGCCGCCTGCTGCTGTCGGGCGGCAGTATGATGTATATCGATGCGGTGTGTAAGGGCATAGACGACATTCCCACTGTAGACGAGAGTATCAGAGAATCTCTGAAAAAAGAGTTCCAGGAAAAGGGCTTGGATCCGATGCTCGCACAACTCAGGCTGCTCGACCCCGAATACTATGACCTGGTGGACAGGAAAAACCACAAGCGGGTTATCCATGCGCTTGAAATCTGCTATACTTCCGGAAAGACATACACCTCGTTCCGCAAGCAGGCCAAAAAGGAGCGTCCTTTCCGCCTGCTTAAGATTGGATTGGAAAGGGAGCGAGCCGAGCTGTTCGACCGTATAAACCTGCGTGTGGACCAGATGATGCAGGACGGTCTCCTTGACGAGGCCAGGCGTCTCTACCCCTACAAGGATTGCAATGCGCTCAACACAGTCGGATACAAGGAACTTTTCAATGTGATTGACGGTGTATGGCCATTGGATATGGCGGTGGAAAGAATCAAAAAGAACACACGCGTATATGCCAAGAAACAGATGACCTGGTTCCATCACGACGACACCATCCGCTGGTTCCACCCGGAGCAGACAGCGGACATCATCCGTTACGTGGAAGAAAACACAGCGCCCTAACCTTCATTTCCTCTCCCGCTTATGAAGGAACAGATTGACACCTCCTCGCCCGAATTCCAGAATGCGCTCACGCTCATTCGCCATACCCACCACTCCCTCTTTCTTACCGGAAAGGCAGGAACCGGAAAAAGCACCTTCCTGCACTATGTATGCAGCCAGGTAAAGAAAAAGCATGTGGTGCTGGCTCCCACCGGTATTGCCGCCATCAATGCCGGCGGAACCACCCTTCACAGCTTCTTCAAACTGCCCTTCCACCCCCTTCTGCCTGACGACCCCAAGCTTGCGCCTGCGCACCTCAGAGACTTCCTCAAGTACAACAAAACCCATATCAAACTGCTCAGGGAAGTGGAGCTTGTCATCATTGACGAAATATCAATGGTAAGGGCGGACATCATTGATTTCATAGACCGCGTTCTGAGGGTATTTTGTCAAAAAATGAGAGAACCTTTCGGAGGCAAGCAGATGCTTTTTATCGGCGACGTTTTCCAGTTGGAGCCAGTGGTTAAGTCGGACGAAAGAGCCATCCTGAACAGGTTCTATCCCAACCCCTATTTCTTCTCTGCGCGTGTATTCCGCGAGATAAGGCTGGTCAGCATAGAACTGACAAAAGTCTTCCGTCAGAGAGACCGCGGATTCATCGCCACGCTGGACCGCATCAGGAACAACACCGCAACCGACCTTGAACTCAAACTGCTCAACACCCGCTACACAGAAGAGCGGCAGAAGAGCAGCAGCGGAAACCTCAACATTGTGCTTGCCACGCGCAGGGACAACGTAGACTACATCAACCAGTCAGAACTGGACCGGCTTCAGGGCGAATCCGTCACGCTGAAAGGTGTCATAGAAGGCGAATTCCCCTCCACGTCGCTGCCCACGCTCATGGAACTCGAAATCAAGGAGGGCGCACAGATTATTTTTGTCAAGAACGACCAGGAGCGGCGCTGGGTAAACGGCACGTTGGGCACAGTCTCACACATCGACATGGAGTCTGGCCGTCTCTACGTATACACAGAGAAACACAGCATGTTAGAGGTTGAGCCGGAACGCTGGAGCAATGTCCGCTACACCTACAACGAGAAAGAAAAGCGCATTGAGGAAGAAGAACTTGGCACCTTCACCCAATACCCCATCCGTCTGGCATGGGCCATCACCATACACAAAAGCCAGGGGCTGACCTTCGACCGCGCCACCATCGACTTCGGAGGCGGCACGTTTACGGGCGGACAAGCCTATGTGGCACTGAGCCGCTGCACCTCGCTCGAAGGGCTGACACTGAAGAAGCGCATTCAGCGTTCCGACATATTCGTGTCCCCGGACATCGTCGCGTTCGCCTCGCAATTCAACAACGAGGGACTGCTGCAACACGCACTGTCAGCCACAAAGGCAGACACGGAATACCGTGCCTGTGCAGAAGCCTTCGATAAGGGCGACATGGCAGCGTGTATAGACCATTTCATCGCAGCCATACACAGCCGTTACGACATAGAGAAACCACAGATAAAAAGACTCATCAGAAGAAAGCTCAACATCTTCCGCACTCTGAGAGAAGAAGCCGATAAATGTAAAGAAAAATTACAACAACAGGAACGCAAGATGCAGGCCTATGCCAAGGAATATTACCTGATGGGAAACGAGTGTGCGGCAGAGGCGCATCTCCCCAAGGCCGCCATAGCCAATTACCGCAAGGCCATAGACATGTACCCCGGATTTCTCGACGCTCATGTCAGACTGGCAGTCACCCTTCTGGGCGAAGGCATGCACCACGAGGCGCTCACACATCTCAACATTGCCGTCAGTCTTTCCCCCGCATCGTTCAAGGCATATTACCAGAGGGGGAAAGCCTACATGGCCATGCAGCGTTACGAAGAAGCCGTTAACGACCTTGACCATGCGGTCCGCATCAAGGAAGACCACCCCCAATCCCACAAACTCATAGGCGACTGCTATGCCCATCTTGGCCAGGAGGACAAGGCCGCCATATACTGGTCCCTGGCCGAAGAGCTGAGAAAGAAAAACTAGAGATTCTAGAAAATCTAGAGGGTCTAGAAATTCTAGAAATCCTAGATAATCTAAAAAATGCACTGCGGTGCGTTGGGCATCGCAGCGTGGTGCGTTGGGCAACGCAATATAGTGCAATCGCCAACGCAACGGTATGCCCTTGAAACAGGAGTGATATGATAAATCATAACACCGCCATTTGGGGTGTCCGAAGACCCATGTTTTTAAGTCAATTTTGCACGTTTTAACATTTAAAACAGCAGGGTTTAACGCACAAAACACACTTTAAATGTTAATTTTTCTTAACAGAATGGAAAATAAGGGGTGAATTTATAGCCATTTTTCAAAAAAAATGTAAATTTGCTTAATAAAGTATGCAAAAGGCATAATTACGCGAACAAAAATTTTTAATTACAAATATCTAAAACACAAGTAATGCGTATGAGAAACCGTTTTAGCAAATGGAGCCGCCATTCCTCACGAATGGTGTGCTTGTTGGCAGCCTGCGGACTGATGTATGCATGTAAGGACGAGTACCTGTTGGACGATGAAAAGCCCAGCTGGTTGAATTCGAGCATCTACGAAAGTTTGGAGACTAAAGGCAATTTCAAGACCTATTTGAGACTGCTTGCTGACAAGGATGTGAATCCCACAAACGCCCGTCCATTGACAGAGGTTTTGAGCCGTACAGGTTCTAAGACCGTGTTCGTGGCCAACGACGAAGCGTGGGACAAGTTCTTTAAGGCCAATGCAGCGCTGCCCGAGAGTAATCCTTGGCACAACGCCACGAGTTATGAAAATCTGAGTACCGCTCAGAAGAAGTTGTTGATCCACACCAGTATGCTCAACAACGCCATTGTGATGGAAAACCTTGCCAGCAGCGAGTCTGTAGGAGGAAGCAGCCCCGTTCGCGGTGAGTATATGCGTCGTTACACCGACGTGGAGACCACCGACTCCATCACCCACATGACCCCCGAGATGATTCCCTATTCCTACAACCCCACCGACAAGGACTTCTGGTGGCGTTTCCGTGCAGAGAACGGAGGTAAGGGACTCCACATCGTGAAAGACTCTACCCTGAGCATGATGCTCCACTTCACCAGTGAGCACATGGCAAAGAACACCGTAAACGACGACGACTTCGCCAAGTTCATGGGTCGTGAGCGTATCACCAGCGACGTGCATATCTACGACGCCCTGCTGGTAGAAAAGGACGGAGTTTGTGAAAATGGTTATGTCAACCTCACCGAAAAGCCCCTGGTTCCCCTGGCCAACATGGCAGAGGTAATCCGTTCTAACGGAAAGACCAACATTTTCGGCCACATGCTCGACCGCTATAGCGCTCCTTATTACAGCGACGCTATCACACGCGCATGTAGAATATTGTATCCCGAGAAGTTCGGCGACACCGACTCTGTGTTCACCATGCGCTACTTCTCAGACAACAGCTTCAACCACCGCCCCAACAGCACACAGCCCGACGGTAATCCTTATACCGGAGACGAAGGCGGTAGCGTGAGCCTGAAGTTCGACCCGGGATGGAATGCCTACTATGACGAAGTGGATGCCGAAAAGGACATGGCTGCGATGTTCATTCCCAGCGACGAAGCCCTTTGGAAGTACTTCACAGAAGGTGGTGGTCTGCAGTTGATCGAAACCTACGACCCCAACTACGTTCCCGGCCAGACATACGCCAATGAAGACGAGCTGTACAAGGCCATCGACCAGATTCCCTTGAGCACCCTGCAGGGTTTGATTAACGTAATCATGCTCCGCAGCTTCAACGGTTCAGTGCCCAGCAAGATGACCAAGCTGCGCGACGACGCCCAGGAACAGCTGTTCTACCCCGAAGATATCGAAAAGATCGACACCTGTCTGCTGGCTTGTAACGGTGCCGTATATATTATGAGCGATATCTATGGTCCCGCCGACTATACTTCTGTTACCTCTCCCGCTTACATCAGTAAGACCAACCTGGTAATGAAGTGGGCCATCTACAATGGTTCATCCGGTACAGACTACATGGGTCTTAACTACTATGCTTATCTGAAGGCTATGCAGAGCGAATTCACCTTCTTCCTTCCCAGCGATGAAGCTTTGCAGTACTACTATGACCCCACCAGCTACGAAAGTAACACTCCCCGTCTGATCCAGTTCTCTTACAAGAACCAGGCATTCCCCATCCAGACCAAGTGCTACGACTATGATCCCGAAACAGGCGAAATCGGCCGTCCTCTCACCGGTTCAGGTGCTTCTCTGCAGCAGGACGAGATTACCAACCGTCTGAAGGATATTCTTGAATCTCACACCATTGTACACGATGGTACCAACCCCATCAACGGTGAAGACGAATACTTCCTTACCAAGAACGGTAACGCCGTTAAGGTGGTACGCGACGAAAACCACAAGATTGTGGCCATCAAGGGTGGTCTGCAGCTTGAGAACGAGCGTAACGGCATGAGCGGCGACACTCCCGGTGAAACTGTATGTCTGGTTACAAAGCCCTTCGAGAGCCTCAAGAACGGACAGACATTCATCGTAAATGCGCCCATTACCCCCACCTACCGAAGCGTCTACAACATCCTCACAGCCGATGAGGTTTGGAAGACTCTGAACGAGGAGGAAGACTGGACACAATACAGCCCCTATGCAAGATTCTTTGAACTTTGCGAAACCAACACCACTATCGTAAGAAAGTGCGGTCTCGTTGACGAGCAGAACCTCTCTACCAGCGAGCAGAATTCAGCGTTGAAGAAGTATCAGATCTTCGTGGATATGAACGGTTTGGACAACAACATCCAGTTCTTCAACAACTACCGTTACACCGCCTTCATCCCCAGCAACGAAGCCGTTGAGGAAGCTATCGCCAACGGTCTGCCCACATGGGAACAGCTCGAAGCTGACTATGCTGAAATGGAGCCCGTTGTAAATGCGTTGGATTCTATCAAGGATATCATGGACAATGAAGACTATGTATTCGTAGAAGAAGACTCTATCCTGCGCGACCAGCTGTGGGAAAAGGCTCATGCGGACAGCATCAAGCTTCAGGCCAAGATTACCTATCTGACCAACTTCATCCGTTATCACTTCGCCGACAACTCTATCTTCGCCGACAAGACTGCCCAGCCCGAATCTGAAATGGTAACTTCAAGTTACGACAAGGAACTCGGCCTGTTCTGCAAGCTCTATGTAGACCGTACAGGTAATAATGTATTGCGCGTACGCGACGCACAGGAAGGCAGCCAGATGATGGAGACCATCGGAGAAAAGAACGTATTGGCTCGTGACATCGAGTGTTCTCTGAAGCCCGTAGGCCGCCCCATGGCAACCTCTGGTAAGAAGATCACCCTTGATGCTTCAAGTGCTTGTGTAATCCACCTGATTCCCGGTATCCTCAACCACACCAAGTTGGAGAATGGCCGTCACGACAGCGAATGGAGCACTGTAGCCGCTGCCAAGAAGTACATTAAGAGATACGCTATTAGTAAAGAAAAGTTTGAAAGCCATGAATAAAATAACAAAGCTATTACTGCTCTGGGTTGTGGCGCTGATGGCCATCCCAGCAAACGCACAGCAACGGCGTATTTCCGGTACCGTAGCGGACGACATTGACGTAATCATCGGTGCCAACGTCGTAGAGTTAGACAAGAACAACCGTATTGTCAGCCAGACGGTTACGGATATGAATGGTAACTTTACCATGAATATCAAGGACCCCAACAATACATTGAAGGTTTCTTATATCGGATACAAGAACTTTACACAGAAGCTGGGTACCAAGAACGTGTTCAAGATTACCCTGCAGGACAACACCAAGACCATTACCGAGGTAAAGGTGACTGCCAAGAAGAAGGCTCCCACCACCGGTCTGGACATCCCCGCCCGCGAGTATGCCGGTGCTGTGTCTAAGTTTGACATGTCAGACGTAGAAGGTCTTGCCTTCGAGTCTGTAGACCAGGCACTTCAGGGACAGATTCCCGGTTTGGACATCGTGCCCAACTCCGGTAACCTGGGTTCCGGTACCACCATGCGTCTGCGCGGTACCTCCACCATCAACGGTAACGCACAGCCCCTTATCGTAGTAAACGACCACATCTTCGAACTTCCCGATGATGCACAGAATGTAAACTTCGAGACCATGGACAACGAAGAGCAGTTCTCTACCCTGTTGAACGTGAACCCCGAAGACATCGAGAGCATTACCGTACTGAAGGACGCTGCCACCGCAGCCAAGTGGGGTATCCGTGGTTCTAACGGTGTAATCGAAATCAAGTTGCGCCGTGGTCACCGTGGTCCCACCCGTGTAGCCTTCTCTTACCGCTTCAACGGCACCTGGCAGCCCGACGGCTACAAGATGTTGAACGGTGACGGTTACACCATGATGCTGAAGGAAGCTTACTACAACCCCTTGCAGATTCCCACTTCACTTCCCGAATTGGACTACAACACCGAAATGCCCTATATCTATAACCACTACAGCCACAATACCGATTGGGTTGACCAGGTTTCACGTTTCGGTAAGGAACACAAGTATTATGTAACCCTCTCCGGAGGTGGTGAAAAGGCTACCTTCCGTATCAGTGCCGGTTATGACAAGAGCTCCGGTTCTGTAATAGGACAAAGCTTGGACCGTTTCAGTACCGCCACGGCTTTGGACTACTGGGTGAGTGACCGCATCAAGTTCAGCTCTAACATCAACCTGACTTTCACCACCAATAAAAAGAATTTGAAAGACCACAGCTCTGATGGTCCTCTATATCGTGCATATAACGCCATGCCCAATATGAGCGTATGGGAATATGACCGCTATGGTATCAAGACCGGCAACTACTTCAACATGCTTCCTCTGGCAGCCAACTACGGAACCAGTGGTTCAAGCCGCAAGGAGAATGACGGTACTATGACCTCTTATGACCTGAACGACATGTTCTTCAACGGCAACCCCGTTGCCCGTGCCATGAAATCATGGAACAAAGAGCGCCAGTACAACCTGACTCCCCAGTTCAGCATCGAGTACAAACTGCTCGGTACCGAGGACGACCAGCACCGTCTGAACTACGTGGGCGACGTGCAGCTGAACATCTACAACACCAGCAGCGACGAGTACTGCCCCGCAGAACTCAAGACCATGGACTGGTATTGGGGTGCAGAAAACAGCACCAACCTGGGTAGCAACCAGCGTAACTATGTTAGCAATAATGAATACAAGTCACTCGAGTTCACCACCCGTCACGACTTGCGCTACTATTCAGGCTTCGCCAACAAAGACCACAGTTTGAGTGGTATGCTGCGTTTCGAAATGGCTACAGGTAACAGTAGCACTCAGAACACCGGTTTATGGAACGTACCCGACGGTATCACTGACCCAACCGTTGTAGCTTTGCTCCGCTCTGCCGGTGCCAGCAATGGAGAATGGAGAAGTCAGAGTTACTTTGGACAAATCCACTATTCTTACAAGAGCAAGTACTCACTCGATGCTACTGCACGTGTAGACGGAAGCACCAACTTCGGTAAGGGCTCTAAGTATGGATTATTCCCCTCTGTCGGTGGACGTTGGAATATCAGTGACGAAAACTGGATGCAGTGGAGCAAGAAGGTTATCAGCATGCTGGCCTTCCGTCCCACATGGGGTATCACCGGTAACACAGGAAATAGAGCATTTATGCAGTATAACAAATACGCTTCTGACGGTTACTACAACGGCCACACCGTAGTACGTCCCGAGAACCTTTCTCTTACAGAAATCCGTTGGGAGAAGACCAAGCAGTGGAACCTCGGTTTCAACTTGGGTCTGTTCGACGACATTGTAACTGCCGAATTCGAAGTATATAACAAGAAGACCACCGACCTGCTGATGGACAACCTGCGTATCCCCAGTGCCAACGGTTTCAGTAACCTTGACCGCGTAAATGCTGGTACCATGCGCAACAAGGGTTGGGAAATGAACGTAAGCACCGCCCGTATCGCCAAGGTCGGCAAGTTCGCCATGAAGCTCCGCGGTAATATTGCCCAGAACTTCAACGAGGTAGAGGAGATGGATCCCCTGATTCTCGAAGCCCTGAACGGCAGCGAGACCTATCAGCCCGGTAACCTCAACTACAACCAGCGCGTACAGGTGGGCAATGCCTTGGGTTCAATCTACGGTCTCCGCTACAAGGGCGTTTACCGCTATGACTATGACCACAACGGCTACACCCAGTCTTCTATCGCAGCATACGGTTATGCAGAGCATGAGAACAGCGGTTACGATGCCAAGGGCAACCCCATCAACACCGCAGCTGCAGCCCTCCGCCGCGGCGAGAACGCCACCTGCCCCATCGCATTCGATGCAGATGGCAATATGCTGACCGACGCCAAGGGTATACCTCTGCCCATGTACTACTGCTACAACGAAAGCTACCGCTATCAGTTCCAGGGTGGTGACGCCATCTATGAAGACGTGAACCACGACGGACAGATTGACCGCTACGACATGGTTTACCTCGGCAACTCCAACCCCAAGTGTAATGGTGGTTTCGGTATCCAGCTCTACTATGACCGCTTCTCTCTGAACACCGGTTTCAACTTCCGTATGGGTAACCAGATTGTAAATACAATGCGTATGCAGCTTGAAAGCATGCTCAACAACAACAACCAGAGCTATGCGACCACATGGCGCTGGCGCAAGAACGGCGACATCACTGAGATACCCCGTGCATTGAGCCGCGTTCACGGTTACAACAGCTACAACTCACTGCCCAGCGACCGCTACGTGGAAGACGGAGACTACCTGCGTCTGCAGTACGTACAGCTGAGCTACGACTTCGATGCCAAGAAACTGAAGAAGTACGGTATCAACAACCTGAAGTTGTTCGCTTCTGTAAACAATATCTGGTGCTGGACCAAGTACACCGGTGTAGACCCCGACGTTTCTCCCCAGGGATTTGCCGTATGTACAGACGGTGGCCGTACTCCCCGTACAAAGTCATTTACCTGCAGTGTTAACTTAGGCTTCTAAATAATGAATACAATGAAAAAACTTAAGAATATCTATACATCCATCTGCCTGCTGGGACTGGCGGCTGTGGGAACCACCTCTTGCGAGGACTGGCTGACCATCTATCCCCAAGACCGCGTGGTAGAGGAAGACTTCTGGGAAGACAAGAACGACCTGGAAGGTGTGCGATATGCTGCCTACAAGCAGATGTGTAGCACTGTTGAAAAATTCGCTATCTGGGGCGACCTCCGCTCAGACAGTTGGGAAATGAACCAGAACCGCCACGGTGACCAGGGCAGTTGGGACACCTACAATGAGATTATGCAGGCACAGCCCGACTCCAGTATGAGCCAATTCGACTGGGGCGGAGTGTACACCACCATCAACTTCTGTAACAAGGTGCTCCAGCACGGTAGTGAAATCCTGGAGAAGGACAAGCAATTCACACCTGGCGAATGGCGCCAGATGAAGGCCGAAATGGTGGGTCTGCGTGCCCTCAACTACTTCTACCTTATCCGTGCCTTCAAGGACGTGCCCTACAGCACCAAGGTGATCAACAAGGATTCTGAGGTTGAATACTTCGGCCTTACCAACCAGCTGGACGTGCTGGACAGCATCATCGTAGACGTGGAAAGCGTAAAGGGCCAGGCCCGCAACCGCTTTACCTCTAACAATGATACCAAGGGACTTATCACCAACGCGGCACTCTATGCCATGTTGAGCGACATGTACCTGTGGCGTGCCTCTCTGCACGAGGGTCGCGGTCTGCTTACCGACACCGTGCTGTTGGGAACAGACTCTGTCATCCACACCGTGGAAGGCGACTACAAGAAGTGTATCGAATACGCTGACGAGGCTATCGCCACCCTGTACCGCAACAACCAGCAGGGTAATTCAAGCTTCGGCGCATCAATATTGGACAAGATAGACTTCGGCCTGACCAATTGTGAAATGTATAAGAACGACTTCGAGAATGCAGCATCAGGCAGAACCCCACAGTTGGTCGCTCTTGAAGAGATCTTCGGTTCCGGAGCCTTTAGCGGCAAGAACAGCGAAGAAAGTATTTTCGAATTGCAGTTCAGCAACAGCGACGAACGCAGTAATGGAGCAGTCAACCACCTGTACGGTTACAGCAACGGTACCCACCTTCAGGTTTGCGAGGCAGCCCTGGGCGCAGTTTACGGTGGTAGTGTGAACGATGACAACGGCAAGTATGACAGCCGTACCTGGTACAGCGTAAGCAAGAGTACCAGAGAAAACAGAGACCTGGGCCATTACTATTGCTTCAAGCACAGAAGACCCACTGTAAATATCAGCGACAATGCTGACAAGGAAATCGTTGTAGACGATTCAGATGCCGACAGCTACCGTAACTGGATTATCTATCGTCTGACCGACGTGATGCTGATGAAGGCCGAGGCATACGCAGCCATGGGCGGCAAGGAGAACAACAAGTTTGCCCAGCAGATTGTAAACGCCATTCACCGCCGCTCATTCTGCAACCTGAAGGAAGACGTGAAGATTGAAGAAGACGTAACCACCGGTTCAGCCAACAACCCCAAGAAAGGTGACGCTGTAATGCCCGGTAGCGACTATGTGAAGCTGGTACTGAACGAGCGTCAGATTGAGTTGCTTGCCGAGGGTAAGCGTTGGTTCGACCTGGTACGCTATGCCGAGCGCAACGCCGGTGGCCAATCTGGAACAGCAGACCCCCGTGAATGGACTGAGGACAAGCCCATCGGAGACGGTTATGCCGGTGTGAAGAAGATGGTGGAAACCTTCATGAAGAACAAGTACACCAACTACACCGTACAGCGCAACCGTCTGAAGAACCGCTACGGACTCTACAGCCCCATCTATTACATGGAAGTGAAGGCAGCCCGCGGCGCCATTGAACAGAACCCCGTTTGGAACAAGTCTAAGTACGACACTTCAGGCTTTGAATAAAATCCACGAAAGGAGGTCACCATGAGACTTAATATTCAGAAATATATCAAGTTTACAGGATGTATAGCCGCCCTTTTGGGCATGGGCATGCTGCACAGTTGTAAAGAGGATATCGACACATCAGCTCGTTACGTCTTTACGGAAGAAACTATCGGCAGCTATCTGCAGAAGCAGTCCGCATACTCTGAGTATGTGGCACTGCTCAAGCAGGTGAACATCAGTGACTACTCGGAATCAACGGTCATGCAGCTCATGACCGCCCGCGGTAACTACACATGTTTCGCCCCAACAAACGAGGCTATTCATGCCTATCTTGACTCTCTGGTGGTTCGAGGATTCATCACAACTCCCAGTTGGGAAGCATTTACCGACAGTGCAGTGAAGGACTCCATCCGCAAGGTGATTGTGTACAACAGCATCATTGACGGTGGGGACTTCACCTCTACCGGTGAACGGACCTATTACGAAACCAGCACTTTCCCCATCAACAACAATGAGGAATTTGCCAGTCCGACGCTTGCCGACCGCAAACTCTCTGTCTATTACGGATCAAATCCGGACAGCATCTTCATCAACGGCAACATTCCCATTTCGCTGACCAACCGCGATATTCCTGCCATCAACGGTGTAATCCACCAGGTGGAAAGCGTAATCGCCCCCAGCAACGATACCGGAGGTTACCTGCTGCAGAGTTTTATAGACGAGAACAGAAAAGGCTACATGGTATACGCCAAGCTGATTCAGGCTTGCGGACTGATGGATACACTGAGCCTCGCCAGAGACGAACGATATGAAACGCTCTACAAGAATGGCACGCTGAAAGACCTGCGCACCCACCCCTCAGTGGGCAAGCCCGGTTACCTGCCCGAACACCGCAAGTACGGCTACACCCTGTTTGCCGAGACTGACGAGTTCTGGGAAAGCGTTATCGGTAAGCCATACGACCAGATTACCGTTGAGGATATCAAGGAATATGTCATAGCACAGGGAGTATATCCCGATGCAAAACAGGACGACAACTACAAGAATGAGGACAATGTGCTGAACCTGTTCGTCACCTATCACCTCATTCCCTACCGTCTGCCTGCCGACAAACTGATTCTCCACTACAATGAGAAGGGATATTCTCTGACCACCAAGAAGCCCACCGTGGCCATGACCGAGCTGTACACCACCATGGGTAAGCGCCGTCTGCTCAAGATCTTCGAGAGCGCGGAAAGCCAGGGTATCTACCTGAACCGCTTCCCCGACTTGCGTAACGGCCGCAGGGAAAACTACCACGAGAACTTCTGCGAGGACGACAAGTTCGGATTCCGCATCAATGTGGACAGTGCCAACAGCGAGGCTGTAAACATGCTGATATACCCCATATCACATGAAAAGATGCCCGGACGCGTACTGGCTTACGATGAGGACACCCGCAACAACCTGCAAAAGCAGCGTCTGCGCTACGATGTGTCAAGTCTGTTCCCCGAATACATGAACAACGATGTGCGCGGACAGACGGTTACCACCGACCGCCACATGTGCGTGGGATTCCCCATCAATACCAACTACCAGTACATGGCAGACGTAGAAATGTCGGACGAAACCGAATTCTACTACCTGTTGGGCCGCGGTAACGGATGGCACAACTATCTGCACGATGAGTTCAACATTGTAGGACGCTACGACATCATCATGCGACTCCCGCCCGTACCCAAGAGAGGAACCTACGAACTGCGCGTGGCAGTGCAGTCCCACTCACAGGTACGCGGAATGTGCCAGGTTTACTGGGGACACGACAAGGACAACCTTGCCGCCCAGGGTATTCCCTTGGACGTACGTATGGGAGGCGAATACCGCTACACCAGTGCCGGTAACTTCAAGAGCACCGTGGGCTGGGTTGCCGACGACGAGGAAGATATGGACTACAATGCCGAAGTTGACAAGAAGATGCGCAACAACGGCTTCATGAAGGGTCCCGAACACTACATTGCCGGACTGCCCGGAGGAACCCTTACCTCTCGTGACGACGTGAACACCCTTCGCCGTATCATGGTACGCGAGACCATGGATCCCGACCAGGTGTACTACATCCGCTTCAAGAGTGTGTTGGATGATGTAAACAAGGAGTTCTATATGGACTACATCGAATTCTGTGCCAAGGAAGTCTATGACAATCCTGAAACACCGGAAGACATTTGGTAAACAAAAAAACAAATAAAATATGGCTAACAAAAAATTATTCAAAACCCTCGGTGCAATTACCACGGGTGCCCTGATACTGGCAACACCCTCTTGTACCGATACCTGGGACGAGCACTACAACGACCTGGGTACAGCGGCAGGCCAGAACCTTTGGGAGCAGATTCAGAGCAAACCCGAACTTTCTATCTTTGCCGAGATTGCCAGCAAAGCCAAGTATTACAAGGACGACGTTCACCCCATGAACGACTACACCTTTGCAGACTTGCTCCAGAGCGGCCAGGTAATGACCGTCTGGGCGCCCGAAAACAGCGCCTTTACCGCAGAAGAGAAGGCCAAGTGGCTCGAAATGGCTGAGACTGACGGTTACAACCTGCAGAAGCAGTTTATGACCAACCACATCTCTATGTGGCGTCATCCGATCAGTATTGCCAAGAAGGACACCCTGAACATGGCCAACGGCAAGGAAATGGTGTTCGACATGTCCGACCTTGCTGCCCCAACCATGTATGATGTGGAACTGGCGCAGCGCAACATTGCGGCAAGCAACGGAACCCTGCACACCGTGAAGGGTATCCTGCCTTTCCACTTCAACTTCTACGAATACCTGAAGTTCAGCGGCGAGAACCCCCTGTTCTCACAATATGTAATAGACAAGGACACCACTTATTTCATTGAAGGCAGCAGTATCGAAGGCCTGCCCGACGAGAACGGTAACCCCACTTATGTGGATAGTGTGTATAGAACATCCAACCTGATGTTCGGTATTTCTGCAAATGTATCTACCAGCACCTCTGACAAGCGTCACATGAGCCAGAAGGGTTTTGCCGCCTCCCTGGACTGGGAAAGCGGAAAGTACATCATGGCCATCCCCACCGACGCGGCTTGGACCAATACCTACGAGAAGATTAAGAGCCTCTACACCTATGCAGAGTCTTACATCGACCGTGAGAAGAGCGGCGCCAAGGAAACCGTTATGCGTCCTTCAGAGAATCCCGATTCGCTGACCGACCTGAGCGTGAAGATGGACATCGCCACCCCCATCGTATTTGACCTTGACAGACAAGGCAAGATTGGCGGTGAGGAAGGCGCGCCCTGGACCATGGAACAGTTCATCGCCAGCAAGGGAACCGAGGCCGAGTATTTCCTGAATACCCGCGGCGATACCCTGCGCAACATCGAAAACAAGTGGGACAAGACCGAACTCTTCCCCGGCGAACCTGTGGAAATGAGTAACGGATATGCCTACATTTCCGATACCTGGAACCTGCCCAAGGAGTACTACTTCCCCGATGTGGAAATCAAGCCCTACAGCTACATGTTCAACCTATACAGCGAGACCTTCAAGGGTAGCGTTTCATCAGAAACCTTCACCAACTCTCTGTATCCCGAGATTGTAGCCAAGTACGGAAAGGTAAGCAAGGATCAGTTCTACATTATGAAGCCTGACGGCAGCACCAAGCCCGAAGGTAACCTGATTCTGCAAGGCAACTACGACCTGGCATACAACCGCAACGCCAAGGTGATGAGTGGCAAGTATGACATCTACATGGTACTGGTTCCCTACTGGTACAAGGAAATTCTGGACAAGGGCAACGATTCGCTCTATCTGGACAGCGCCTACGTAGACTCTGTGGCCAATATCAGCAAGAACAAGATCAAGCTGCAGGTTATATATGACAACGGCACCAAGAACGGTGGCAAGGGCAAGTCTATCAAGGTGGACTGGGATGCACGTAAGGTGGACACCGTACTGGTTATTCCCGATATGGAATTCCCCTACTCTTACCAGAACCTGGAGCACAGCTATCCTATCATGAGCATTGTTAGTGACGCCTCTAACTCCGACGTGAAGAAAGGCTATATTCGCGAACTGTGTATTGACCGTGTGATTCTGAAGAGCAAGGAAGACGACACTGTTGTTGAAGTTGACCCATCTAATAATTGATACAATGAAAAATAGATTAAGCAATACATTCATGCACAGAGCCATGGGCACAGGATTGTGCCTGCTGGTTCTCTCCGGACTGGGCATGCCCACGGTGTCTGCCCAGGAAGCGGAAACAGACACAGCAACCGTTCGTCGCATTGCAAGGGCAAAGAAAACGGTAAACTATGAGATGAAGAACGTCACCGGTCGCATTGTGGACGACGCCACAGGCGAACCCATGGGCGGTGTGCGTATCCAGGCACTGGGTTTGGAAAGCTATTCAACCCTGACAGAAGAGGACGGAAGCTACAAGCTGGACATCCCCACCTTCTCTGACGTGATATATGTGTATGCCGAGGGTTACAACCCCCTGCAGGTAGTGGTGAAGGAAGGAAAGGCTGATGGCAAGCTCATCAGCACCCACTTCAACAGCATCTACACCGATGCCACCAACATTACCGCCAACCGCAAGATTGAGGTGGAGGAAACCAGCGGCGTTAGCATTGACACCGATATCCAGAACCGTCTGGCCGGTGACATCTACACCATCAGCCGCAACGGAGTGCCCGGACAGGGTGCCTACATGCAGATCCGTGGTGTGAACTCACTGAACGCCGGTTCACAGCCCATGATCATTCTGGACGGCAACATCATTGACCCCCAGTATGACCGTACCACCCTGCACGAGGGCTTCTACAACAACCTGCTTGCCTCAATCGACCCCGAGGACATCGCAAGCGTACAGGTGTTGAAGAACGGAACCGCCCTGTACGGTGCCAAGGGTGCCAACGGTGTGGTAATCATCACCACCAAGCGCGGTAAGAGCCAGGCCACCAAGATTGGCGTACGCATCTACGGCGGTGTGGAACTGACCCCCAAGAAGCTGGATGTGCTCGGCGGCAAGGATTACAGCAGCTATCTGAGCGACATGCTGAGTACCATGGACGACTACAACTTCAGCGACTTGACCTCACTGGCTTTCCTGGACAAGAGCCCCAGCAACTACTACCGTAAAATATTCGACAACAATACCGACTGGCAGAAGGACATGTACCAGAACGCCATGACCCAGAACTACAAGATTAACGTAGAGGGTGGTGACGACATCGGTATGTATGCCCTTTCATTAGGCTACACCAAGAGCGAGGCTACCGGTGTGGGCACTGACATGGACCGTCTGAACCTGCGTTTCAACACCGACATCAAGGTGTTCAAGAACCTGACAACCGGACTGGACATCGCCTACAACCAGACCAGCTACAACCTGATGGACCAGGGATGGAGCGAGGACTACAGCATGCAGAACATCGGTGCGCCCAACGTACTGGGTGTGGTATCTGCCCCCTTCCTCAGCCCCTATGCCTACTACCACAACTACGAGAGCAACGCTCCCTATCCATCACAGCGTCTTGAACTCTCCAAGGAATATGCCGGTAAGTATGCAGCCAGTAACACTAACAACTGGATACAGAACCCCTTCATGTTCCCCCGCAAGGTGGGTATCAACGAGGCGCTGCGTAACCCCTATTGGGTAATCCGCAACGGTGAGGGCAACAACAAGAACTATGCCCAGCTGACCCAGATTCACCTGAACGTTAGTCCCAAGTGGCAGATCACCAAGCAGTTCAGCATCAGCGACCGTTTCAACTACACCATGAGCCGTAACAACGAGAAGTACTTCCTTCCCATTGCCGGTACCAACATGTATGAGTTGAAGGACCTTGGTTCTATCAGCAGCGTGCTGAAGACCCAGTTTGCCAAGGAGACCACGCTGAACAACGACCTGCGTCTGCAGTGGAGCAATGTCTACGGCGCACACGCCATTGATGTGATGGGCGGATGGCGTTACAACAACTACCAGTTCAGCTACAACAGCATGAGCGGTTACAACAACGAGAACGACAAGCTGCCCAACCTGAAGAAGAACATGCAGTACATCAATTACAGTGGTACCAACGACAACTGGATTGACATGACCTACTACCTGAACGCCAACTACAACTACAAGAACCGCTACTTTGCCGACTTCGTAGTGAGCAGCCAGGCGAGCAGCCGTTTCGGTGACAACACCAAGGACGGTTTCCAGATGGCAGGCGTAAGCTGGGGCGTATTCCCCTCACTGCAGTTGGGATGGCTCATCAGCAGCGAACCCTGGTTCAAGACAGGCAAGGGTATCCAGTACCTGAAGCTGACCGCCGGTGTGGAAAAGAACGGTAACGACAACCTGGTTGACTACTATGCAGCCCGCACCTATTGGGAGAGCATGCAGGTTACCGAGAACACAGTAGGTCTCTATCTGAAGAACATTGAGAACAGTACCATCCAGTGGGAAACCACAACCAAGTACAACGTGGGTCTGGAAGGAAGTTTCCTGAACAACCGTCTGCACGCCGGTCTGGATCTGTTCTGGCACAAGACCGATGACCTGCTGACCCTGAAGGAACTGAACTTCGTGAGCGGTATGAACAAGTACTGGACCAACGAAGGTTCTATGACCAACAAGGGATTTGAGGTGAACGTAAACGCCGCCCTCATCAACAAGAAGAACTGGAAGTGGGAGCTGGGAGCCAGCATGGGCCACTACAACAATGAGGTGACCGACCTGCCCAACACCACCAACAATAAGATTGAGGTGTACAAGAACGTGTACGACGCTGCCAACGACAGCTGGACTTCTGTACAGAGCGGAACCATCCACGGCTTCACCAACAGCGTTTACGGCAACGAGAACATCCTGACCGCCGTAGGCTATGCCGCAGGCAGCTTCTACGGATGGCAGACCGACGGTGTGTTCGCAAGCGACGCAGAGGCTTCACAGGCTTCCGACGCACCCGGTACCAACGGTTATCTGCTCTATCCCACAGGTATGAAGGAGAATCCCTACCGCAACTTCCAGGCCGGTGACGTACGCTTCGTTGACCAGAACGGCGACGGTGTGATTGACGATGCCGACAAGGTAGTTATCGGTAACCCCAACCCCGACATCTACGGTAACATCTACAGCAGCCTGACATGGAAGGACCTGCGTCTGGACGTAAACTTCAAGTACAGCCTGGGTAACGACATCTACAACTACCAGCGTTCTGTAATCGAGGGTCTGAACACCACTTACAACCAGAGCACTGCCGCCCTGCGCCGCTGGACCTTCGAGGGACAGCAGACCGACATGCCCAAGGCATGCTACATGGATAGCGAAGACTGGCGCAACAACGAGCGTTTCTCTGACCGCTGGATTGAGGACGGAAGCTACCTGAAGCTGAAGAACGTACGCCTTACCTACAAGATTCCCTACAGCAACAGCTGGCTGTTAGGCCTGAAGGTTTGGGGAGAGGCCAACAATGTATTCACTGTGACCAAGTACCTGGGCACCGATCCCGAAATGAGCAGCCGCAACAGCTCATACTACCGCGGTGTGGACAACGGTCAGATTCCATTCGGCCGCAGCTTCAATGTGGGTGTTTCAATCAACCTGTAATGACCTAAAACCAAAAAAGTACAAGATATGAAAAGAAAATCAATTATAAGCTTGCTTATCTTCTGCATGAGCCTGGGCATGGTGACCACCTCATGCGAGGATATGTTGACATCAGACAGCGAGCGCCACTCATACGAAGTGGCTCAGGATACCCTATACTCCTACTGGGGTATCCTGAAGTCACTGCAAAACGTAGCCGAGCGCTATGTGATTTTAGGCGAATGCCGCGGTGACCTGGTTACCAGCACCGGCTACGTGAGCGACACCATTGCCGCCATCGTAAACTTCGGACAGAACGGAACTGCAGCCAAGTACAAGGACGGAGCCTGCAAGTATCTGAAGGCAAGTGACTACTATCACATCATCAACAGTTGTAATGCCTACATTGCACACTGTGATACCTTCCTGACCACCGGTACCAACCAGAAGTACATGATTAAGGAGTATGCCCAGGTGCAGGCCATCCGTGCATGGACCTACATGCAGCTGGTACAGGTGTACGGCGAAGTGCCCTTCTACACCAAGCCTCTGCTCACCACAAAGGAAATTGACGAGTTCTGGAACTCAGACTACCCCACCGCCAATGCCGGCAACCTGGTAGACCTGCTCGCCCCCGAACTGATCAACATGGAATTTGTGGAGACTATTTACGGTTATCCCCAGTATAACCAATACGGTCGCACCAGCGCAGTCTGCCACAGCAGCCTGTGTATGTTCCCCGTAAGCGTGGTATTGGGCGACCTGTATCTGATGGAAGGTAGCGCCGCTTCATGCGCCAAAGCCGCACAGCACTACTACAACTATCTGAACACAGAATACGGCGGTCCGCTGTTGCCCGGCATCTACTGTACCGGTGGCCTGACCGAACGCTCTCCGTTGCCTATGTACAGCCGTGCCGGCACCAATCCCTATACCAGCAAGGGCAAGGTAACAGCAAGCAGCGAAGGTGTAACCTGTATTCCCAGCAGTACCAACAAACTGTGGGGTACCGTACTGACCGACGTAAACCGTCTCTTCGGTTTTGAGGCTGAAATTAGAGTAAATACATACGGTAACGTTGATGAAGAAAACGAAGGTGAAACCACTACTTTATCAAGTGTAAGTTTGTTCCGTCAGGATGATCCTGAACTGGTGGCCAGCGCCGGATATGACACCATCTGCATGAAGCAGGACTACGAAATGTACATCGGCGACTACGAGAACCCCGACCAGGCCGTTATCAAGGTGATGCCCAAGGTGGGTGACGCCCGTCAGTACTGGAACAGCCGCTACATCTACATGAACGAGATGGAGAAGATGGATACCATGTTCTACGTAATGAAGCAGAACCCCAGCACCAGCTTTACTACCGTATACCCCATGGTATACCGCAAGACCGGTATCTGGCTGCGCTTTGCCGAGGCCATCAACCGCGCCGGCTATCCCAGCTATGCCTTTGCCGTGCTGAAGAACGGTCTTTGTAACAACGACTACTGGTATCCCAATGCCGAGACTGATTATGCTACCAAGGACAGCTTGTGGTATGCCGTTTACAATGACAGCATCTATCTGCCCTACAACATTCCCGTAGGTGATGAAATCAACGCCGATTCTATCCTGGGTACAACATACTGCAAGACCAAGGCCGAGCTGATTGCCGCCATTGCCGAACACCCCGATTCAATCACTGCCGCTGATGTAACCATGAACTATCTGGCACTGAGCACAGAGAACTACACAGACGAATCTTGTTCACAGACCTGCTACTATCTGGACAAGCGTGAAGTGATGAAGAGCAATGGTATCGACTACATGAACTTCATGACCCGCTACATGAGAAGTTCTACCAGAACCGTAACATACCAGATGAAGAAGGAACTTCGCGGTAACAGCTTTACAACGTTCAGCTATCCCAGCAATTCTACCACAGACAACTACATCACTACCGGTATCCATGCCCGTGGCGGTGGCCGTCTGAGATATGATGACCGTAACAGCAGCTACAACTATGTAACTCAGGTTATCAAGAAGGTGAAGGAGAACGAAGGCATTGAAATTACCAAGGAGGATATCTACAGCGGTAATTACGATGCAGAAGTTCAGGATGCAGTAGAAGACCTGATCATTGACGAATGCGCTCTGGAGCTGGCCTTCGAGGGTAACCGCTTCTTTGACCTTATGCGTGTAGCCCGCCGCCGTGGTACCGACTACCTGGCAAGCCGCGTGGCCAAGCGTAACGGAACAGAAGATGCCGCCATGCGTGCATTCCTCCAGAGTGAAAAGAACTGGTATCTCCCCCTCCCCGTTAACGAGTAATTCATAAACCTTGTTAATAGAAAAGGATGCGCGATATGCGCATCCTTTTTTTGGTTTTTAGGGGTTCTGGATTTTCTAGATTTTCTAGATTTTCTAGAACTTCTAGGATATCTAGATTATCCAGAACTTCTAATAATTAACAGATTACTTAACGGCTTTCACTATATAAGTAAAGCGGTAATCCTGATAGGGCATCTGGTACTCGTTGCGGGGCCATGCTCCCCAACTGTTTACACAACCCAGACCGAACTGGCGGGCCTGAATCTGAAGCACGGAAAGATTGCGCGGGGTAAGGTCGCCACTATGGTACTGATGCGCGTACTTAACGGGACCGCCGTCGAGATCTGATACCAAATAAGGCAACGTGCTACATTCCATATTACCGGTGGCCTGGAAGGTGAGTCCCTTGCCTTGTACATTGGTCAGTGTCCAATAGCGTACATCAGCCTTGTTTCCGCTTTCCTGAGGACGTACATAGCCATAATACTGGTCGGCCACATTCTGGCTGAATATGCCCAGACGCTGGCTTCCCTTGCGGTCGATGTAGTTCTCGTGAGGACCCTTTCCGTAATAGGTGATCTGGCTGTATTCGCCAGGAAGCACCCACTGCATACCAAAGCGGAACAACTGAGGCTTCTGCTTGGCGTCCTTGTTCACCTTCATGCTTTCGTCTACAATGAGTTCGCCGCTGGGGGTCAGGGTATAGGTCATGGTCAGCACCGCCTCTACAGAGGGCATATCATAGACTACTTCAACAGCCTTGGCCGGAATCACATCCTTAACCGTTACGCTCTTTACCTTGCGTTCGGGGCTCTTCCATGCCGCAAACTTGGTCTGGAGATTTGCGCCGAAGTCATTGTCTGTGGGCGCACGCCAGAAATTAGGCGTTACGGAATAGCCTTCCTGCAACATGGGTTTGCCATCCACATCCACATAATCCAGATTTCCGTTCCAACGGTTCACGGTTATTGACATTCCGGCAGCCGAAAGCGTATAGCATGCGTTCATGGCGTCTACCTTTACGGCCTCGCCCTTGGCCTGCTTGATTATGCCCTCGGGAGTGGGGAATGTGTAGCCCTGAAGCACAAACTGCTGGCGTGCGACTACATGGCCGGCCTTGAGCAAAGGCTCATCATTCTTCAATACAAAATCTACATCGGCGGTAAACTCGCTGGAGGGATTATTGGTCATAAGCTGATATACCTTCATGCCCAAATCCATGCGTCCCATCTGCATGACCACACTTTGTCCGGGCTCCACCTTGGGGAGATCCTGAATGCGCTGGCTCAATACCTGACGGCCGTCCTGCTTGAGGGTAATGACGGCATCGACATAATCCAAAGTGCGGAATGTGTTTTCGTTGAAGAGTTCCACATCGCCATTGCTCATATCGAGATTGCGGAGCCAGATATTCTGATAATAATGCTGTACCTCGTAGGCATGAGGATTAAGGCTGCGGTCCGGCGCTATGACACCATTGCAGTTGAAGTTGTGATCGCTGGCGGGATAGCGGCCTTCATCGCCACCATACATCCATATCTGCTTGCCGGTAACCTTACTGGTACCACGCAATCCCTGGTCTACAAAGTCCCAGATGAAACCGCCCTGATACTTGTCATACTTACGGGTAAGATCCCAATACTCGCCGAAACCGCCCATTGAGTTACCCATGGCATGGGCATATTCGCACTGGATGAGGGGACGGGGATTGTTGCCCTTGGCATAATGCTCGCATCCGTCGTATCCATAGTACATGGGGCAGAATATATCGGTCTTGCCATTCTGACCGGCCTGTTCGTACTGCACGGGACGGCTGTTGTCGATGGACTTGATCTCATCGTAAGCCTTCTCAAAATTGGGTCCGTAACCAGCCTCGTTACCCAAACTCCAGATGATGATACTGGGATGGTTCTTCTGTACAAGCACATTGTTGCGGTTTCGCTCTATATGTGCCAGTTCGTAAGAGGGGTTCTTGGCCAAGGTGCGGTCGCCGTAACCCATTCCGTGGCTCTCAATATTGGTTTCGCCCACCACATAGAGTCCGTACTGGTCGCAAAGGTCGTACCAACGGGGATCATCGCTATAATGACAGGTGCGCACGGCATTGACATTGAGTTCCTTCATCACCTTGATGTCCTGAATCATACGCTCTACACTGACAACATATCCTCCATCGGGATCCATCTCATGACGGTTCACACCCTTAAAGATGATAGGCTTGCCATTGACCAAGACCTGGGCATTGCTGATCTCCACCTTGCGGAAACCCACCTTCTGCGGTATGACCTCGATTACCTCCTTGCCATCGGTAAGCGTGGTATAGAGGGTATAAAGATAAGGAGTCTCAGCCGTCCACTTGTTGGGATTGGATACGCTGCACTGGAAAGAGGTGCTTTCCTCGGCCTTAGCCTCGGCCTTCCAAACCTGACGGCCTTCGGCATCCACGAGCGAGAGCTGAAGCGTCTTGCCCTTGGCCTTCTCTGTATTGACCTTGACAGCCAGACTGCCGTCGCGGTAATCGTTGGTAAGGTCGGGGACCGCAAAGACGTCCTGTACATGGGCCTGCGGACGGGCATAGAGATAAACCTCGCGGGCGATTCCGGTAAAACGCCAGAAGTCCTGGTCCTCAAGATAAGAACCGTCGCACCAGCGCATCACCTGCATGGCAATGAGCGCCTTCTTGCCGGGGGTAAGGTATGGCGTAAGGTCGAACACCGCCTCCATCTTGGAGTCTTCACTATATCCCACCTCCTTACCGTTTACCCATACTGTGAGGTTACTGGTGGCAGAACCAACATGCATGAAGATGCGGCTGCCCTGCCAACCGGCGGGAATCTCAAACTCGCGGCGATACGAACCCGTATAGTTGTTCTTTTCCTCCACCATTGGCGGATTGCTATTGAACTGGGTGGCCCAGGAATAGCCCACATTCTTATAGATGCGGTCGCCATAGCCATTGATTTCAAACAGTCCGGGAACAGGGAAAAGATCCCATGCCGAATCATCGTAACCGGGAGCATAAAAACCCTTGGGCGCCTGGTCATGATCCTTCACAAAGAAGAATTTCCATTTGCCCTCGAGACTCATGTAGCGGTCACTCTCACACTTCTTGCCGGAACGTGCCGCATTCTCATTCTCATAAGCAAAGAATGTACTGCGCGACTTAACGGTGTTCACCCGATTGACCTCGGGATTGAGCCATCGTTCCGATTTGCCCTGTGCCTGCGCTCCTAATGCACAGCAGAAAGCAGCGGATAACAATAAATGCTTCATTGTACAAATAATTTAATATTAATATATAAATAATGTATGCTTATTGGGACAAAGATAATTGTTTTGGAGCGATTAGGGAAAAAAATCGCAGGAAAAAAGAACACGAAACAGAAAAAAAACATACTTTTGGAATGCTTATGGATATGAGAACAATGATTAACGCTAATGACCGATTTGGATTTAAACTGATAAAGCAACACTGCGCATCGGTGCTCAACCTTCTGCTGCCGCGCCTGTGTCCTGTTTGCGGCAAACGACTTATGCCGTCAGAAGATGCCATGTGCATAGGGTGCATGTCCACGCTTCCCATCGCAAATATGGAAAACAGCAGGGACAATATGATGATACGCATCATCTGGCCGGGCGTGGCAGTGGAACACGGACTATGCCTCTTCTATTACCGCAGCTACAACGAACACCAAAGGACGCTGATGCAATTCAAATACATGAAAAATGCAGGACTGGCACGCACAATGGGCAAACTGGCCGCCACTGCACTGGCAGCACACGGAATAGAAAAGGAGATTGACGCCATCATTCCCGTACCGCTTAGCAGGCAAAGAAGAATAGAACGCGGATACAACCAATCGGAATGGCTGGCAGAGGGTATTGGCAAGGCATACCAACGCCCCGTAAACACCACACTGCTGAAACGCATTATGCACCGCAGTCTGCAAACCCACCTGAACCGTGAAGAACGCATGAAAAACGTAGAAGGGCTCTACCGGGCGGAAATACCTGAGCTGATGAGGGGCAAGCATTTCCTGCTGGTGGACGATGTATGTACCACAGGCGCCACCCTGAGCGCATGCGCCAAAGCCATAAAGGATGCCGACCCAAGTGCAAAAGTAAGCATATTTGCCTTAACATGGGTCGGAGAGTAAGCAAAAACGCAATAAAACTGATATTTTTACCGTATTTTTGATAAATATTAAGCATTTTGATATTTTTTTTAAGGTTTTTCTTACAAACTATTGTCTATATAAGCAAAAAAACATACCTTTGCACCGAAATTAAAAGAACAAAGGTAAAGCACATTGTTTATGTAAGATTAAGGTAACAAACTTACGCAACTTATACAATAAAAAACATATAAAAGACTATGGACGCTAAAAAAGTTTTGGAAGATCTGAAAAGACGCTTCCCCAATGAGCCTGAATACCACCAGGCCGTAGAAGAGGTACTTGCCACTATTGAAGAAGAATACAACAAGCACCCCGAATTTGAGAAAGCCAACCTGATTGAACGCCTGTGTATCCCCGACCGCGTTTACCAGTTCCGTGTAACCTGGGTGGACGACAAAGGCCAGGTACAGACCAACATGGGCTACCGCGTACAGCACAACAACGTAATAGGCCCCTACAAGGGCGGTATCCGTTTCCATAAGAGTGTAAACCTGGGTATCCTGAAGTTCCTTGCCTTTGAGCAGACCTTCAAGAACTCACTGACCACCCTGCCCATGGGTGGCGGCAAGGGAGGTTCAGACTTCAGCCCCCGCGGCAAGTCAAGTGCCGAGGTAATGCGTTTCTGCCAGGCTTTCATGCTGGAGCTTACCCGCCACATAGGTCCTGATACGGACGTGCCCGCCGGTGACATCGGCGTAGGCGGCCGCGAAGTGGGCTACATGTTCGGCATGTACAAGAAGCTGACCCATGAGTTCAGCGGTGTATTCACCGGTAAGGGTCTGGAGTTTGGCGGTTCACTGGTTCGCCCCGAGGCTACCGGATACGGCAACGTGTACTTCCTGATGGAAATGCTGAAGACCAAGGGCACCGACCTGAAAGGCAAGAAGGTGCTGATCTCCGGCGCCGGAAACGTGGCACAATATACCGCAGAGAAGGTGCTGCAACTGGGCGGAAAGGTTATGACCATGAGCGACTCTGACGGTTATATCTATGATCCCGACGGCATTGACCGCGAAAAGCTGGACTACATCATGGAGCTGAAGAACATCTACCGCGGCCGCATCAAGGAATATGCCGACCAGTATCCTACCGCAAAATATGTGGCAGGCGCCAAGCCCTGGTTTGAGAAGGCCGACATAGCCCTGCCCTCAGCCACACAGAACGAACTTAACGAGGAAGCCGCCAAGGCATTGGTAGCCAACGGTGTGATAGCCGTAAGCGAAGGAGCCAACATGCCCTCTACACCCGAAGCCATCCGCGTGTTCCAGGAAGCCAAGATTCTGTACGCTCCCGGCAAGGCCGCCAATGCAGGAGGTGTATCCGTAAGCGGTCTGGAAATGTCACAGAACTCGGAACGCCTGAGCTGGACCAGCGAAGAAGTGGACAACCGTCTGCACGCCATTATGGAGAACATCCACCAAAACTGCGTGAAGTACGGAACCGAGGCAGACGGATATGTAAACTATGTGAAAGGCGCCAACGTGGCCGGCTTCATGAAGGTGGCCAAGGCTATGATGGCACAAGGAATTGTGTGATATAATAGAAGAAGACCCTCCCCCTACCCCTCCCTCTATGGAGGGGGAGGCTATAACGATAACGTTAAGCGAATTTTGTCAAACGTTATAAGTCTCCCCGTAGAGGGGGCGAGCAAGACCTTCAGAGGATTGACTAAACGTCGATCCGTGTCGCAGTGAGGGGAGCGCAGTCCCCTGCGCGACGAGGGTCTTTAGAGGGGGTCTATAAAACCAACGAGTCAGCAAGGACGGAAAAACCTGCTGGCTCGTTGAATCGTTGAACATCGTACCCCCCTACCCCCAACACCACTTACCAAAAGACATGACACTGAAAGACACATCCTTTGTGGACCTGATGTTGCGCCGTGTGTGCAACGTACTGCTGGTGGCCAACCCCTATGACGCCTTCATGCTGGAAGACGACGGCCGCGTGGACGAAAAGATATTTTCGGAATACGCACGTCTGGGACTACGCTTTCCCCCACGCTTCATCCAAGTGGCAAGCCTACAGGAAGCGGAAATACAGATGGCAAGCGGAAACATCGACCTCATCATCTGTATGCCGGCTGCCGAGAACAACGACGTATTCCAGATTGCACGAACCATAAAAGAAGAACATCCGCAAACCCCCATTGTGGTGCTGACACCCTTCAGCCACGGTATTACCCAACGTATGCAGAACGAGGACCTGTCGGCCTTTGAATATGTGTTCTGCTGGCTCGGCAATACGGAACTTCTGCTGTCCATCATCAAGTTGATTGAGGACAAGATGAACCTGGAACACGACATTAAGAGTGCCGGTGTGCAAATGATTCTGGTGGTGGAGGACAGCATCCGCTTCTACAGCAGCATCCTGCCCAGCCTGTACAAATTCGTGCTGCAGCAAAGTATGGAGTTTGCATCAGAAGCCCTAAACACCTCGCTGGAAACCCTGCGTATGCGAGGCAGACCCAAGATTGTGCTGGCGCGTAACTACGAAGAGGCGTGGAACCTGTACAACCGTTTCTCCAACAACACACTGGGCGTAATCAGCGACTGCCGCTTCCCCATGAAAGCCGGCCGCACCGAAAAGAGCGAGGATGCCGGATACAAACTACTGAGCGCCATACGCGCAAAAGACCCGTACATACCGCTCATCATGGACTCTAACGAAACCGAGAACGCCAAACTGGCAGAACTGTGTCATGCCCATTTCATTGACAAGAATTCAAAGAAGATGAGCGTGGACCTGCGCAATCGCGTAAACCGCTATTTCGGATTCGGCGACTTTGTGTTCAGGGATCCCAACACCATGAAGGAGGTGGTGCGCATAAGAAACCTTAAGGACCTTCAGGACAACATCATGACCGTTCCGGCCGAAAGTCTGCTCTATCACCTGACCCACAACAACGTAAGCCGATGGCTTGCCAGCCGCGCCCTGTTCCCCATTGCGGAATTTCTGAAAGGAATCACATGGGAATCGCTCCAGGATGTGGATGCACACCGACAGATTATCCTTGACGCCATTGTAGCCTACCGAAGGATGAAGAACCAGGGTGTGGTGGCGGTGTTCCAACGCGAACGATTTGACCAATACAGCAACTTTGCACGAATCGGAGAGGGTTCACTGGGAGGGAAAGGACGAGGACTGGCCTTCATAGACCATATCCTGAAACGGCATACCGACCTGAATGAAAAACCCGGTGTACAGGTGAGGATTCCGAAGACGGTAGTGCTTTGTACGGATGTATTTGACGAGTTCATGGACTCTAACGAACTCTACTTTACCGCACTGAGCGAGCTTCCGGACGAAGAGATACTGAAACAGTTCCTGCGCTCCAGACTGCCCATGCGCCTGCTTGCCGACCTGGAAGCGTTTCTGCAAGTGGTGGACAAACCCATTGCCATCCGAAGCAGCAGTCTGCTTGAAGACAGCCACTACCAGCCGTTTGCCGGCGTGTACAGTACCTACATGATTCCGTTCGTCACGGACAAGTATGACCGTCTGTCCATGCTGTCCGATGCCATCAAGGCCGTCTATGCCAGCGTGTTCTTCCGCAGCAGCAAGGACTACATGACCGCCACAAGCAACGTGATAGACCAGGAAAAAATGGCTGTAATCCTGCAAGAAGTAGTGGGCCAGCAGCACGAAGGCCGCTTCTATCCGGTCATAAGCGGCGTGGCACGCAGCATCAACTATTACCCCATAGGCGAAGAAAAAGCGGAGGAAGGCACCGTAAACCTGGCTTTGGGACTGGGAAAATACATTGTGGACGGCGGACAGAGCCTGCGCGTATGCCCCGCACACCCACATCAGGTGCTGCAAATGAGCGAAATGGAAATGGCTCTCCGCGATACACAGACACACTTTCTGGCACTGGACACCGAGAATATGAACGGAGGTCCGCTGGACTTCCAGAAAGACGACGGCTTCAACCTGCGGAAATGGCCGGTACGCAACGCCGAACCAGACGGCACACTACAATGGATATGCAGCACATACGACCCCATAGACCAATGTATCTACGACGGCTATTATGAAGGGCGCAACCGAAAGATCATCTCCTTTGCCGGCGTACTGCAGCACGGAGTGTTCCCCCTGCCCGAACTGATGAAGAAGGTTCTCAAATACGGACAGGACGAAATGCAGCGTCCGGTGGAAATAGAGTTTGCCGTAAACCTGAATGCCGACAAGACCGGCGAGTTCTACCTGCTGCAGATACGTCCCATGGTGGACAACCGCATGGAACTTAACGAAGACCTGAGCCTGATTCCGGACGAAGACTGTCTGTTGCGTTCACACAGTGCCATCGGGCACGGAAACTTTAATGAGATTGAGGATGTGGTTTACGTAAAGACAGAAAACTACACGCCCAACAACAACCCTGCCATTGCCGAGGAAATAGAGTATATAAACCGTTACTTCATTGACAGACGCAACAATCCGACAGACGGAGAAGAAGGCACACGCGAATCCTATATTCTCATCGGCCCGGGACGCTGGGGAAGCAGCGACCCCTGGCTGGGCATACCGGTGAAATGGCCGCACATCAGCGCGGCACAGGTTATCATTGAAGCGGGGCTGAACAATTATCAGGTAGACCCCAGCCAAGGCACACACTTCTTCCAGAACCTTACCAGTCTGGGGGTATGCTATCTTACCATCAACGCATTCCGCGGCGACGGCATTTATCGCCAGGAAGTGCTCGACGCACAGCCTGCCATTCAGGAAACGAAACATGTGCGCCACGTAAAAATGCCACGTCCGATGCAGATAAAGGTGGATGGCAGGAACAAGGAAGCAGTGGTCTTGAGGGAGTAGACAGACCCTACCTCTATACAGACCCTCCCCCAGCCCCTCCCTCTATGGAGGGGAGAAGAGTGATGAGTCTATATATACACAAAACCAAGCTTGCTTGGGATATTCCGAGCGTGAGCAAATTGAACTAAGTTAAACAAGTTCAGCATGACTGCATACAACGGACTGTCATCCTGACCATAACCTTATTCAAAAAATAAAAATAATGAAACACAAGAATGTGGGATTTCTGATGTGTCTGGCCATGCTCTTCGGCATGCTGTTCCAGGCAGAGGCAAAAGAACAGAAGTACAAATTGATCTGGAAAGATGATTTCAAGGGCAACCGTATCAACGGGAAATACTGGAGCAAGATTCCGCGCGGCGGTTCGGAATGGTCTGTGCATCTGTCAGACCATCCCTCGCTCTATGAAGTGTCCAAGGGAAAGCTAACATTGCACGGTATGCAGAACAACGGCATATTACCCAATGACACTGCCGACTACCTCACAGCCGGCATCTATACGCGCGACAAGTTTACCATAGGATACGGAAAAGTGGAAGTTCGCGCCAAACTGGAAGGGGCACAGAGCGCCTGGCCCGCCATCTGGATGCTGCCACAGGGAGGAAGATGGCCGGACGACGGAGAGATAGACCTGATGGAACGTCTGCACAAACACGACTACATCCACCAGACAGTGCATTCCAACTACACAGAGGTGGAAAAGGAAATCAAGAACCCGCCCTACGGCGCTACGCCCAAGTGCAATCCCGACAAGTTCAATGTCTATGCCGTGGAGATTCTGCCGGACAGTCTGGTATTTTCCATCAACGGCAAACCGACTTTCTCCTACCCCAACATAGGGAAACCCGGACAATATCCCTTTGGCACACCCTATTTCCTGCTCATAGACATGCAGATTGGCGCCACTTGGATGGAAGCGCCAGACCCCAACGACTATCCCATAAAGATGACTGTGGACTGGGTTAAGGTGTACGAGATGAACAGTAAAGACCCCTTATAAAAAGCGCGATAGTTTTACCAAATGTTATGTTTTATGCCCACATTTGGTAAACTATCGCACCTCTTTTCATCAAAAACAACCTCGGGAGAACCTGATTGCGATGATTTACTCTTATGGTCTAAAATGGAACCAACAGGCAAACAAAGAACACCCTCGCTAATAGGTTAATCCAAACTGCCAAAGAGGAACAATATTGCCGTATCCCGTCTCAATATCATCCTTAACGACATAGCCTTGCTCTACATTTTGTATCTGTTTCTGCTTTTTCTTCTTACCTCCAACCTCAAAGGTGTATCTATCAGTTACGAGAAAATCTGAGACAGGAGAGGATATGATGTCGTGGGCTAGCCTAATCTGATTAAAGAAGAAAGTCTCACGAATGGTACCTATCTCTGTATTCTCTGAATAGATACTCAAAAAAATGCAATTATATCGCAAAAACGCACTGAATAAAGTGCAAAACACCTACAAAATTGCACTCAATAGGGTGCAAACCTCAAACAATGGACGTACTAGGCACACCCTATTTCCTGCTCATAGACATGCAGATTGGCGCCACTTGGATGGAAGCGCCCGACCCCAACGACTATCCCATAAAGATGACTGTGGAGTGGGTTAAGGTGTACGAAATGAAGGATTGAGTCCGCATCATTCCGCTTCATTTACGCAAAAACGAAGGCTCCAGATAAAAAAATATCAGTTTCTTTATCCGGAGTCAAAATCTTTTTATACTTTTGCAACTGAATCAACGGTTAAGGGAATCAGGTGAAAGTCCTGAACTGTCCCGCAGCTGTAAGTCTCACCCCAAATTCCGTCTTGGAAAATTTGAGCCACTGGAACCCTAAAGAACCGGGAAGGTGTCCGAGAAAGGAAGAGACAAGTCAGAAGACCTGCCGTAATGATTTGCCGTGTTAAGTTTCACGAACCGAGGAGAACGTGTTTAACTATCTTATCATACAACAAACAATGAAAGCATTACGACTTTTTGTATGCCTGCTGGGAGCAGGCATGCTGCTTGCATCGTGCGATGAAAGCGAGAACGAGAACAAGGTAAAGACCGCCACAGTAACCTTTGAAGGCACCTACTGGGACGCATTTATTGACAATACCCAATACGGCGGTCCGCTGCTATACGGCAGCATGGCATCCGCCTACCGATGGGTGGACGAAGATACGCAGCTGAGCGGCGGCATGACCAATGCCTGGGGCGGACAGTTCGGATTTTCCGAGGGCGGCATAGCCATAAGCAACTATGTGAGCAGCGACTTTGAACACCACAACAACTTTAACTACCAGCTGGAAGCCCCTTCAGTGATTGGCGGAAAAAACTTTGCCATAGTTTACTGCGCCACACAGGATGACAACCTCACCACGCTGAGCATCCTGGACGACAAACCTCATGTAATCCGCTCCATGCAACTCTGTCCTTCCACCTATCTGATAGGTGCGGCAAAATACGGAACCGACTTTTCCAAAGCCCTTACCGGCGAGGATGACTTCCTCACCCTCCACATCACGGCAGACAACGGCAAGACAATAGAGGCGAAACTGGTGGAGAAGGGGCAGATACAAACCTCATGGAAAGAAATCAGTCTGGCAGAACTTGGTGCAATACGTTCACTCAGTTTCAGCATGACCGGCAGCGACAGTTCCGAATGGGGGCTGAACACTCCGGCCTACTTTGCCATTGACAATATAGTGATTGAAACAAGATGAAATTCAGATACCTGCTCCTGACATTCCTTTCCGTGCTGTGCGCCTGCAACGGTACGGACAACGAAAATGAGGAAGAACATTTCCAGGACACCGGCAAGGGTGTGTTCATCCTGAATGAAGGCAACTACAACAGCGGAAACAGCACCCTTTCATACTACTATCCCGGGGAAAAGAGAGTGGAGAACGGCATATTCCTGCGCAGCAACGACCGCAAGCTGGGCGACACCGGACAGTCCATGACCCTGTACAACAATACGCTGTTCATTGCCATGGAGAACAGCGGCATCGTGTGGGGCATTGATGCAGAGACCTTCCGCGTTAAGGGACAGCTTACCGCCGCACAGACCGAGCACATGATAAACCCGCGGTTTGTCCATATCGTAAACGAAGGAAAAGCCTATGTCAGCGACCTGTATTCGCCTTACATTACCATCTTCAACCCCACCACATTCCGGTCCTTGGGAAGCATCCACACCGGACAGCCCTCGGCCAACGGATACAGCAGCACAGAAAACATGGTACAACACGGCAACCACGTATTTACCAACTGCTGGAGCTACAGCAACAAGATTCTGGCCATAGACACAAGGACGGATGAGGTTACGGACAGCATAGTACTGGGAAGCTGGCAGCCCAAAAGCATGATAGTGGACGCACGCGGAAAACTGTGGGTGCTCACGGACGGCGGCTATCATACCGGCGACGAGAGTTTTGGCGACAACGTACCCCATCTGTACCGCATTGATGCCGCCACACTGGAGATTGAACAGGACCAGGCACTGGACACAGACGAAGCCGGAGTGCAGATAGCCGCCAGTCCGGACAAAAGCGTCATCTACATTGTGAACAACGACATCTACCGCATGGGCATAACAGACGAGCATCTGCCCGTGCGTCCCTTCATCAGCGCTCCAACCGACAGCAACGGAAGACGGCACAAGCTCTATGCCATAGGCGTCAATCCGCACAACGGAGAGATTTATGTGGCCGATGCCGTAGACTACGCCCAATCCGGCACCGTCTACCGCTATTCGGCACAAGGCGAACTCATAGACCGTTTCCGCACAGGCATCAACCCCAACGGATTTGCATTCAAATGAAGACACTCTTACCCCTATCCCTGATCATGTGCGCATTCTGGCTGTGTGCCTGCCAGGAGGAGCACCCTGAAGGTCCGATTCCCACCATTGCATGGGAAGAGACATCGGGCCGCTTCCGCATACAGACCGGCGAAGCGCTGACACTGGTACCCGTCATTGGCAATACGGACGAGCAGACCGCCTATGTATGGACTATGGAGGGAAAAACCGTATGCACAATGCCGGAATACACCTTCATATCCCATAACGCAGGGACGTTTTTCATCCAGCTGAGCGTGAGCAACGCTTTCGGCACCGCAAAGGATGAGATAAAGGTTACGGTAAGCGAAAAGGCCACCGGGCAGACCACCCCGGAAGTTCCGCCAAACGACGGAAAATTCAGATGGCACTTTGCACAGACCCAATTCCATGTAAGCCGCGGAAGAAGCATAAGAATCAGCCCCTCATGGATAGAGAACGCCGACGGCGCACGCTACCGCTGGACACGCAACGGAGCAGAAACGGAATGGACGGCAGAGAAGCCGGCCTATGTCTTTGACGCCACGGAAGAGGGCAGATACACCCTGCAGCTGACCGCACAGAAGGATTCCGTGACCACTACGCAGGAGTTCCACATAGAGGTATGTCCGCCCGAGGGCACCTTCCGCCGCGACATTTCGGCAGAGAGCCAGGCGCAAGTAAACCGTATCTATGCCTACCGTCCGGCACCCGGCGCCATGATAAACGGATACATCATTGTTGGAAGAGGCTTTCCGGAAGGCTGTACCCACGAAGAAGCCTGCGACACGGTGCTGAGCCACATGCGCAAGCAGTGGATGACCAGTCTGGGCGGATGGGGAGGATACCTGATTGCTGGATTCGACCACAGTATAGCGAACAGCCACGGCGAATATGACCTGTGCATAAAAGGCAATCCTTTCAACTACCAGTCGGAACCGGGCATCATCTGGGTCAGCCAGGACGAAAACGGAGACGGCAAGCCCAACGACACATGGTACGAACTGGCAGGCTCGGAATATGCCACCCCAAACTGGGAAGCAGACTATGCCGTTACCTATTACAGACCTGCGCAACCTTACTCCTCTGTGGCATGGCAGGACAAGCATGGCGAGAAAAGCCTCATCCCCTACCTGAGCTACTGGAATCCCGAGCCCTCGTACTGGCAAGACTGGATGGAAGGCGAAACCCTTACCTTTACCGGAAGCAGACTGCAAAGCCACCACACCTACGAGAACGGCATCAGCAAACTGCCCTCCTACCCCTGGGGATATGCAGACAATGACGGAAGCGACAACACCGCAACGCCCATCGGAAAAGCCGGTCTGTTCAAGATAAGCAACGCCCGCGACTGGCAAGGCAGGGAGGCCAACCTTGCGTACATCGACTTTGTGAAGGTGCAGACCGCGCAAACCGGATACACACCCAATCTGGGCGAAATCTCCACCGAAGTGTATTACATAGGCGACTATCATCTGATGAAATGAGAAAGAGCGGCCTGATACTTCTGTGTCTGATTCCCTGCTTGGCATGGAGCCAGAAAGAGACATCGCTCCAAGGTGTGCAAGTGTCGGCAAAACGGCGGCTCAGCGACACCGGGCTGCAGAAGACATCGCTCGACAGCACCCAACTGCACGACAACATAGCGCTGTCCATGGCAGACATCCTTACACGGAACTCAACCCTCTTTATCAAAAACTATGGCAGGGCCACGGAAAGCACCGCAGAGTTCAGAGGCACATCGCCCAGCCACACCCAGGTAACATGGAACGGCATGCGGATAAACTCGCCCATGCTGGGAACGGTGGACTTCAGCACCCTTCCGGCCTACTTCATAGACCAGGCCACCCTGTATCACGGAGCCAGCAGCATGCACCTTACCGGCGGCGGACTGGGCGGAGCCGTGGAACTCCGAACCCTGGCACCAACGGACGGCGGAAGTTCGCTGCAATACATCCAGGGCATTGGTTCGTACCACACCTACGACCAGTTCCTGCGCTTCAGCCACAGTACGCCCAAATGGAGCAGCAGCACCCGCATTGTGTACAGCACCAGCAAGAACAACTTCAGCTATGTCAATCATGACAAGAAGGTGGACATAAGGGACGAAGCCGGCAACATCATTGACAGCTATCATCCCACGGAGCGCAACCAAAGCGGATACTTCACAGACATTCATGCCCTGCAGGACATCTTCCATAACGACCATAAGGGCAACCGCATGGGACTGTCCGTATGGTATGCCCACCACAAAAGAGGACTCCCCTTTCTGAGCGTAGACTACAAGGACGATACGGACTTTACCAACGAGCAGAATCAGAACACGCTGCGGAGCGTACTGAGTTGGGAGCATACGGCACAGCAGTGGAAAACCGCACTGCGGGGAGGATACATCTATCAGGACGTGGCCTACCACTATTCCACCACACGCCAGAACGTACACACCGTCATTACCCAAAGCCAAAGCTATACGCACAACGGATATCTGCAGGCCGAGGCCGACTACATTCCACACGAAAACTGGATGCTCAGCGCCAAAGCCGAAGCCTATTACAATAAGGTAAGAAGCTACGACAGAAGCCCTTTCCACCAAAGCGAGAACTATGACAAAGGACGGATGGAATACCACGGCAGCCTGCAGGCCCGCTGGCGGCCGTTCGCCCCATTCAGTCTGGCTGCCGTCATCCGGGAAGAGGCATACGGCCACAAATGGGTGCCGATAATGCCTGCGATCTTTGCCGACTATGTGCTCTATGCTCCCTGGAAACTTGTGGCAAAAGCCTCCGTAGCCCGCAATTACCGCTATCCGTCCATGAACGACCTTTATTTCAAGCCCGGCGGCAACCCCGGCCTGGAGCCGGAAAAAGGATTTACCTACGATGCCGGCATAGAATGGGAGATAAGCCGCAAGCGGTTTCAGCTAAGGGGCAACGCAAGCGCCTTCGACTCGTACATAAAGGACTGGATTCTGTGGACCCCCAACACCAAGGGATACTGGCAGCCGAGCAATGTAAAGGAAGTGCACAACTATGGTGTGGAGACCACCTTAGAGGCCGGACTGAAGATAAGGAAGCACACGCAGGCAAGCCTGACGGCAAACTATGCCTTCACCCCCAGCATCAACAAGGGCGAACAGTCGGGCGGCAACGACGCCTCATACGGCAAGCAGCTCTGCTACGTGCCCAGGCACTCCGCCAACTTATCCGCCCGCGTACAGTGGAAATCGTGGGCGCTGCAATACAAGTGGGTACACTATAGCGAGCGCTTTACCACCACAAGCAACGAGGTGTCATACATTACCGGACGGCTGAAACCCTACTTCATGTCTGACATTACGCTTGAAAAGACATTCCGCCTGCGCCATCTGGACGTATCTGTAAAAGGGGTGGTCAACAACCTGTTCGACACGGATTATGTGACGGTTTTGTCACGGCCAATGGCCGGACGCAACTTTGAAGTGTTCATACAACTGAAGCCAAAATGGGAAAAGAAACGAAAAGAATACTGAAAGCCGCCGCCATGCTGCTTGCCATCCTTACGGCAACGGCATGCGCAGGCAGGCAAACTTCCGTCCCGACAGCGGAAGGCGGAGACACCATACCCATGCGCCACGCACGCAACCTTTGTATGGTACGGCACGCCGGATATACCGAGGCCGTTATCCGCAACCCCTGGGACACCACCCGGATACTGAACCGCTATATCCTGGCGGAAGACAGGGAAACGGACATCCCCACTGCAGGAACAAGGCTGAACGTTCCGCTCCGCAAGGCGGTTGTCTTCTCCAGCGTGCATTGTGCGCTTTTGCAGGAGTTGGGATGCCAGGATGCCATTGGCGGTGTGTGCGAGCTGAAGTACATCCACATCCCCTATATCCAGGAAGGCGTAAGAGAAGGGCGCATTGCCGACATGGGCAACGGAACCGCGCCCAATACGGAACGGATAATGGAGCTGATGCCCGACGTGCTGATGCCGAACGTATTTGAGAACAACGGCGGATTCGGAAGACTGGAACGGATGGGCATACCCATTGTGGGCTGCGCCGAATATATGGAGACATCGCCGCTGGCACAGGCGGAATGGATGAGGTTCTACGGCAGACTGTTCGGGAAAGGAGAACGTGCGGACAGCCTGTTTGCCTGCATAGAAAAGGAATACCTGGCGCTCAGGCATACGGCAGAAAGCGTAAAGGAAAAGCCTGTTGTCATAAACGAAGTGCCCCACAGCGGAAAATGGTTTGTGGCAGCCGGAGAAAGCACAATGGGACAAATGTACCAGGATGCCGGAGCCGCATACGCCTTTGCGCACATACCCGGTTCGGGAAGCGTTGCGCTCAGTATTGAGGAAGTTTTGGAGAAAGCCGTCCATGCCGACCTGTGGATGATAAAACGCTACGGCAGCGCCACCAGAAAACAGCTGACAGACGGACTGCCCGGACTGCACCGCATCAAGGCCTCCATGTGGCTGTGCGACACACAGACGAGCCGTTACTTTGAAGAAACGCCCTTTCATCCCGAATGGCTTCTGAAGAATCTGATACAGATATTCCATCCCGAACTGAACATCAAGACAGACAAGACATACTTCCAGCCCATAGAATGAAACCGCTCATACTATTTTCACTCATACTTACACTGGCAGCCCTGTGCGTGGCCAACCTGTTGTGGGGAAGTCTGGACATCCCCGCCCATGCCGTATGGCAGATTCTCTGCGGAGAAGACATTGCGGCACACCCGTCATGGAGATTCATCATCATGGAAAACAGAATACCGCAAATGGCCACGGCACTGTTCTGCGGGGCGGCCCTGAGCACCAGCGGCCTGCTGCTGCAGACGGCCTTCCGCAATCCGCTGGCCGGCCCGTCCATCCTGGGTATAGATTCGGGAGCCAATCTGGGTGTGGCCGCGGTAATGCTATGCCTGGGCGGAGGTGTCACACTGGGCAGCCTGAGCCTGGACGGCTACCTGCTGGTCATCTGTGCCGCAATGGCAGGTGCGCTCAGCATCATGGCGCTGCTGGTTATGCTCTCAAGCCTGCTCCGCAGCCCGGTAATGCTGCTCATCACCGGCGTCATCATCAGCTATGTTACCGGGGCGCTCATCAGCCTGCTCAACTTTTCCGCCACGGAAGAGGGCGTCCATTCCTACGTCATGTGGGGAATGGGAAACTTCAGCGGCATATCCCTTGACCGGCTGCCTGTCTATGTGGCGCTTTGTTCAGCCGGACTGTTATTGAGCGTACTGCTGATAAAGCCGCTGGACACCCTGCTGCTGGGCGACCGTTATGCCACAAACCTGGGCATACGCATCAGGCTCACGCGCAATGCGCTGCTGTTGTGTACCGGGCTGCTCACCGCCGCCACCACCGCCTTTTGCGGTCCCGTATCCTTCCTGGGGCTGGCCGTTCCGCACATTGCCCGTATGGTCATGCGCACAAGCAGCCACCGCATTCTTGTACCGGCCACCATGCTGGTGGGCGCGTGTCTGGCGCTGCTGTGCAACCTGTGCAGTACGCTGCCAAGCAACGGAAGCCTCATCCCCATTAACGTAATCACACCGCTCATAGGCGCACCGGTAATCCTCTATGTCATCCTTCATTCCAGAAAACAGTAACGCCCATGATTGAACTGAAGAATCTTTCAACCGGTTACGGCCGGCACACGGTTTCCGCCAACCTGAACGCCACCTTGCAGAGCGGCAGGCTTACCTGTCTGCTGGGTCCGAACGGAGTGGGCAAAAGCACGCTTCTGCGCACATTGTGCGGTTTTCAGCCTCCATTGGAAGGCAGGATGGAAATGGACGGAAAGGACATGGCGCAACTGTCGCGCAAAGAAATGAGCCGCAGCATTGGGGTGGTACTGACGGAACGGCCCGACGTAACGGACATGCGGGCAAGCGATATGGTGGCCCTGGGCCGCACGCCCTATACCGGCTTTTGGGGCACGCTGGGCACAGAGGACCGCAACAGAGTGGACGAAGCCATGCAACTGGTGGGAATTGCGCATCTGGCACACCGAATGATTCACACGCTGAGCGACGGCGAAAGGCAGAAGGTAATGATTGCCAAGGCACTGGCGCAGCAGACACCCGTAATTCTGCTGGACGAGCCAACGGCCTTCCTCGACTTCCCGAGCAAGGTGGAAACCATGCGGCTGCTCCACCGTCTGGCGCACGAAAGCGGAAAGACCGTCTTTCTGAGTACGCACGACCTGGAAACGGCCATACAACTGTCTGACGACCTGTGGCTGCTTTCTGCCGACGGACTGGAAAGCGGAACAGCTGACAGCCTGTCGGCCGACGGCAGCCTGGAGCGTTTTGTCTCGTGCAACGGAATCAGGTTCGACGCCGCCAGAAAAGTGTTCTATCTTTCCTGAATCGGAGGAATCCTTCGTCATTCCCTTCCTTTTCGCTTACAGATACCCTTCCGCGAGGGGTCGCGGAGCATTTCCACAGCGAAAAAATGGTCCGCGAGGGGTCGCGGAGCATTTCTACAGCGAAAAAACGGTCCGCGAGGGGTCGCGGAGCATTTCCACAGCGAAAAAACGGTCCGCGAGGGGTCGCGAAGCATTTCTACAGCGAAAAAACGGTCCGCGAGGGGTCGCGGAGCATTTCCACAGCGAAAAAACGGTCCGCGAGGGGTCGCGGAGCATTTCCACAGCGAAAAAATGGCCGGCGAGGGGTCGCCGAGCATTTCCACAGCGAAAAAACGGTCCGCGAGGGGTCGCGGAGCATTTCTACAGCAAAAAAATGGCCGGCGAGGGGTCGCGGAGCATTTCTACAGCGAAAAGATTGGTTTTCGCTCGCTTAATCGTCCCTTTCGCGTGTGCTTCTTCTATATAACAAAAGACGGAAGTCCAAAGTAGAATGATGAAGGACGTATGAAGGAAGAACGATGAGCGAAAAACGTCTGGAAGACGTGAATTTGAATAGCCGGGGGCTTTTAAGCCCTCGGTATCTTACGTCCGCACAATAATGGCGTCTGCAAAGACGCGAATCGGCAACATGGATTTATCAAGCGATATTCGTTCAACGCTCAAGGTTCATCGTTAAAAACGTTGCCGTTCCGCGTCCTTCAGACGCCATTTTTTTGTCTTGTCAATTTTTCCACGGGTTCAAGAACCCGCGGCTATTCGCCCTTCGGGCCTCCCGTCTTCCAGACGGAGTGAACCATTTTTAGCACATACCTTAACCTACTGGCCAAACTTTGCCATTCTGTTGCGCAGCAGATTGGCAAACTCATGATTCTTCAGCCCCCACTGCGGAGCGATGACCATCTCGGGCGGACTTTGGCTTACGAAGCGTTCCAGCACAAGGCGGGACGGCAGGCGGCTGATGTAGCGTAGCACCAGGTCGATGTATTCCTCGGCCGTTGGCACCGCCCAGGGGCAGGCTTCGTACTCGCGTGCCAGTTGCGTACCGCGGATAATCTGCAGCTGGTGCAGTTTGAGGGTGGTCAGCGGCAGCCTTCCAATCTCTTCCGCCTGGCGCATGAGTTCCTCTTCGGATTCCCAGGGGAAGCCCAATATGATATGCGCCCCCACCCTTATGCCACGTTCTGCCGTGCGGCGAATAGCCTCGCATGACTGACGGAACGTATGCCCGCGGTTGATGCGCACCAAGGTTTCCTCATTGGCGCTTTCCACACCGTATTCCACAATAAGAAAAGTGCGCCGGTTCAGCTCTTCCAGATAATCCAAAAGATTGTCCGGCATGCAGTCGGGACGAGTACCGATGACCAGTCCCACCACATCGGGCACACGCAGCGCCTCTTCGTAAAGCTCCTTCAGGCGGTCCAGCGCGGCATACGTATTGGTATAGGCCTGGAAATAGGCCAGATACTTCATCTCGGGATACTTGCGGGCAAAGAACCGTTTGCCCTCTTCCAGCTGTTGCGTAACCGACTTTTCCGTGCGGCAATAGGCGGGATTGAACGTCTGGTTGTTACAGAACGTACAGCCGCCCGTACCCAGGGTGCCGTCCCGGTTGGGACAAGTCATTCCGGCATTGACCGATATTTTCTGAACCTTGCAGCCCAGCTCGCTTTGCAGCCACGGGCCAAATTCCACATACTTCATAACGTAAAAGTACTGCTTTCGGGCATAAATACCAAATTATTTTCGTAACTTCGCTGCCAAAATGATTTAATTGACAACATTATGAGACGTATTTTCTCCCTTCTTGCCTTCGTACTGGCCTTTTTCGGCACGCAGGCAACGGCCGACAATCTCGACCTGAAAGACTTGTGCAACGGCACCTATTCGGCACGCCGCATCTATGGTGTTAACCCTCTGAACGACGGACTGAACTATGCCCAGATGAGCCCGGACCGCACACAGATTCTGACCTATTCCTTCAAGACCGGCGAACAGACCGGTGTGCTCTTTGACGCCAACAACATAAAGGGCAGAATACGCATCAAGAACATAGACGGATACATCATGAGTCCGGACGAGAGCCACATTCTCCTGCAGACACAGACCAAGCGCATTTACCGCCACAGCGCCACGGCAGAATACTATATATATAATGTAAAGAGCCGCACGCTGGCCAACCTGAGCCTGAACGGCCCGCAGGAAGTGCCTCTATGGAGCAAGGACGGAAACATGGTGGCATTCGTGCGCGAGGGCAACCTGTTCCTGGTAAAGCTGCTCTTCAACAACAGCGAGAGCCAGGTGACAAAGGACGGAAAGTTCAACGAAATCATCAACGGCAAGCCCGACTGGGTAAACGAAGAGGAATTCTCCTTCAACCGCGCATTCGACTTCAATGCCGACGGCACCATGCTGGCATGGATCCGTTATGACGAAAGCCAGGTCCCCCTCTACTCCTTCCCCTGGTTCAAGGGCATGTATCCCGAAAAGACACAGTATGCCGACTATCCCGGCACATACGACTACAAGTATCCCATTGCCGGACAGCCCAACAGCGTGGTTAAGGTGATGACATTCGACATAAAGAGCCGTGCCATAAGAGAAATGCAGCTGCCCATACCGGCCGACGGCTACATCCCCCGCATCCACTTCACCGACGATCCGCTGAAACTGCTGGTGTTCACACAGAACCGCCACCAGAACCAGCTGGACATCTACATTGCCAACCCACGTTCCACCGAATGCCGCATCATCGTACGCGACCAGGCGGAACACTACATCACAGAAGAGCCCTACAAGAACATAAGCCTTCATCCCGGAGGATTTGTACTCATGAGCGAGCGCAGCGGCTTTAACCACCTGTACCTGTACGACCTGAACGGCACCATGAAGCGCCAGCTCACCACCGGCAACTTTGTGGTGACAGACTATTACGGATACGACGAGAAGACCGGCACCACCTATTATGCCAGCAACCAGGAAGGCCCCACACGCAAGGCCGTCTACAAGAGCGACATCAAGGGAAAGGTTGTCAAGCTCAGCACAAAAGAGGGCACCAACGACGCCATCTTCAGCAAGAACATGAAATACTTCATGAACGTGTACAGCAACATCAATACCCCACCCGTTACCACCCTTTGCGATGCCAAGGGCAAGGAACTGAAGGTGCTGGAGGACAACCAGGAACTGAAGGACAAGCTTGCCGCCATCGACCTTGGCGAACGCCGCTTCTTCAGTTTCAAGACACAGGACGGTGTGGAGCTGAACGGCTACATGGTACTGCCCCCCAACTTCAACGAAGCGCAGAAGTATCCCGTGGTAATGTACCAGTACAGCGGCCCCGGAAGCCAGCAGGTATTGGACAGCTGGTACACCGGCAACATGACCGGAACCCTCTATGAGCAGTATCTCGGACAGCGCGGATTCATCAGCGTTGTAGTGGACGGACGCGGAACCGGCGGACGCGGTCGCGACTTTGAGCAATGCACCTATCTGAAACTGGGACAGTTGGAAAGCCACGACCAGGCAGAGGCAGCCATCTATCTGGGCAGCCTGCCCTATGTGGACAAGAACCGCATAGGCATCTGGGGATGGAGTTTCGGAGGCTTCAACACCCTGATGAGCATGAGCGAAGGCCGCGGCGTATTCGCAGCCGGAGTGGCGGTGGCCCCACCCACCAGCTGGCGTTATTACGACACCGTATATACCGAACGCTTCATGCGCACCCCCAACGAAAACAAGGAAGGATATGACGTAAGCCCCATCGGACGCGCGGCACAGCTCCAGGGCCACCTGCTCCTTTGCCACGGAATGGCAGACGACAACGTACATTACCGCAACATAGCCGAATACTCCGAAGCATTGGTTCAGGCCGACAAGGACTTCAAGGAACTGGCCTACACAAACCGCAACCACAGCATATACGGAGGCAACACCCGCCACCACCTGTACCGCCAAATCACAAATTGGTTTGTGGATTATTTGCAAAAATAAAAAATACTCACTACCTTTGCACCGCAATTCAGGCCCCGTAGCTTAGCTGTATAGAGCGTCAGATTCCGGTTCTGAAGGTCAAGGGTTAGAATCCCTTCGGGGTCACAAAGAAATAGCCTTGCCAATTTCGATGAAAGTTCACTTTCAATAGAAATTGGTGAGGTTTTTACTTTGTAAGACCTTCCCGTGGAAAGGGAAGGGTTCGGCGCAGCCAATCCCGAAGGGGCACAAAGGAAATTTCGGACGAAATTTGCAAGTACGCAAATAAGTACTTATCTTTGCAACTGAATCTATAGATATGTTTATATGAAGACAGCCAATTACACAGATTTCAGAGCCAATCTTAAAGGCTACATGGATGCCGTCATTGATGATTGCGAAACCATCATCATCAATCGGGGTAAAGACACAGGAGTTGTACTGATTTCGTTGGACGAATACAATTCTCTGAAAGAAACGGAATATATCATGTCCTCGCCAGAGACCGTGGAAGCAATCCGCAAAGGAGACGAGGAAATAAAAAACGGCAAAGGCATCAAAGTTGAACTGGAAGATTTATGGAAATAATCTTATTGGAGCAGGCCCAAAAAGACCGCGAATATTGGAAAAAATCCGGTAACAAAGCCATAATGAACCGAATAACTGCCTTATTAAAAGACATCATGGAACATCCATATACAGGCATGGGGAAACCTGAGGCTTTGAAATACGACTTGGCTGGTAAATGGTCAAGAAGGATCAACTCCGAACACCGTCTGATCTATTCTGTAAACGAGGACATAATCACCGTCTATGTATTTTCCATGAGATACCATTATTCCAAGAAATAATATGGGCGAGCCTCATAAAATAGTCAGACTCACCCGACGACCAAGCCCTTCAAATATCCTGAACAAGGTTGTCAGCTGAACATCAGCCTTACCATTTTCCAAACGGGAAATATAAGTCTTTTTCGTGTCTGCTCCATCACATAACCCCAGGCAATACTGTTGCGATGACAAACGGATACTGGTGCAAAGCCAAACGCACCAGCATCCGTTTGCTGTAGCACTATAGTTATTCCTGACAGACACAACTGGAATTGTTTCTTCTCTTAACTGAAAAAGTTTTTCATTCACAGCAAAAAGTTTGTTCCAAGGTTTGGAACACATGTTTCATACCATGAAATACATGTTTCATGACTTGGAATACATATTCCAAACTTTGAAACAAAACTTTCACCACAGAGAAAATACTTTTATAGCATTGTCCTACAACAATTTAAGCACTATGTTTCAACAATGTTATAATATTGGCGTTTTTGAAACATAATTGTAGCTCTTTTTTGCAAGATTCAACAGCAAATAAAAACACCCTCTTTAACTGACGTTTTAAAGTAGTATCTGCCATAAATGAATGAGGGGACTACAAATGCAAATCCATATAGTCCCCATTATTGATGCAGACGCACCAATTATCACAGATTTCTAATTCTACAAACGATTCAGGCAGTTCAGATGTTACGATTCTGTTTGTTTTGCTGTAGCTGCAAACCCCGTATTTATCGCATTATCGTCATTGTCATGATTTTGTGAGGTATTGAATCCAATCGGTCCTCTCTTTGCATTTAGCCAAGGACGATCTCTGTTAAAACATTCGATTAGTGTTTCTTTACACTTCAACATACTAGACATCAGACATTCCATATATTCATGGGGGCGATAATCTGGCAAAATAGTTTTGCTTATAGTATGTATGTAGCGCAAGTTCTCTTCATCTGGGTCGCAAACAACTACAGACATATTAGGATTTATAGCATTTGTATCATTTACTGCTTCAACAAAACGGTGCATTGATGGATCCGATGCATTAATGCGGTTCCATGTCAAGTCATATACATTAATATATGGAGAATTAGGTGATGCTTCAATCATAAAGTGTTCCTCATTAAATTCCCCAACAAACTGCAATTGTGAATGTTTTTCATCCCACTCTTCATGCTCTATCAAAAAACCACTTTGAGGAAGAATCCTTTTAAGGATTTTCGTAGTATTCCGGCGTTCAATATTATATGAATTCCAAATATATTTGTACCATGGATGACACCCAAACAATAGAGCGATTAACGCAAAAAAAGGAAGTACACCTATGATTGTAAGATATATACTAACGGCAGAAACCAGAATAACTGCCAACAAGCATATAAGTGCTTTGTGTTTATGGATCATCGTCATAATTATTTTCAGTTGTACATTATTGACTTGTATTTAAAATCTGATTCGAGCATCAGTATTTCTTTATTTCCTTTACGTTTCCGGCTGTTCCCAAGCGCACTTTAAACGACTCGTGGCAATCATGGCAGCAGTACTGATGCCATGTACGGCCATAAGCCACGCTTGTACCAATAATCCCACCAATACCTCCGGTTGCCATATTTATGAGTGCTCCTCCCAATATTGCTCCTGTTTTTGCCAGCGCATCACTAAACTTTCCATTTACAGTTTTCTCTGTGTTATAACTCCCACAATGTGGACATTTTACTAATGTTGCCATTCTTTTTTGTTTTTTAAGAGTTTATTACTTTAATTTTTCTTTTACTTCCTTCTCCAATAGGACAAGTGATTCATAATTGTATCTATTGGCAGAGATGCGACTCATAAGTTCTTCCGCCTCTATCCTATGATTCGGGTTGCGGTCTGGATGTGCCTCAATGGCAAGCCTTTTATATATGGCTTTTGCTTTAACTATGCCATTTACCACGTTTGTGCTCTCATCCTTTTTAATATACTTTCTGTACCTAAGCCGCTTGATGAAACGAATGATTATAGACATGGTTATCTGATAAAATATTGTTTAAGATTTGCGTACTTTTTCAAAGCATAGTCCTTGCTTGTTCCAGTCGTTTTCCCTTTAATTATAAGGGTATCGAAACCCATCGCCATAAGTTGGCGCACAAACGTTTCGTTACTTGTTATATACATTGCAAATTCATCAATCTCAGAATCCTTAAGAGCAGTGTCGTTTTCTATGTTGATTTTGAATCCGCTACGGAACCAAATAGAACTCATCTCATGCGCATATTCGTAACGGCCCTGAGAAATTGAGACCTTGCAAAGCCTGCTAAACTCACCACTGGTAAAGCATTCCTTAAACGCGGCATTCATTTGGTTAATAATCCTCACTCGCTCAAAAGAACCGTCAAGCAAGGAGTTTAGCAAATTGGTTATAAGTGTTTTGATACTCATATCATTTATCTGTTTTAGTTATTTTATCCGCTATATAAGCCTTGTTGTCAATCATAATGATGTAACCAGTTATTCTTCGGAAAAGATCTCCTACTGCTATTGAAGAGGTTGACACACATAGCATACCATCATTCCGCCCATAACAATAACTGTTAAACGTCAAACCGGAATTTGTTATCGTACCAAGTCTGCGTAAAGAGAATACATCATTGTTTATAATGACGTTGTCTGATGATAGTGTTACGACAAACGACGCAATCTTTTCACCTTTTCCATTGTACTTAATGCGGTATGATTCCGCATTTGCTGTAATGCAGCCAACCAGCAAGACTAATAATAAAAAAACTTTTCTCATTGCTTTAATAATTTTATTTGTTAATCACTCTTTGTATTCTTAAATATCATTTGCGGAGAAATAGTAAATGGCTATGCCAAGTCCAGCAAATAATTATTCTCTGCATCTAGATGAGCATGCACTCTATATGTTCCACTTGGCAGAACCATAAATATTTTTCCATCTGGATTGTCCAATTCGGTAATATCACCATCAAAAAAACATGGCAAATAAAAACCGGCCAGAGCCAAAGCCTCTCCTACGATATAGGCATTATTGCCTTTGATTTCTCCGTTGCGCAGGTGACAGTCCTTAGGCGGAACTATCAGAGGATGAGTGTTCAGTAATGTGGCAAGAGGATCGTGCACGCAGAAAGGGGTTGTTGTTGAAAATCTAAGCATGATGGTGCGTTTTTTAATTTAAGCCAGCGATCAGAATAATCCCCCATATAATGGCAATAGCTTTATCACCAAGCCCACCTTTAACAAGCAAAGTTATCGGCCAAAGTAGATTCCAGTCACTGATGAAACACACTAACACATAAATAAAAATAGCAAATGTAAGCATAATAATGTTTTTATTAAAATTAGGCCCCAACATCGAGGTTCATATATAAGTACCAAACATTCTTCTAATGTAAACGTATAGATATAAAAAAAGGACCTCGACAATCGCCGAAGTCCTTAAAAATAGACACCTATCCTGTTTATAATGCTTTTATTTGATCAATAAGTTTTTGTGCTGGACGAGATATTTCCGGATAATTAACATTGCGTTTTACCATATCCTCAAGAATGGGTATTGGCTTCTCACGTTCGCCGTTTTTCAGATATGCGATTGCCAGGTTCCAGGATATATCATCTTGAAATTCGTTATAAGGAGAGTCCTCAATATTGGACTTAGCATACAGGGATTCAAGATTTTCGATTGTATTCTTAATATCCATCCCTTCTGCTACGTTTGTAAACAACATCACCAATTCTTCACGAATAGCATCATCCGACGTTCCTACTATACCTCTTACATTGTTCATTTCTGACAGATCTGAGACATATGCCAAATATTGACCGTTGCCAAGCGATACCGTTTGGTTATATTCATGGTAACGGTATGCACCAAACGAAACAAATCCAACAGCACAGGCTGCTACAGAATATTTAATGATACGAGGCCATAAATTAATAATTCTCGGCTTTAGCCCCAGTGTCTTTCGGAATTGGACTTCATTCATGCCACGGATTTCTTCAATGATTTTATTGTCTTGGCTCAATCCCTCCTGTTGCATTGCCTTAATCATCAATGCTGTAATACGGGCACGTTCTTTCTTTTCACTGTCCGATGCAATCTCTGACCTGAATGCCTGTTCCTCTTCAGCCGTCATCTGATGGCGAAGGTATCTGTCAACTCTTGTGTCGAACTCTTCAAAATTATTCATCTTCTCCATACAGTATGTCCTTTATTTGATTTGAAAATCTATCCTTTAACTTCTTCATACATTGAGCCTTTTTAGCCTTGACAGAATCAGAATTTTTATAATCTATCGCATTGGCTATCTCGCTCATATTCATGTTCTCATAGTAATATGACCACAAAATCATATCACATGGTGGTGGCAAATGGTTGATGATATCTTCCATTGCTTGTTGTTGTTTTACTGTGAATCCACCATCTGCCCCAAGCAATTCATCCACTTTTGAGGCATCATATTGTCCATTATCAAGAGTGTCAAACGATTTTGTATCTCTGATTTTCTTTAATGTCTGGAATATACAGATTTTTGTAAAGTAAGATGACAGACTTGCTGTTAATGATACTAGTTTTCCATTCTTGACATTTTGGAATAGGGCAATACAAGAGTCTTGGAACACATCTTCTGCTGACTCATACGAAAGGTGGTATCTGCCACACAAAAACGCTACAGTCTTCTTTCTTTCCTTTGCAAAGAATGTATTGAGGTCTCGCTCGGTTTTAGGGATTTCTTTGTTTTCCATATTATTTTGAAGATTCTATAACCATATTTTGTTTACGGATTCTACGGTCTCCAGCCATGCCTGTTTTTACCGTTTCAATCCATTTTCCCATTTTGTCTATTTGTTGAGTTTTCATTACTTTTGCTATATAGTAAGACAATGAACCATACCAATTCTTGCTTTCTTGGTCAAAGATTTCTTTATTTTGTTGATATGAACGGCAAGCTTCCAAGAAGGTTACTGGTGATTGTCCCTTGGCTGTAGATACTTTGAAGTATTCATTTGTTTCTTTACTTCTGTCAGGAGTATAATCTTTTCCGGAACGTGTAAAGCCCTCTCTCACACCACGGATGCGGCCATCGTCGCCCCTCGACGCCGTTCCGGAATGACATGCATCAAGCACAACGAATAGTTCTCCATATATCCCTATTCTTGTACGAATCTTGGCAATATATTTTTCCATTTCATCATCTATCAAATGATTTTTTCCTTCATATTTACCCTCATCATATTGCATTTGTGCGTCCACCGGTATAAGAGCTTCGTCCCATCCATCAGCCTCATCCCCATTTAGGTCTTCAAATGGCTGGCCATGCATGGAGAAGTGCAGATACACGATATCTCCATTATTTAATTCCTTTACAACTTTCTTCAGTGCACCAATAATATTGGAATAAGTTGCTTTGCTATCAACTAATGTTGTAACTTTGTACCCTTGTTTTTCGAACAATGGCGAAAGCAAGGCTACATCGTTAGCCCCACTTATGTTTGACCACTTGTTCGGATCCTCATTAATGTTACCATAGTCGGAAACTCCTACTATTAACGCATGTTTTGTTTGAGCTTCCGTATTTATAGAGGAAAAACACATCATTGAAAAAGCAATCATTCCAATGACTTTTTGTATATTATTTAATCTCATTATTATGTCAAATACTTTCAACACTATATTAGGACATATTTATTATTGATGTATTTTTTGACTACAAATACACTCAGAAATCTCGTCCAAATTACCCAAAAAGATTTCGTTCATGGATTCTTTTGTGTTTTTAATTACTGTATATGGTTGAGTACAGAACTCATAATTAAGCGTAATCTTAAAATTCTCTAGACCTTCTTTATACTCTAGGATGGGGATGATTTGTATATTTGGAATATTTGGAATATTTTTTGTTTTATCCATAAACTTTTCTTTAACTTTTTTCCCAACAAAATCACTAAATGTTTGCGAGTTATCTTGTTTGTTAATTTCAATATTATTTATCGATAAGACTTCAAATAAAATTATTGTCCCATCTTTATGTTTACATTCAAAATCACAACTTTTACCATTTCCTAGTTGCTTTTCTATAGATAATATTTCTATATTTTCACATTCAGATAACCAATTAAAAAAAAGTATTTCATTTAATCGATTTCTGTAATCGTTATTGTGATTGTCTGGATTAACATCAATCGTCAGTATCATATTTCTTACAATATCCCTAATCCCTTTTTGTATTAACTCCTTTTCTTTTGAAAAATCAAGAGCCTTTATTATCGCTGAGCATATCCCATTTATCTCATTCGCGAATTGTTTCCCTAATATATCTGAATTTAAAGAGCAAACAAACCTTTCAAATAAACAGTTTGATGTAATAAATTCAACATCAATATCACATAATTTCTCATATTTCGCAATGAATTTTTTCTTGAATTTTGATAGATCCTTTCTATATATAACATCTTTAACTAATGGAAATGCATTTGTAAAAATACCCCATAATATATCAAAGTGGCATTGAAGATTCTTAATATTATTTTCTTGGGTATTATTCATAATATAAATTTTGCATAATATACAACCAATTATACGTTAATTTCTTATTCAATTTAATCCATCTAATAAAATAAAACCAGCCCAATAATAAGGATTTGCATATTCTTTAGAATATGATTTTATATATTTCTGAGCAGATATTAAAGATGAATATTTATCATATCCACTCATAAATTTTCTATAAAACTCCGACATAAATAAAGAGGTTGCAATGTCATCAATTTCCCAGAGTGCCATGATAATGCTATTAACACCTGCTTTCTTAAAACCTCGTTGTAATCCCCAAACGCCATCGTTTGTTATATCACCGAGACCAGATTCGCAAGCGGATAAAACTACCAAGTCTGTATGACTAAAATTGAGTTCTGATATTTCTTGTGATGTAAGTACCCCATCGTTTTCTTTAATATGCGTCATATCTTTAAATGATTGGTTAGCTCCGCTGAACATAAGACCACTTCGGAGCAGAGAAAGTTGGTGTTGACTTATATTTAGGTCCGCATTCCATTGCTTTACATCATCAATTGTATTATAAAAGCCATGAGTCGCTAAATGAATTAAGTTAGGTTTGGAATTTGATAAATTCTTAAAAGATTTTTCCGTTCCATTTACACCGGTGTATCCCATGACTCTAACACCTTCAAGTTGCAAAATACTTTCTAATATATTTTTGTATTCAAAACTTGTACCTTTCAAATATTTTTTGGGTCCAATATTCCACAAAAAACTGAAATTGGAGGAAGATGAGTTATTAGTAGGTATTTCCTCTTCTTTATTATTGTAATCTAATCCGCCATATATTACAGCTTCTGAGAGTTTTTCTGTTCTCTTATTTATGACCAACTCCCGTGTAGATGATAACCTAAAAATCTTATAATCCTCTCCGATTGAGACTCCATCTGGCTTGTTAATATGTTCTATACTTACAGAATATAATATCCCGTTTGGAGAAAAACAAATTGTATTTATATGATTAACTTGTGATATTATAGGAGTCCAAATTTTTGAGAAGATTTCATCATGCATTTGATTATCTGCATTATAAGTCAAAAGAGTAGATTCTCTACATAAAGGAATGACTTTAAAACCATCTTTTTGAGTACAAATTAATGCTACTAACAGTTGATTATCATCATCCTCTTTGATACAAGCAAACTCTATAGCCGCCATATTGGAGTTAAGATTATTTTTGACATCTACAGAAGTTATCTTATATTGTTCCAACACTCGACTAAGAATATTTGAACGCTTCATCAATTCATCGTAACATGATGAAATTTCATCTTCAATAAAATGGATTGTTTCTACATTTTTATGATTATTTAAAGAAATACTTTCATTATAAACTTGACATAATTCATCCAATTTTGATGCGGCTTTAATCGTTATTGAATCTTTGCTATTCCCCGCTATTTTTTTAATAGACTGTTCAGTTGCAAGCAATAAACCTTTACTTATCAAAGTGGCATCATAGGCAATTTGAGCCATTCTATTTGACTTAATCTCTAAAGCATATTTTACAATGTCATTACACAGTATTCTCTCATGCATTTCCCAAAACTTTATTCTTTTAATAGGTGGTAACATAAGAAAATCCTTCAAAATAGATGATCTCACATAATCTAAATATTCACATAGATATTCTTCCGTTTTTGTATAGTTACCCAATTGGAAGTTGTATTCAATCAATTTTTCTATTGTATTTATGTAATTTTCATTGTTTCTGCCAATGATTTTAGCCAATGACATATTTGCATATTCTGCACAAATTATAGCTTTCTCGTAATCTTCTTCAGCTGCATATACACTTGATTCTATATTTTTTGTGATAGCAAATATCCGCTGATTAGACAGTGTGTCTAACTGACATATGTACAGAGACTTGTCAATGGACTGGCGAGCTAATTCAATGTTTTGATTTTCAATAGCATAATACGCTAAATTATTATAAGGAACGATTAATTCCTTAGAGTATTCACCAAATTTATTCAATGCTGTTTTTAAAGATTTTGTTGCATATAATAAAGTAGAATCTTTTAGTCCTAAATGGTTGTAACAGAATGCGACATTATTATAAGACACATCAAGTCTATCATATTCATTCTTTTTTGATAATTCCAAATCGATAGATAATGCTTCTTTTGATAAAGATAATGCGTTTATATAATCACCGATAGATGTGTAAGCCTCACATAAGCAGTTTAAAGTAGAAGAATAATCAACATTATTTTTCCCTGTAAGAGATTCGTATGAGATTAGTATTTGTTTATAAAGCTGGATTCTTTTTTTAGTGTCGTCGATTTCATCATATAAATAACTTAATAGGTTTAAAGAATTTAAATAATAACTATGTCGAATTCCAAATAAACTCTCTCTTATTCTAACACATTCCTCTTGCAAAGGAATTGCAAATTCAAAATCTCCTAAGTGAGCTGAATAAAAAGCAACTTGATGCAGAGCATAAGTATATTCTTCCATGTTACTATATGGTTTAAGCAATTCTACAGCATCTAAAGCATATTTACGAGCAATAGAAATACTGTCAGAATAAAAATGATACCAAGAATAATTTATCAAGGAAAGTGCATACTCAATGGGGTATTCTTTCTTGTCTATATTAAGTATTGAATTCTGTATAAGAGATTTTCCTTTTTTCTTATTAGTTTCCAAAAATAAATACCCTAATTCAGATTGCATCACGAGATAATCAATTGTATCATTTCCATAATGTCTATTACAATAATCTAATGCTTCGGTATAATATTTCACAGCGAGTTCAGAACTACCATCATTAGAGTTTGAATAATATTCTGCTAATGCTTTTATACAGTGGTAATATTTAGTGGAATCTACAGATGTAGTATTGGTTAGTAACGCATAAACGTACTTTTCCAATCTCAACGCATTATTTTCATCTCGATAATGCTCAAATAGATTAGAGGCCATAGCATGAAGCGAGTCAGCTATACTCATAAAATTTTTTTGTTCCTGAGAATACGAGATATTCACGGACATTATAAATACAAACAATATGGAAAATATTAATTTCATAATTTTTTTTAATGTTTACTATTTAATATGTACAGGCCAAAATTCTTCAACTAACCTATAATTGTTCATTACTATGATTTTATTTCTATCAAAACTATCCTTAAACAATTGAGGCAATTTATCATAATCTTCATGTTTCTCTATAATAAGAAAAGCAATATCTTCATATTCAAATTGCAAATCCTTACACATTCGCCATTCTCTCTCATGAGTATAATCAACTCTCTTATGCTTTCTTTTTGCATAATCTGTATCAAAATCAGGAGAATATGGCGTAAGTAATTTTAGTAAATTCTCTTTTGTCTTATTGTCTTGAATATTTCTTATAATAGCTTGCAACAAATTAAATCGCATATAAAAGACAGGAGAACCGCCTTCCCGGTAAATAAATTCCTTGGTAAACCCAATGCCGTATGATGAGTATTGTTTGGTATGAACCAATAGACTACTCCATGGACACTCTGTAAAACAAATTCCTTGTGTTTTAGTCCATGGCATTGAACTAGTCTTTAATGTTTTCATTTCCAATATGGAATATAATTTCTCAAAGGCAGACATAGTTCTGAAATCTAAAAGTTCTAAGGTTTGTTCGCCATTACAAAAATCTCCATCCTTAGTAAAATGACTTAGATATTCAGAGAAATCAGGCCGGTTTCTCCGATTTAAATACTTATGGGTATTTATCTTATCCATTGTAATCAATTTAATCCATCTAATAATACAAATCCTGCCGTTGAAGGGTATTAATAATATGCAAAAATAGAAAGAAATTTTCTATTACTTTATTTTTTATAATGAATTTATCATTCTTTTTCAATATCTGCTACAATTGTATGTTGTAAGCCTTTTATCGTTTAAAGAAAAAAGATGTGATTCAACATACAAGCGATGAAGTATAGAGAAAACATATCCCAGTGCTTTATAAAATAAATAATAAAAAATTATTATACTCAAAACTCTCCAAAATGATATTCATATATCAAATTATAGAGTCGGGTATGAATTAATGACTCAAAATCAACTTAAATATACATTATAAATGCTACTATTATGATGTTTTTAATAATTGGAGAAAATAGAGGATAATCATATTAAAAATCTGCAAAGAGCATTTACCTTTCAAACATTACCGGTATTAAATTGTGTGAGAGGCAAGGAAATCAAGAAAAAGCCTCGCTCATAAAAAATTTATTTACCTATTGCAGGTATCTTGGTATTAAAAAACAGAGAACATTAATAATAATTTTAAACACAAAAACAAAATGATCATGAAGAATTTATTTTTAACTTTCATCGCCATCATGGCAATCGCAATCAATGCTTCGGCAAAGTCTTGGGAACCTGTTATTACAAACGTCAGCAGTAGTGTCGTTTATCAGAATGGTTACACCCGCAGTAATGGAACTTATGTACAAGGGCATTATAAGACACGTTCCAACAACACCAACCTGGATAACTTCTCCACTATTGGAAACTATAATCCATTTACTGGTTCTATCGGCTCCATTGCTAAAGATTACAGTGCAGGGGCATACAATTACGGAGCAGGAAGAACCATCCATGTCGGTTCAAGAGGAGGACAATATTACATCAACAGCAATGGAAACAAAACATACGTCCCCAAGCGTTCAATAAATAGCTTTTTATGGTAAAGTATTGAGTATGATACTGGTGTTGCGTTGCACCAGTATCATTTAGTTTTCAATCGTTTTATAATAAATTATCTAAAATAGTAAACAGCAGATGAAAAAGAGCATTGTTATTTTAGGCTGCATAACCACATTGATGGCTTGCACGCCAACAAAGCAATCCACTATAGATGAGACTTTACAGACAAAGGTGGATTCCGTGTTACAAAACAAGATGGGCGAAATCAATGCCGTTTCCGGGCAAGCTATAGTAATGGAAGTGCAGACAGGTGAGATTAAGGCTATGGTGGGTAATGGCATTAGCCAGGAATCCGGGCTAACCCGTACAGCATCTTTATTGGCAGCTTTAGAAACAGGCAGAGTGAAATTGTCTGATACGGTGGATGTTGGAGAGGGTGTTTACATGGTTTATGGCAAGCCTTTATCTGACCACAATTGGCGCATGGGCGGATTTGGCAAGATAACCACTTTGGAAGGCTTGATGCTTAATTCTTACATTGCACTCTACAAGAACATTGAAAGAGCATTTGAAGAAGAGAAGGTCTACTTTGACATGCTTAACAAAATGTGTTACGGTCAACCCGAAAGCATTGAAGGGCTGGACAGTTTGAAAGCGTCTTACTTTGAAAGCCCAGAGGACAGTAGTGCATTAGCATGGTCTTGTATTGGACATAATCAGCGTATTTCACCGATTCAAATGCTTACTTTCTATAATGCCATTGCCAACGGCGGTAAGATGGTGAAGCCTATGCTTTACAAAGGCGAAACGGAGGTTATCAATCCACAAATAGCAAGTAAAGCTAGCATTGACAGCCTACAAATGGCATTGGTTAATGTGGTAACGGAAGGTCTGGGCAAACCGGCACAATCCGGGACAGTACAAGTAGCAGGATTTGGCGGCGGTTTTCCAATCTCTACAGAAGAAGACAATTCAGAGGGCAGAATTAACACTGTATTTTCAGTGGGATTCTGTGGTTACTTCCCAGCTGACAACCCGAAGTACTCTATTATCGTGAGTATGAATAAAAAGGGATATCCAGCAAACAGCTATTTAATGGCTGGCAGTGTTTTTAAGGAAATTGTGGATTATATGGTTGATTCGGGAGAAACTAATGAAACAAATGATACAACATCATTAACAGATAGTATTCCTAATAAATCCTTAAATGACATTCGATTTGCAGGATGGACAGAGAAAGATTGGTTGGACAATGAGTATATTCAGACACTAAGAAATCATATTGATGCTTGTCTTCAAGGCAAGATATCGGATCCGCAGTTTGAGAAATATAAGGATGAATTATCAGGAAAGTTTATGATTGGTAGTATAGAACCTTATATTATGGGTGGAGTATTCATACAATTTTGTTTTATTGATAGACCCAATAAAATATTCTCAACTTGGGTGTATAGCAAAGTAAACGAAGAGACAGAAACCGTCTACGATTATGAATGTAATGGACTTGAAATGGAAGAATATGAATCGGATTTGACCAAAGAAGATATGATAAGAATATCTGAAGAACATCCTGAACAGAAACTTTGGTAATGGCAATAAGGGGAATTATACTTATAAAAATACGTCACCCTCAAAAAAACATCACATCATCATACTTCACATCTGAAAATATATAGCTATATTTGCAGGTGGAAGTCTGTTGGCAACGGCCAATACCTGATTTTCTTGTACGATTTCATAGCCAATAATGCAAAGATGGAAGAACGAAGAAGCATATCGAAAGAACAAATAATAATGGCCTACGTGGCAACATGTATTGAGACAACAGCCAGATACCTGAAAACCGACTACAAGAATGTTTTCGAAAGGATGGAGCGTGTTGGCATGATTGACAAATACATTTTGCCCAATTACGAACCATTGCATAGCGAAAGCCGGGATGTGCTTGCCGAACGATTGGTTGAATGTTTAACAAACTGGGAGGAGCAGGTATGAATAAAAAAATGGTTGTTTACCATGGTGGTACTGAAAAGATAGAAAAACCAATATGCAAAATCGGACGTATGAACCTTGATTTTGGACAAGGCTTTTATCTAACCAATATTAAAGAGCAAGCAGTAGCGTGGGCTAATAACATAAGCCGAAACAGAAGATTGCCAGCCGTATTAAACCGATATATCTTGGATCGTGCTGCCATCATTTCCAACGCCAAATGCAAGATTTTCCACACCTACGACGAAGAATGGTTGGAATTTATTGTTGCCAACAGGACAGGGATGTACACAGCTAACGAATATGATTATGTTGAGGGTGGCGTGGCTAATGACAGAGTTGTTGATACCATCCATCTTTATATTGCAGGACTGATGGATTTGAAATCTACACTAAAAGAACTTTCCAAGCATCAACCCAATAACCAAATGTGCTTACTCAATCAAAGTATTACAGACAAATATCTCGTATATGACGGAACAGAAGAATTATGATAATCCGACAAAATCTCCTGTGATTCAAGAAATCATCATGAGTAACCGCATTGGAGCGATAGCTGTATCACTGGCAGAACGACTCTCAATAAATACGGTCACTGCCCTAAAAATGTTTTATCGCAGCGACACTTGCGCCCGTCTACACGACAAATCCACCGGTCTGTATCTGTACGGAGATTTGTATGTCTCGGACGAATTCATACTTGAAATGCAAAATAGGCAGTGATGTTGCAAGAAAAATAAATTTATTCACCCTTCCTTTTACGACAACCAAATGGAAAGATGAAATGGCTAAATGATTTCTTCAAGAAAAAGGCTGACCCAAAAGCGGAACCCAGGGAACGGAAAGGCCATTCTTTGGAAAGTTTTGTCGATGTACAGGAACGTGTGTACGGAAGGGCTTTAGCTGGGGTGGCGTTTTCTGAACAACAAATTCCAAGATTGCCGGAATCGGACATTCTAGAAGTGAGGGACTTTGCCTTAAATGGTTGGATGCTTGGCGAAACCCATGGTCTGCCGCATTGGCAAAGGGTGGAGCGGAACGGCATCCTGCTAAGTACTGTGGATGGACGGATACGAGAAGAAATCAATATTAAGGTGGTCCGCTTTTTTGCCTATTTGCATGACAAATGCCGCATTGACAATTGGAAGGACATTGAGCATGGCGTAAGGGCTGCCGATATGTTGCTCACCATTAAGGACACGATTCTGAAGGGTTTTACGGATGAGGAGTTTTCATTGCTGGAAAGAGCCTGCCGATTCCATACGACGGCACGTCGGACCGGAAACCCAACCATTGACGTTTGTTTTGATGCCGACAGACTGGACCTGGGCAGGGTCGGTATAGTCCCCAACCCCAAACTGATGGCCACCGAACAGGGAGCTTACTATGCCGCCAAGATTCATTAAGGTGGTTCTACAAGAACATGGACATAAAGACTGGAACCATCAAAAGGTCATTCTCTCGTTTGAGATCTTTAGTATAGACCAAATAACGATGTAAGATTCTGCCGGAAAACTTCTTTTGGAAAGCGTCAAGCGATGCATGGGACTTGTATCCGGACGACTTTACCTCGATAGGACAAATCTTGCTGCCACGTGAAAGAAGGAAGTCAATCTCGTAATTGTGCTTGCCGCTTTCTGTGGGCCATGTGTGATAATAAAGTTCATTGCCAGCGGCCTTCAGCATCTGGGCAATTACATTCTCATATACATACCCAAGGTCGGCAGACAACTTATCACTGAGCAATTTCTGATAAATTATATTTTCGGTTATGTCTTTATCCCAAAAAGCCAATGTGATGAAAAGTCCCGTATCGTTCATGAACATTTTATATTGGCTACTATCTTCATGCAAGGACAGACCCACATTCGGATCGTTGGCGTGATGGGAAAAAAGTACAACCTGAGAATCTTCCATATCCTGCAAAAGTTCTTCTATCCGGTCTTTTTTCCCTTGTTCAATAACACTGGAAATCAAATACCTTGAGGCATTTCTGTTCAATTGGCCAGGAATGGCATAGAACATACGTGTCATCTTCCCTGTAGGGTCAATCTTTCGGAAGTCATCTGCATAAAGTTCGATTATTTCCCGCTTCACTGCATCAACGACACTGAGGTTGTTTGATTCAAGATAAGAGTTTACGGCTTGGGGCATTCCACCCACGAGCATGTAAAGTCTGAAATCGCGCAAGAGTTTACGGACAACTCCATCGCTTAAAGACATTTTTCTTTCAAATGCATCCCGAAGCATGGGGATGGTCACTTCATCACCAAGCGCCCACCTGAATTCCTCGTAATCCAATGGATGAAGGGTCAATCTTGTCTCTTCACTGGGGATACGTATGCCCTGTATGTTTTTTTTAATGGAAATAAGAGAACCCGTTTCAATATAGTCATAACGGTGGTCTTTTACCAACTTTCTGACAGCCTGACGAGCCATCGGACAATTCTGTATTTCATCAAATATGATGACCGACTTGCGGTTTGTCAAACGCTTCTGATAATGGAACTGCAAACGAAACAACAGATTGTCAAGGTCTGAAATGTCACTGAACAAATCCCTTACTTCTTGTGGTGCCTCAGTAAAGTCAATGCAAATGTATGATTCGTATTCGCGCTTTGCAAATTCTTCAGCCAAAGTGGATTTTCCAACACGACGAGCCCCTTTGATAAGCAATGCCGTACTGCCATCACGCTCCTGCTTCCATTGAAGCATTTTATTATACAGTTTACGTTTGAATATTTTCTTTTCCATTATTAATTAATGTCTGATTCTATTGCAAAGCTACATATCTTTGCCGAAAATCTCACAATTTATTTCCAAGAAAATGCCGAAAATCTCACAATTTTAGCACTTCCTGCCGAAAATCTCACAATTTATTTCCAAGAAAATGCCGAAAATCTCACAATCTTTACTTTATGCAGATAATTCACAGGGGCAACATTACCTAACCCTAATCAATACATCGGCAAACCCGCGACAATACTTTGTCAAGCCTCTGACGATACATTGTCAGCCATGCCATCATCACGCAAAGAGACACATAGGGCTGGAAATATTTGTCTGAATCAAAAATCAGACGTATCTTTGTGGTTGTAAACATTGCATAGACGCTTATCATGAACTATAGAACATTATCCCTTATCCTGCTGATGGCAGGCATGGCCGTGGCAAATCCCGCCAACGCCAAGAAAGATGAAGTGCAACAATCCCGCAACTACATAGCCAACCGGCATCCGTTGGCCTCAAAGACCTATATGGCTCTGCCCTTGGGCGACATTGAAGCCGGAGGATGGATGCAAGAACAGCTGACAAGGATGAGGAGCGGCCTGACCGGACATCTGGACAAGATATATGAACCGGTATGCGGACCGCGCAACTGCTGGCTGGGGGGCGACGGCGATGCATGGGAACGCGGGCCGTACTGGATTGACGGTCTGTTGCCCCTGGCCTATATCCTGGATGACGACTCGCTTAAGCAGAAAGTGCAACCCTGGATTGAGTGGACATTGGCATCGCAGCAGGAGAGCGGACAGTTTGGCCCTACGGTGGACCGCGACTATGAACCGGGGCTGCAGCGCAACAACGCCCAGGACTGGTGGCCACGGATGGTGGTACTGAAGATTATGCAGCAATATTACATGGCTACGGGAGACGAACGCGTCATTCCGTTCATGACACGATATTTCCGTTACCAGCTGAAGGAACTTCCCCAAAAGCCGCTGGGCAACTGGACCTTCTGGGGACAACAGCGCGGAGGTGACAATCTGCAGGTGGTATACTGGCTATACAACATTACGGGCGAGCGCTTTCTGCTGGAACTGGGCAATCTGATTCACCGCCAAAGTACAAACTGGACGGACTATTTCCTGGACGGAGAGATTCTGACCCGCCAGCTGAGTCTGCACTGCGTGAACCTGGCGCAAGGATTCAAGGAACCGACGGTATATTATCAGCAGAGCAAGGATGCCAAACATCTGGAAGCGCCCAAAAAGGCAGTACGCACCATACGCAACACCATTGGTCTGCCCACCGGTCTGTGGGGCGGCGACGAGCTTCTCCGCTTTGGCGAACCTACCATGGGATCGGAACTCTGTACTGCGGCTGAAATGATGTTCTCGCTGGAAAGCATGCTGGAGATTACGGGCGACGTGCAATGGGCAGACCATCTGGAACGTGTGGCATACAATGCCCTGCCTACACAGCACGATGATGACTTTATGACGAGACAATACTACCAACAGACCAACCAGATAAGCGTAACCAAGGACTGGAGGCAGTTCAGCACACCGCATAACGACACGGATCTTATCTTCGGCACTCTGAACGGATATCCCTGCTGCACCTGCAACATGCACCAGAGCTGGCCCAAACTGGTTCAGAACCTATGGTATGCCACGGACGACCATGGTGTGGCCGCCCTGATATACGGTCCGAGTACGGTTCATGCCAACGTGGCAGACGGCATACCCGTAACTATAAAGGAAGAAACGGCCTATCCTTTTGACGAGAGCGTCAAATTTACCATAAACTTTGACAACAAACGTCAGAAAGAGGCTGCCTTCCCCCTGCATCTGCGCATTCCATCGTGGTGTAAGGACGCAGCCCTGCTCCTAAACGGCGACACGCTGAAGGCGGAAACCTCTGGCGGACAAATCTCTGTGGTGTACCGTACATGGAAGCAAGGCGACGAACTGGTGCTTTCGCTGCCCATGCACGTTACGGCATCCCAATGGTACGGCGGCGGAGTATGCGTGGAACGCGGTCCCCTGCTCTATGCCCTGAAGATGCAGGAAAACTGGAAGAAAAAGGAATTCTCTGAAGAAGAGGCCAAGACATACGGTCCGTGGTACTACGAAGTAACCAGCCCATCGGCATGGAACTACGGTCTGCGCCACCATCACCTGAACCAGACTGAAAAACAGTTTGAAGTGATAAGGAAAGAAGAGATTGCCCCCTACCCCTGGAATGCGGACAACGCTCCTATCACGCTAAAGACAAAGGCCATCCGCATGAAGGAATGGAACGTAGCCCGCAACTCGTGCGGTCCCATCAGCTACTACACCCAACAAGGCAAGGACTACGAAGACGGAGAATATGAAATTGAGCTCATCCCCTACGGATGCACCACGCTCCGCATAACCGAATTCCCGTTGCGGTAACCAGACACGAATATTGCGAAACAAGGGCACGCCTCAAACGAGATGTGCCCTTTTATAAATACTAACACTGGTTTGCTCAAAGACCGTACACATCCTCTATCTCCAACACATACATCATGTGAAGGGAGCCGCCGGGTTTGTCATTGTACCAGCGTTTGTGAATCTCCTTGTCCAGGAAATGACATTCCTGCATGGGTGCTCGGAACAAGGTGCGGCAATCCAGTGTGATGCGGCTTTGTTCAAAGGCTACGGCACCACGTTCTGTTTCATGAGGGATAAGGCCGGTTTCCTTCACCTTGTCGATATCACGTCCGGACTTGCTTCCACACAAATTCAGGATGGCCCTGTGCTGTTCTCCAAGAAAACTAAGTGTGATGCGCGAACCAGACTCTATGAATTCGTAAGTGTAACGTTCTGGACGCACGAAAATATAGGCTACCGGCTTGTTCCAGAGCCAGCCGATACCGCCCCATGAGGCAGTCATCGTATTAAAACGGTTGATTGTGCCGGAAGTTATCAGCATCCATTCTTTGCCAATGAGATGAAACACATCTTCCTTGGCCAACAGGGTAAGGTCTTTCTTGATCATAGCTTTTCCAGTTTCATTGTATAAAAGTTGGTTTCCTTTTGCCGAAACCCTAATTTCTGATATAGTGCATTGGCTGCCACACGTGCAGGGCGCGAAGTCAGCTGTAAGGTGACGGGGGCCCAGGACTGCGCCTGGTCTAACACATATTGCATGAGTTTAAGCCCCAGCCCCAGCCCCTGATATTCCGGGAGCACCACCACATCCTCTATGCTTGCCTTGCGGCCGGTAGGGGAAACAAAGAGACACAATGTGGCACAGGCCACAATACGGTCTTCGCTGCGGAGCACATAGAGACGGGCGTCCGGACTTGCGATTACCGCCTTCAAAGCTTCCGCAGTCAGTACACAACGGCTGCTCAGGGCCGCCATCAGTTTTTGGAACTGTCCGAATTCCGCTTCTGAACAATCATTCAATTCAGAAAAATTGTATCGGGAAAGATTTTCAGTACAGGCATTCATAACAAAAAAGGCTTATCAGAGAATGGCTTCGCCGCGCATAACCGCACGATACAGGTTGCAGCCAACAAAGTTACCAAAGACAATGCTCAGATAAAATACCGTTACAGCAAGCAGGTTTGCATGGAGAAAATCCACCGGCACACAAAGATAATAAAAGGCATCGGCCACACAGTGGGGGAAGCCGCAATTGATGAACAAAGGTATGCCAAAGAGCAGAGGAAGCACATTTCCCTTACGGGCAAAGGTGACGACAGTGGTCATGATAAAGCCGCATCCCACAGCAAGCAGTCCGCCAAACAAAGGTCCGTTAGCCAGACGCCCCTCCAGAATTGTCTGGGCAGTCTGCTGCAACGGCATGGGGCTGCAACGTGCCAGCAATGCCACCAACAGGCATCCCGCTATATTGCCCAAAAGAATAAGCATAAGCTGTCCGAACTCTCCGCGACGGAAGAAGCCGGCCGTTCCGGTGTACAGTTTCAACCGATAAGCCACCACAGCCAACAGTCCGAAGGAGAATACCACTGCACCGATAATGCTTTTCTCGGCCAAATAGCCGAAACCGGCCAAACCGACACACACACCTGCCATGACCGCAGAACGCAAAGTGGAAATAAATTGTTTCATTTGTGTCCGATATCTATTAGTGGACGCAAAAGTAAGCATAATAAACTAATTAAAGAAATAAAGAGGCAAAAAAGTGAGCGGCAAAACTGCCGATGCCTAAAATACAGTCATTCATTTTTATAAAAAGCACAATATAGTCCGAAAAAAATATGTAAATTTGCACTGTTGTAACCCCCCGAGAGGCCGTACAGCAACCACTGCACACCCTCTTTATTGTTCTAACTTACGAAGATGATCGACAGAGCTACCATAGACAAAATCATTGAGGCCGCCAACATTGTGGATGTGGTGAGCGACTTCATTACCCTTAAACGTGCCGGCGCAAACCTGAAAGGACTCTGTCCGTTCCATGACGACCGCACGCCCTCGTTTATGGTTTCGCCGGCCAAAAACATCTGCCACTGCTTTGCCTGTGGCGAGGGAGGCAGTCCGCTCAACTTCATCATGAAGCACGAACAACTCTCCTACCCCGACGCACTGCGCTATCTGGCCAAGAAATACGGCATACCCATACAGGAAAAGGAGCAGACCGAAGAGCAGAAGAAGGTGCAGACAGACCGCGACAGCATGTTCATTGTGAACGAATGGGCCAACAACTGGTTCCAGAAACAGCTGTACGAAACGGACGAAGGGGTAGCCATAGGACTGGCCTACTTCCGTTCCAGAGGATTCCGGGACGACATTCTGAAGAAATTCCAGGTGGGATACTGCCCCGACAACCGGGAAAACCCTATGGGCAAGACGGCCATAGCCGAGGGGTATCAGGAGAAATACCTCATAAACGTACCCGACGAGAAGGACACACGCCAGAGCATCGGAACCGGACTCTGCCTGAAGAACGAAGAGACCGGACAGCTGAGAGACCGTTTCCGCAACCGTGTGATATGGCCCATCTTCAGCCAGAGCGGACGCGTGGCAGGTTTTGGCGGACGCGTATTGGACAAGGCCACCAAGGGCGTTAACGTAAAGTATCTGAACTCGCCCGAAAGCCTTGTGTACAGCAAGCGGAACGAACTGTTCGGATTCTTTCAGGCCAAACAGGCCATCAGCAAGAAAGACCGCTGCTATCTGGTGGAAGGATATACAGACGTAATGGCCATGCACCAGAACGGGGTGGAAAACGTGGTGGCCTCATCGGGCACAGCCCTTACGCCGGGACAGATTTCCATCATACGGCGCCTTACCAACAACATTACAGTAATATACGACGGCGACAGCGCAGGAATAAAAGCCAGCGAAAGGGGTATCGACCTTATTCTGGCCGCCGGCATGAACGTGAAACTGCTGCTGCTCCCCGAGGGCGAAGACCCGGACAGCTTCGGGCGCAAGCATTCCGCGTCAGAATTCCAACAATACATTGAGGAGCACCAGATTGACTTTCTTCACTTCAAAAGCAAGCTGCTGGCCGACGAAGCCAAGAACGACCCGCAGGCCGAAAGCAAAATGGTGAACAGCATTGTAAGAAGCATTGCCAACATTCCGGACGAGATAACCCGCGCCCTATACATCAGACAGGCTGCCAAAAGCACGCTGCTGGAAGAAAAGCTCATACAGGATGCCGTCACCAAACAGGTAAGAGCCAATCTGGAAGAACAGGCCAGGGAAAGGGAAAGAGAACGCCGCCGTGCCGCCGGAGAAGCCATGCCGGAAGGAGAGGCACCGGCAGAACAGCCCGCTGCCATACAGCACGCGATTGCCCCGGACAGCGGCACCCGCATACAGGACCGGAGAAAAGAAGGGCTGCTCATACAGATGATTATCCGCAACGGCGAAAGAAGGGTTTTCTGCATCAAGGACGAGGAAGACAACGAGCAGGTGTATTCCGTGACGGAATTCATCTATTACAATCTGCAGCAGGACGAGATCACCCTGAGCGAGCCGCTTTACATGAAGATTATGGAAGAGGCCATGGAACGCATAAACGAAGAGAAGTTCCAGGCGGCGGCCTATTTCATGAACCATCCCGACGCACAAATAGCCCATATAGCCTACGTCATGTGTACCGACCATGAACAGCTGAGCAAGTACCACGGCGAGTCAGGTACGTCCGCCGACACGGATACCATGCTGGCCGAGCAGGTTCAGTATCTGCTCTCCGACCTTAAGCTGAGCATCATCCGCCAGGAGATAAAGGAACTGGTGGCACAGACCAAGAACCCCGAAATCCTGAAGGACAAGGAAAGGTACAGGGCATTGCTGAACGAGTTCAAGGAAAAGAAAGAGGTGGAGCGCATGCTGGCGAAAATGTGCGGCGACAGGGTTTTGGGATAAAAGCCGCCAATCACAATACACAAAAAAACGCAATCGGACATTTCATGCAGCTTGCATGGAGCTACTTATGCCATTAGTAACGCGATGCAGCTTGCATGGAGCTACTTATGCCATTAGTAACGCGATGCAGCGTTGTATGGAGCTACTTATGCCATTAGTAACGCGATGCAGCTTGCATGGAGCTACTTATGCCATTAGTAACACGATGCAGCGTTGCATGAAGGCTACTAATGCTATTAGTAACGCGATGCAGCTTGCATGAAGGCTACTAATGCTATTTTTAACGCGATGCAGCTTGCATGGGACTACTTATGCCATTAGTAGCGCAATGCAGCTTGCATGAAGGCTATTCCTTGATCAGTTGGAGAAATTCCTCGCGGGTCTTTGCCTGATTGAAGGCTCCGCAGAAGTCGCTGGTGGTGGTGACGCTTCCCTGCTTTTCCACACCGCGCATCTGCATGCACATGTGCTGCGCCTCCACAACCACCATCACGCCCAAGGGCTGCAGCGCTTCCTGTATGGCCTGGCGAATCTGCAATGTCATGCGTTCCTGCACCTGAAGGCGGTGCGAGAAACAGTCTACCACACGGGCAATCTTGCTCAGCCCGGTTATGTAGCCGTTGGGAATGTAAGCCACATGCACACGGCCGTAGAAAGGCAGCATGTGATGTTCGCACAGGGAGTAGAAGTTAATGTCCTTCACTATAACCATCTGGCTATAGTCCTCCTTAAACTTGGCAGAATTGAGCAAAGCAATGGGGTCTTGGCTATAGCCTCCGGTCAGCGTGGCCATTGCGCGCGCCACGCGCTGGGGCGTCTTCAACAGTCCTTCACGTTCCGGGTCCTCACCCATCAGTTCAAGTATTCTGCGCACATGAATCTGCAGCTCATCCTGCACGGCATTGTCCGTTTCAACAGATGTTTTCATAATAAGGATTTCTTCTCTTATACATTAATAAAGTATCGCATATAGATTAACTCCAGGCATAGTATCCCGCCTTCGTCTGTCTGCCCCAATGTCATCCTGAACTTGTTTCAGGATCTCACAGCGAGCAAGGCTTCACCGCGGACAGATGCTGAAACGAGTTCAGCATGACAATTGTTTGGACATTTAATTTACACGCGAAAGTAGAATACATTATATATATTATATACTAACGGGAGGCTGAGGCTCAATAATACACGTTTATCTTGCTCTTCACAATCACGGCCTCCTTGAAGCTTTGTGTCTCCTTGAGTCGCATGAACATGTCGTTGGCCTCTTCGTAAGTACGGAAATCGCCCACCCTGCACTGCCAGTGCGGACTGACGAACTGCGTATATACCATTATGTCCGGGAAAATGCCTTTTACGCGCTTTCCTATCATCATGGCCTCGTTCTTCGCTCCTCTTGAATTTCCGCCGGAGAACACCTGTATGCGGTAACCGTTGGCACGCACACGCTGTCCCAGAACGGGCGCGGCACCGGCCAGACTGTCGGCCTCATCCTGTGCTCCGGTCCGTATGATGGAATCTGCCTTGGCCACACTGCCTGCCGTATTCCTGCTTCCTGCAGTCTTCCTGAACAGACCGTTTACCAAGTCGGTAATGGCCTTGCTCTGGTGCAGCACAATGGTTCCGCGGCCAGGCTTTTCCTTTTGCAGATAATCTGTATATAGTTCCTGAGCGAAAGTTGCGGCAGAAAACTGAAGCAGAAGTATAAAAGAAAGAAACTTTAATTTACACATAAATCCTTTTTTGAAATAGAGGGGCGTAATGTTTTTATATCTTGTTTTAAATTTGCAGAGAGCCCGGCATGTCCTTTGCACACCGGACACTCTGCATAATCATTGGATTATATACCGCGGCGGATATTAGTTCCAGGCGTCAATGATACCCTTGAAATCGGCTGCCTTCAAAGAAGCGCCGCCAATCAGACCACCGTCAATATTGGGCTTGGCAAAAAGTTCGGGGGCGTTGCTGGCCTTGCAGCTGCCGCCATAGAGGATGCTGGTGTTGTCAGCCACCTCGGCTCCGTAAACCTCAGCCACACAGCTGCGGATATAGGCATGAATCTCTTCGGCCTGCTCAGCTGTAGCAGTCTTTCCGGTACCGATAGCCCAGATGGGTTCGTATGCGATTACCACATTTGCCCACTGCTCTGCGGTCAGGTGGAATACGCTTCCGGCCAGTTCAGCCTTGCATACGGCTTCCTGCTCGTTGGCCTCGCGCTGCTCCAGGCTTTCGCCGATACAGAAGATAACCTTCAGACCGTTTGCCAAAGCCAGGTCTACCTTCTCCTTCAGAATTTCGGGAGTCTCGTTGTAATACTCGCGACGTTCAGAGTGGCCCAGAATTACATACTCTGCACCAGTGCTCTTTACCATCTCGGCACTAACCTCACCGGTGTAGGCGCCTGAAGCCTTGTCGGCGCAGTTTTCAGCGCTCACGGCAATCACGCTGTCCTTGAGCAGTTCGCTCACGGTAGCCAAATGAATGAAAGGAGTACCGATGATAACTTCGCAGTTGGGCTTCTCAGCGGCCAAAGCATCCTTCAACTCGGTAGCCAATGCTACACCTTCTTGCAGGTTCTTGTTCATCTTCCAGTTTCCTGCTACAATTTTCTTTCTCATTTTTTTTGCTTTAAAAAATTAAACTCTATGTCTGTGTAATTCTCTCATTTTCTTTCCCAGCCACAAGCGGTCCGCTATGGTTACGGCCAACAGGGGCAGAATATACCAAAGCAGAATGCGGAGCACCCTCTTCAGCTTGCTTTCAATCGGCGGGTTTGATATGTCCAGCTGCTCAAGCGGTGCATTCAGGGCGTCAACCGCGGGCAGCTTAGTGTTGGGCCATTTGTTTATCACCACACTGCCGCGTAAAAGCATAAGTCCGGGATTGGAACGTATCATCGTCTTCAGCACAACATCGTCCGTGTGGCAATAAGGATATTCCGCTCCGGTCATTTCGTTCCATCGGCTTATGGCGTCCGTTCCGCTGGCGGTAAGGCAGTAAAAGGGGTAGCCGTGTGTCAGACAATAGTCGTGCACGCCGGCTATGCGGTCCATTGTTCCGTCATCAGCGTTCTCCAAATGCGGTGCAATCAACAGGAATTTGTATGTACTGTCACGCAGAAACGCTTCTGTAATGTCTTCATTGTCTTCCAGGCGGAGCATCCTGAAGTCGGTTATTTCGGGAAGTTCTGATGCGGCCTCCTGCATATTCACCGTCCTCGAATCCACAAAAGTCCACGAACTGTCCGGATAGTTCTCCAGACTGAATTCTCGCTGCACACCATCCTTTTCCATCAGGAAGTAGGTTTCGAGCGCAGCACTGTCCGTATCCAGCTCCATTTTCTGAAGAAGGTCTGCACCGATATGGTAGGGGCGGAAATCCCAGACAGGCAGTCCGTAAAGGTTTATGCAGACGAACACAAAGCCGAACACCTTTGAATATAGCGTAATAATCCACTGGTTACGCTCAAGCACGAAGCGGGTCATTAAACGGTAATACCAAACCACTACAACCGCCGCCGCAAGCAGTAACAGATTTTTGTAGAACGTCTGCCAGTTGGTCAATGTCCATGCGTCTCCGAAACAGCCGCAGTCAGAAACCGGATTTTCAAGTGCCAGATACAATGTAAAAGGCGTCATCAGCGCCAGAAACAACAGACTTCCGCGCGATGCCCGTTTTCTGTGAGAGCCATAGAAGAGACAGATGCCCAAATCAAATTCAACCAGCGCCAGACAAACAGACAGGAGAAGAGGCACAAAACCGGAGACAAGCGCAGCCAGGCCAAAAGCCTGGGCATAATCTTCTATTTTGTATTGCGTGCCAACAGGATCTATCAGCTTGACGATACCCGAAAGTACAAACGTCAAAGACAGTAGCATACGGCACAGGTTGACTCCAACCCACCGCATTCTTCTCCAAAACCTGTTGTTACTTCTCGCCATACGTCAGTTTTATCAGGCCAAAGACTGCATAATTCATCATGTCCATGTAATTAGCGTCAACACCCTCTGAAACCAGAGTCTCACCATGCAACGACTCTATCTGCTTGGTGCGGAATATCTTCATCAGGATCAGGTCCGTATAGCTGCTCACACGCATCCCGCGCCAAGCCTCATCATAATCGTGATTCTTGCGGAGCATAAGGTTCAACGCCTTTTGGGCATGTTTGTCGTATGCCGCAAGTGCCTCTTCCTCGTTCATGTCGTCAGAAGCTTCGGCATAACCCAGTTCCAGCTGAATCAGTCCTATTATGGCATAGTTCACTATTCCTACAAATTCCGGGCGGATACCCTCGTCAACAAGAGCCACCCCCTTGGTTTCAAGACTGCGTATGCGGTTTGCCTTGATATATATCTGGTCAGTAAGTGAAGAAGGACGCATAATACGCCAGGCCGCACCATAATCATGCAGTTTTTTTGCAAATAACGAACGGCACTCGGCCATTATGTTTTCAAATTGTTCACGCGTCTCCATAACTTTTTGTCTTTATAGAAATATGAAATTCCTTTATGGCTTTCACCCTTAAATTTTCAACCGATAGGCCATAGTCGCCTCAAAAATATTGCCTATGCGGTATTTGGGTACAAAGTTAATAATTTTTATTGAATGCAAGGCTCCCTTTCCCAAGAAAAAAGGCCGCCATTGGGCGACCTTTTATCCTATATGTTTGTTATTACAATAAATCACTGGTTATGCAGCAATCATGAACACTTGATAATCTGTCCCAGACGCAGCGTAGTACGCTTGGAAATGTTATTAAGCTTGCACAGTTTTTCTACCGTTGTGCCATACTTCTTTGCAATGATATACAGGCTGTCACCCTTCTTTACACGATGCACCTTGCCGCGGTTGGCAGTACGCTCCTGAATCTTCTTCTGCTGGAATCCCTGGCTTTCCTCAGCCTTGGCCAATGCAGCGGCTTCCTGTTCAGACATTTCGCTCTCTCCGCCAACAATGTCGTGTTCGGCCAGCAGTACTCCCTTACCGGAAGAACGATATACATAATAGTCGCCAAGAATATCCTGCGCCTCAAAATTGAACAACTTCTCAGGATTGATAAAATGTCCCATGAAACGGGTTTCAAAGTGCAGATGTGAACCGGTGCTTCGTCCTGTATTACCGCCAAGTCCGATGGGTTCGCCCACCTTTACTATTTGGTTTTCCTTTACCAATTGCTTGCTCAGATGGCCGTAAACAGTTTCAAGGCCATTGGGGTGGCGCATCACGATATAACGTCCATACCCCTTTCCTTCGTAAGCCACTATACGCACCTTACCGCTGAAGGCAGCACGGATGGTATCGCCCACATACACCTTGATGTCAGTTCCGTAGTGCTGACGGCGGAATCTGCGACGATAGCCATAATGGCTTGTTACCTTGCGGCTTTCTGTAGGCATACAGAATTGGCGCAAATCTATCTTGTATTCAGCCGGAAGTTCAAGGCCGGTAACACGCACGCTCTTATTGTCCCAGCTTGTATACAATTCCCCTGCGGGGTTGTCCAAATCCCACAGCCGTTCCGCATCCACCAAACGGTTGAGTTCCAAACTGTCGATTGCACGCATTTTGCTGTCTACCGGAGCCACATCAGCCAACAAGTCCTGTCCGCAAACCGGAGCACTGGCAAATGCCATTACCGCCAATAGAAAGCCTGTTCTTATGTTCTTTATAAAATTCATCTGTATCAGTTTTCTCTATTATGCCTCATCTACAGCATACAAACGGTCCATATTCAAATCGCCCAAATCAAAGATTTCCTCGGGACGGAAAAATCTGTTGAGTTCCTGAACTGCAGCCTCGGGCGAGTCAGACGCATGCACAATGTTCTGCTGGTTGCTCATACAATAGTCTCCGCGGATTGTTCCGGGATCTGCCTTGCGACCGTTGGTATAACCGGTAATATAACGCACAACAGCTATGGCATCCACTCCTTCCAGACACATTGCTATCACAGGAGTCTTCATCATTGAGGCTTTAAGAAGAGGGAAGAACGGTTTCTTTATCAAATGTGCATAATGATCGTCCAAAATCTCATCAGTTAGCTGCATCATTTTCATGCCGGCTATGCGAAGTCCTTTCTTTTCAAACCGGCTGACAATCTCGCCTATCAATGCACGTTGTATTGTACTGGGTTTAAGCAAAACTAATGTTCTTTCCATCTACTTTTCGTTCCTGTTTTTCTGCCTAAATAAGATATTTTTAACACTTTTCGGCTGCAAAGTTAATGAAAAATAAGGAATTAACCAACTTTTCTCTTATAATATTTCTATATTTTCCCGCATTTTATGAGATTGAACTCCAGTTCATTTCATTTGCACGAAGTTCATCAAGCGTTTTCTTGAGCAAAACGTTTTCGGGACGCTGCAAATCCGGGTCTTCATCAAGGACCTGGGCGGCCGCATCACGGGCCAGTTGCACTATCTGTCCGTCACGCGCCAGATTGGCCAGTTTCAGGTCAAATGCCATACCGCTCTGCTTGGTTCCCTCCAAATCGCCAGGGCCGCGCAGTTTCAAATCGGCTTCGGCTATCTCAAAGCCATCATTTGTCTCGGTCATTATCTGCACACGTTTGGTTGAGGTTTTGCCCAACTGATAATTTGTCACCAATATGCAATAAGACTGGTCGGCACCACGCCCCACACGGCCTCGCAGCTGATGCAGTTGTGACAGCCCGAAACGCTCGGCATTCTGAATGACCATTACAGATGCATTGGGGACGTTCACCCCCACTTCTATTACCGTTGTGGCTACAAGTATCTGCGTCTGGCCCGAAACGAATTTCCGCATCTCCTCCTCTTTCTGCACCGCCTTCATCTGTCCGTGCACCATACCCACATGATAATCCGGAAACACCTTTTGCAAATGCGCATATCCCTCCTCCACATTTTTCAGGTCCATCTTTTCGCTTTCCTTTATGAGCGGATAGACAAAATAGACCTGGCGCCCTTGCTGGATTTGCTTGTGAATGTCCCTGTACAAGCCATCAGTAGCATTGTCATACCAATGAAGCGTCTTAACCGGCTTGCGGCCGGGCGGCAACTGATCGATAACAGAAACGTCCAAGTCGCCATAAAGCGTCATTGCCAGCGTACGGGGTATGGGGGTGGCAGTCATCACCAGTACATGGGGCGCCACCGTGTTTTTCTTCCACAATCTGGCACGTTGCGCCACGCCAAAGCGATGCTGTTCGTCAATGACGACCAAGCCCAGGCGCTTAAACTCTACCGCATCTTCAATGACGGCATGCGTACCGATAAGAATACTGACTTCACCGCTTCTCAAGCCCTCCAATACAGCATTCCGACGCTTTCCCTTGACCATTCCGGTAAGCAACTCCACCCTTACCGGCATGTCTTTCAGCAAAGAACGGAACGTATCCAAATGCTGTTCGGCCAGAATCTCCGTCGGCGCCATCAGACAACCCTGACAGCCATTATCCACGGCTATGAGAAGGAGCAAAAGCGCCACCAGCGTTTTTCCGCTGCCTACATCGCCTTGCAGCAGACGGTTCATCTGTCTGCCGCTCCCCATGTCCGTTCTCATTTCACGGATAACGCGTTTTTGGGCATCGGTCAGCGGAAAGGGCAGATAGCGGCTGTAAAAGGTGTGGAAATTTTCTCCCACGCGAGGAAAATAAATTCCCCTCCGGAGGGAATGCCTTTCACGGGCATAACGCAAGATTGACAGCTGCACATAAAAAAGCTCCTCAAACTTCAGGCGGAGCATGGCATGGGACAGTTCGTTTGCCGTTTCGGGATAATGGGCGGACTTTAGCGCCTGGCCGAGCGGCATCAGATACATACGCCGTACAAGGTATTCGGGAAGCGTTTCTCCAACCGGCTCCTGCATCTGCTGAAAGAGCGTCTGGGTAAAATGTTCCAGCGAACGCGAACTGAGACCGGCCTTTTTCATCTTCTCCGTAACGGAGTAATAGGGCTGCATCCCCATTTTCCCCAATGAGAGGGATTCGGCCGGGTCCACATCAGGATGCGACACCTGCAGCCTTCCGTTATACACATTAGGCCTGCCAAATATGATATAGTCGCGGTTTAGCTTTATTGTCTTGGTAATGTATTTTGTGGCATTGAACCAGACCAGGTCCATCAGCGACTGGCCGTCCGTAAAGTGCCCCACAAGACGCCTTTTCCTTCCGGCCCCCATTTCCTCAAAGCTCAGAAACCTGCCCTTCACCTGCACAAACGGCATATCCGAAGTGAGCTCGTTGATTTGGTACAGGCGGGTGCGGTCTATATGCTTGTAGGGGAAGTAGTACAAAAGGTCGTGCCAGGTATGCACATTCAGTTGTTCCTTAAGCAACTTGCTCCTGGCCGGCCCCACCCCAGGGAGATAGACTATGTCCGTGGTTTTCAGGTCTCTCATGCATCCCTCTCCTATGGATTTCTACGACCTACATCATACCTTCAGCCATTTTCATGTCCGCCGGACTGGTCAGTTTAATGTTTTCGCGGTTACCATCAACCAAAGTTACGGGATGCCCCACCGCCTCAAGCATGGAGGCATCGTCCGTAAAGGAATAAGACGCACATTCTTCATGAACCTTCTTCAGCAGGCTCACACTAAAGACCTGCGGAGTCTGCACCAGTCTGTAGAGATCGCGGTTCATCGTAACGCTATCCCCTTCGGGCATAATACGACGTATCGTTTCAACCACAGGCACAACCGGAATGGCCGCACCGGTCTGTGCAGCAGCATCGTAGCACCGGCAAATGGTTTCCGATGACACAAGAGGGCGCACACCATCGTGCACTCCCACTATGCCTTCCGTCCCATCGGGAATCAGTGCCAGACCGTTTCGGACAGACTCGTTGCGTGTTTCACCTCCGTCTGCAACCTCGAAATCCGCTCCATATTCATATTGTTCGCACAAAGACCTCCAGTAGTCCTGCTGCTCGCGCGGAAGCACCAATATAATATGTATGTCTGCATATGTACGTCTGAACGCATCAATCGTATGCATCAGCACCGGCCGCCCCTGCAGAAGGAGGAACTGCTTGGGAATGTCGGTTCCCATACGCAAGCCCTTTCCTCCGGCCACAATTACCACATATCGCTCCATTAGCCCATCAACTGCGAATACATCATTCCGTCGCGCAACGCCTGGCTGGCTCCTTCGCCCAACATACGGTCTGTCAAGGCATAGCCGAACTCGAACGCTGCAGCCGGACCCCGGCCTGTAATGAACTGGCCGTCCCGCTCCACGATACTGGCTGTATATACGGCACCCTCCATGTGCGATTCGCAACCGGGATAGCAAGTGGCACGCACTCCCTTGAGCAGGCCCATGTGTCCGTACACCATCGGTGCGGCACAGATTGCAGCCAAAGGCTTTCCGGCCTCATAAACAGTCTGGATTCCCTTGCGCAATTCTGCACATGCATCCAGATTGGTGGAACCGGGCAGACCTCCGGGCAATACGAGCATTTCCGCTGCGGCAAAGTCTGCCTCGCCAAGCAAGATGTCCGCCGTCACTGGTACGCCATGCGTTCCCACAACTGTCTTATCTCCAGTCACAGAGACGGTTACCACTTCCAAGCCGGCTCGGCGCATAATATCAATTGGTGTAAGAGCTTCAATCTCTTCAAATCCCGTTGCCAAAAAAACGTAAATCATAAGTATATCATTTTAAAAGGTTTCTACTAATGTCTGAGACATTCCAGATAACGTTGGATTGTCGTCTCCAATCCCAGATACAGGGCATCGCAGATGAGTGCGTGACCAATGCTTACCTCATCTATATACGGTATCCGCTCGTGCAGGTAAGCCAGATTCTCCAGACTCAGGTCATGGCCGGCATTCAGTCCCAGTCCCAGCGACTTTGCCTTTTCCGCCGCCTTGACAAAAGGCGCTACGGCGGCTTCCGGGTCTTTGCCGTACAAAGAGGCATAAGGCTCTGTATAAAGTTCTACGCGGTCAGCGCCCGCCTTAGCGGCATAGGTCACCATCTCTTCATCCGCTGCCACAAAAATGCTCACACGGATGCCTCTGCCGTGGAAACGTTCCGTCACTTCTGTCAGGAAGTCCAGGTTCTGTTTGGTGTCCCAACCGGCATTGCTTGTTATTTGTCCTGGCGCGTCCGGCACCAGCGTAACCTGGGCGGGCTGCACCTTGCACACCAGATCTACAAAAGCCTCGCACGGCTGGCCTTCAATGTTGAATTCGGTGGTCAGCCTCGGCTTCAGGTCATATACATCTTTATATCGTATGTGTCTTTCATCGGGGCGCGGATGCACGGTTATTCCTTGTGCCCCAAAGCGCTCGCAGTCCAGTGCCACCTTTAGCACATCGGGATTATTTCCGCCTCGAGCATTGCGAATTGTGGCCACTTTATTGATATTCACACTTAATTTTGTCATATTCGTTTTGGATTTTTATAATTCCACACTGCAAAGTTAAGAAAAATCATTAACTTTGTCTGCCAAAAGAGAACAAAAATATGAACAGCCCACTCAGATTTGCCATATTTGGGAATATATTCCAAGGGGAAAAGTCTCACGCCATACAGACTCTTTTTTCCCTGCTCAAGGAGCGCAATGCCGAAATCATGATAGACCGGTCTCTTTATGACTTCCTCACCAATGAGCTGGAAATCAGCCTTTGTCCCAACAAGCTCATACAAGGCACCGATTTTGAAGCGGACATAGCCATCAGTATGGGAGGCGACGGCACATTTCTGGAGGCTGCCCGCAGAGTGGGCAACAAAGAAATCCCGATCCTGGGTATCAACATGGGACGCCTGGGCTTTCTGTCCGACTTCTCTCCGAAAGAGATAGAAGACGCCATTGCGCAAATTTACGACGGCACTTTACGCACCGAATCGCGCAGCGTGCTGCAGGTCACCTATTCGAAGGGAAGTCCAAGGATCTACCCATACGCCCTTAACGAAGTGGCCGTGCTCAAACGGGACAGCTCCAGCATGATCAGCATACGCGTAGACATCAACGGCGAATACCTTACCACCTATCAGGCTGACGGACTTATCATCAACACTCCCACCGGCAGTACCGGATATGCCCTCAGCGTAGGCGGTCCCATCATGGCGCCGGACAGCCACATCATGGGCCTGGCTCCGGTTTCGCCCCACAGTCTGTCCGCACGCCCTATCACTCTGAGCGACGACATGGAAATAGAACTTTCCATAGAAAGCCGGAACCACAACTTTCTGGTAGCCATAGACGGACGAAGCGAATCGTGTACCGAGGAAACAAGCCTTTACATACGCAAGGCTCTCTACCGTGTCCATGTGCTCAAACGCTCACGGGGTTCTTACTTCCACACCCTGCGCACCAAACTGATGTGGGGAACCGATGTGCGGTCAGAGTTGTAAGCGTTACGCCTACTAAGCGTTATGCGACTCTACGGACAGTTTGCCCAATGAGAAATCAAAGCGCAAACCTCCCCCAGGACGGTTACTGGCTACTATTTTCCCGCCATGAAACTGAACGGCATGCTTCACAATGGCAAGTCCGAGACCCGTACCGCCCTTTTTGCGTGAACGGCCTTTATCCACACGATAGAATCTTTCAAACAAACGTGGCAACTCCTGTTCCTCCACGCCACATCCGTCATCTTCAAATCGGATGCGGCATTCATAATCATTGTTCCCGACAAGTGAGATGAATATGTTTTTACCCCCCGAATAGGCCATTGAATTCTCGGTAAGATTACGGAAGATGGAACCTACGAGCAAAAGATTGCCTTCTATTACTACCCGTTCACTGAAATCTGCATGCAACGTCATACGTTCATCTTCGGGCATCACATCCAGTTCGTCTGCAATCTCCGCCAATATTTCATTGAGTTCTATTTTTTCCTTTCCTATAATCGCACTGCCGTCTTCCATTCTAGTAATCAGGGATACATCGCTCAACAACCGCCTTAAACGCTCATTGTTTGTATAACACCTCTCTATGAGTTCCTGTTTTTTCTCCTCACTCAGGTTTATCCCGGAAAGCAGGGTCTCAAGACACACTCCGATGGAGGCAACCGGTGTCTTTAGTTCGTGATTGATATTATTGGTCAATTGGCGTTTGATACGTATTTTCTCCTGCTCTTCACGCATGGCCACCTCGTGTTCAAGGTCTCTGTCCTTTATAGTCTGTTGCCATTGGGCATAAAGTTGCACAATATGGTTGGATATGGAGCCAAGTTCATCGTTCGGGAAGGGCTCCTTCTCATCAAAGGATTCGCCATTCTTGGCCTTGTCTGCAAACCGGTTCAGGCGCTCTATGGTTTTCCCAATACGCCGAGTGGCAAAATAGGCCAACACACTCATTACAAAACTGATGGCAATCATTATACCCAAGAAAGACCAGTCCGCCTTCAACAATTCACGAAGAGCGGAAGAATACGGAATGGCTGTCCGCATTATCACCCGCTCCCCTCTGGTGGCAGAATAAAAATACTCGCGTCCGTCACTTGCGGACAGACGCCCGATACGATACCCTACACCATCCCTCAAAGCACTTTCAACCTCGGGGCGGTACCGATGATTGTCAAGAGAGTCCAGAGGTATCATATTGTCATAAATCACAGAACCGTCGAGGGCTATTATAGACACACGAAGGTCGTCAAATGGCTTCTCGTGCACAGCAATATATTCCTCGTACGATAGTCCGCTCTGCACAGCTTCAAGGATATAACGATTATACAATTGGAGCTGCGCATTAAGGAAGGCCGACTTATACTGCTTTTCACGCAAATACTGAAACCCGATAAAGCACAGGATAATAGACCACGATATGGTAAGCAACAACACAAAAAGCTGCCTGTGGAAGGACATCCTAATCCCTGAAACCATAGCCATAACCGGAACGCGTTACAATATACTTGCTATATGCCCCTATTTTGGCACGCAAACGGGTAATGTTCACATCAATGGTGCGGTCAAGCACCACCACCTCTTCACTCCACACGCGGCTCAGCAACTGTTCGCGGGAGCATATACTTCCTCTATGGGATATCAGATAGGCAAGCAGTTCAAACTCCTTGCGCGTAAGTTTAATCTCAGAGCCGTCCACCGTACACCGCTTGAACTCCAGATCCAGGCACAGGCCTTCAACTTTCAGGGTGTGCGGCTTCTCTGCCTGCACATGGCCATTATGGCTTGAGGTGCGTCTCAGCACACTCTTTACCCGTGCTATTACATTACGGATGGTATAGGGCTTTACTATGTAATCATCAGCGCCCAGGTTCAGCCCCATCACCATATCATCCTCCGTATCACGCGCCGTACAGAAAATAACGGGTATGTGGGCGGTGGTCACATCCGCCTTCATCATCTTGGCCATTTTAATGCCGCTGATTTCCCCCATCATAATATCAAGGAGAATCAGCGAATATTCTTTCAGATCATAACCCAGAGCCTGTTCGGCACTGAAGGCTATATCCACGTCATAACCTTCGTTTTCCAGATTAAGTCTCAGCACCTCACACAAAGTTTCCTCGTCATCCACTATCAATATACGTTCTACGGCCATACCTTATATATATTTATATTATAACAGCGGCACAAAATTACGGAGAAAAACGGAATCGGCGACCATACGGAAAGACATTTAACAAAAATGTAATATTTGGGGCAGCCATTAAGGGTTTAGCATCTTTAATCAAAGCCTAACCATTTTGAAACGTTTATGAAACAATCTACCCCTACTTTTGCAGTGTTAAAATTCTATGATTTTATGAATATAATGCAAGTATTTACACTGTTAGGGGCATTGGGAATGTTCCTTTACGGAATGAATCTGATGAGTTCGGGACTGCAGAAAGCTGCAGGAGAGCGGTTAAGAGGACTTTTGTCCGCAATGACATCCAATCCATTAAAGGGAGTACTGACCGGCATGGGCATTACTGCCATAATCCAGTCTTCGTCGGCCACCACCGTAATGGTGGTAAGCTTTGTCAATGCAGGGCTACTCACTCTGGTACAAGCCATCGGAGTTATCATGGGCGCCAATATCGGCACAACGATTACAGCATGGATGGTTGCCTGGCTGGGGTTCAAGGCAGACATTTCCATCCTCGCCGTCCCTATGATGCTGTTCGGATTTCTCTTCTCAAACTCAAAGAAAAACCAGCGCAAGAATATCGGCGAACTGATAGTCGGATTCTGCCTTCTGTTCCTGGGACTTTCATTTATGAAGGAATCTGTCCCCGACCTCAGACAGACACCGGAAGTACTGGAATTTGTACGCACATGGTCGGCCCACGGCTTTGGCTCCGTATTGCTGTTCCTGGCCTTTGGCACAGTGCTCACTCTGGTCCTGCAGTCATCTTCGGCCACAATGGCCATCACACTCATCATGCTGAGCATGGGATGGATTCCCTTCGGCATGGCCTGCGCCATGGTATTGGGCGAGAATATCGGAACAACCATTACAGCCAACATAGCAGCATCTGTAGGTAACACACAAGCCAAGCGTGCAGCCATGTCTCACACCATCTTCAATTTGTTCGGAGTGCTTTGGGCGCTGATTCTGTTCTATCCGTTCTTACGGCTCGTAGGCACCGTTACCGAAACGGTCTTCGGGTTGCCCAACCCTGCAGCCGAAGGCTTCAGCGTTTCAGGGCCAACATCACCAGAAGGCACAGCCGCTCTGTACGGACTGTCAATGCTCCATACGCTATTCAACCTTATCAACACCCTGATACTGGTTTGGTTCACCGGCTTGATAGCAAAAGTCGTCAGCTGTATTATCCGCAGTTCGGAAAACAAGGAAAAGGAAGTCTTCAGGCTACAATACATCTCAGCCGGTCCGCTTGCCACACCCGAGCTGGCTGTAGAGCAAGCCTTTAACGAGATTATTCATTTTGCCCAAATCTCAAAGAAGGGAGCTGCTTACGCACAGGCAGCCATCAACGAGAACGAGCCCAGAAAGTTGGAAGAGCTGAAAGAAAAGCTCGTAAAGTACGAAGAGATTTCGGACCATATTGAATATGAAATTGCCACATTCCTCAACGGGGTTTCGGCCGGAGAAATCAGCGAGAGCACATCACGCAAGATAAAGGCCATGTATAAGATTATCGGCGAGCTGGAATCTTTGGGCGATTCGGGAGAAACCATCAGCCGAATACTCTCAAGGAAAAACATCCGCAAGAAAGACTTTACCCCAGACATAATCAACAATCTGAATGCTATGGCCAATGCCGTAAACGATGCATACGATGCCATGATAGCCAATTTAAATGCAGTTCACAAAGGCCAACTGACAGACATATCAAATGCATACAATGCAGAAGACCGTCTCAACAATCTCAGGAACGACCTCCGGAACGCAGTCATAGAAGACATAGACAGGAATGACAAGAACTATCTCGCCAGCGTCTATTACATGGACATAGTGAACGTATATGAGCACATGGGCGACTTCATGATAAACATTTCACAGGATCTTGAAAGAGCTTTCATCCGATAGTTCCATCCCAATTTCACTGCACAACAAGCCATTTATAATCCGGCCGACGATTATAAATGGCTTGTTCTGATTTATTATAGCCACCCCCAAACAAAGGAACAGCCCCACATACATCATTGAGCGTCGTGATATTCAACTCATTCAGGGAACGTTCATAAGAAACGGACAATAACCATCTAATACCATCGCCCCTGAAAAACCACTCTTATCAAATTCTTGTCAGACACCAGTGAAATTGTTTCTTCTATTAACAGAAAAAGTTTTTTGTCAACGGTAAAAAGTTTGTTCCAGCCCATGGAACACATGTTTCAGCACTTGGAATACATATTCCAGCTGCTGAAATATATGTTTCAGCAGCTGAAACAAAACTTTCACCACAGAGAAAAAACTTTTATAGCACTGTGCTACAACAATTTAAGCACAGCGTTCCAACTTTGTTGCAATACTGCGTTCTTCAAGCCATATAGATCATCCTTGTTGATGGGGATTCCCCTACCCCAGACGGATGCCCTTGCAATGCTATAAGAAAAGGATGCTTGCCATATCCGACAAACATCCTTTTCTGCTTTTGTACATTATTATATTATATAGACTGTCCTTATAGCAAACCCAAGGTTTCTCTTTGCCAAAGCACTACATTGCCGGTCTTAAGGCTGGCCTGCACATCTATGAGGCGCTGGTTGGTACTGCCCCGGAACAGGAGGTCTTCATCGCGTTGTGCCATGATGAAAGGGCCGTCAACCAGTACATCCAACTGTTCCAAAAGCCTTCGGCAGGACGGCATTTCCAGCAGCCGTTCATAAAGGTAGCCGGTATAGCACCAGATAGTCTTTGCGGTCTCGGCCTTGATACGCACAGCCAATGCGGCAAACTCTTCGGCTTGGAAAAAGGGATCCCCGCCACTGAATGTGACATCGGCAAATGGGTCATTCTTGATATCCTGCATGAGCTGGTCTATTTCCACATCATATCCGGCAGAGAAATCCCACGATTGCGGATTGTGACAGCCCGGACAGTGGTGGCCACAGCCCGCACAATAGATGCTTGTGCGGAAACCAGGGCCATCCACCGTGGTGTCGTGCAGGATGTCCAACAGCCTAATTGCCATGTATTACACGGTCGTTGAGTTCGGCCAGCTTGCCCTTGTTCCAACGGTCGGTTGTGCCCACCAGATAACCTGTAATGCGCTGCAAGCGGTCGACATTCTCGCTGCCGCACTTGGGGCATTGCTTCATCTCCTTTTCCGCATTCTCATAACCGCAGTCCATACAACGGTTGCGGGTATGGTTCACGCTACCGTAACCGATGTTATACTCGTGCATCATGTCCACAATGCGCATCACCGCCTCGGGATTATGGGTGGCGTCACCGTCTATTTCCACATAGAAAATGTGGCCGCCGCCGGTAAGCGCATGGTATGGGGCTTCTATCTGAGCCTTGTGCAATGCGGTACACTGGTAGTAGACAGGCACATGATTGCTGTTGGTATAGTAGTCGCGGTCTGTAATGCCAGGCAACACACCGAAATCTCTTCGGTCTATCTTGGTGAAGCGTCCGCTCAGGCCTTCGGCAGGAGTGGCCAATACGCTGTAATTATGCTGATACTTCTCGCTGAATTCGTTAATGCGGTCACGCATATAGGTGATAATCTTCAGTCCCAACTCCTGCGACTTTTCGCATTCTCCATGATGTTTTCCGGTCAGCGCCACAAGACATTCGGCCAGTCCGATGAAACCTATACCCAACGTTCCCTGGTTGATTACAGATGCAATAGTGTCATTCGGCCCCAGCTTGTCCGAACCGTTCCAAAGCACCTTCATTACCAACGGGAATTGCTTGGCATAGGCTGTCTTCTGGAATTCCATACGGTCATGAAGCTGCTGTGCCGTTACCTGGAGCATATTGTCAAGTTTTGCAAAGAAGGCAGCAATGCGGTCATCCTCATTCTTTATGCCCATGCATTCAATGGCCATGCGCACAATATTGATGGTACTGAATGATACGTTTCCGCGGCCAATACTGGTCTTTTCTCCAAAACGGTTGTCAAACACACGCGTACGGCAGCCCATTGTGGCACACTCCCATTTGTAGCGTTCCGGATCATCAGCCTGCCATTTCTCATGATAATTATAGGTGGCGTCCAGATTGATGAAGTTGGGGAAGAAACGACGTGCCGTCACCTGACAGGCCAACTTGTAAAGGTCGTAGTTGCGGTCAGTAGGCAAATAGCTCACACCGCTCTTCTTCTTCCATATCTGAATGGGGAAAATGGCCGTCTCGCCGTTGCCCACACCCTCGTATGTGCTACGCAGAAGTTCGCGGATGATGCAACGACCCTCTGCACTGGTGTCCGTACCATAGTTTATACTGCTGAATACCACTTGGTTTCCACCGCGGCTATGGATGGTGTTCATGTTATGAATAAAAGCTTCCATGGCCTGATGAACACGGCCCACAGTCTTGTTGATGGCATGTTGCTTTATACGTTCTATGCCCTCAAGTCCTTCAAGAGGAAGGTTCAGATAATCGTCGATGGATATTTCATACAGTTCGCTGTAGTCCTCGCCCATGAGTTCTTCAAGAACTTTCACCTCTTCTATATAAGACGTGCGCACATAAGGGGCCAGATAGAAATCGAATGCAGGAATGGCCTGTCCGCCGTGCATTTCGTTCTGGGCAGTTTCCATACTGATACATCCCAGAATGCTTGCTGTCTCAATTCGCTTGGCCGGACGGCTTTCTCCATGCCCAGCCTGAAAGCCATGCTTCAGAATCTTATCCAAAGGATGCTGCACACAGGTTAGGCTCTTGGTGGGGTAATAATCCTTGTCATGGATGTGCAGATAGTTGCCTCGCACGGCATCGCGTACTTCTTCGCTCAACAGATAGTCGTCCACAAAAGGTTTGGTGGTTTCGCTGCTGAACTTCATCATCATACCGGCAGGCGTATCGGCATTCATATTCGCATTTTCGCGTGTAACATCGTTATTCTTGATGTTAATGATTTCAAGGAATATGTCGCGGGTCTTTGCCTTTCGCGCTACACTGCGGGCATTGCGGTACTTGATATATGCCTTGGCCACATCCTTTCGGGCACTCTTCATCAGTTCGTTTTCTACCAGATCCTGAATGTCCTCCACCGTCATCTGGCTCTTTCCGCGCATGGAAATACGGTCGGCAATCTGGCCGATGAGGCTCTCATCCTCGCCCTCTTTGGTTGTTAGCATTGCCTTGCGGATGGCAGCGGCAATCTTCTGTTCGTTAAAGCCGACAATGCGGCCGTCTCTTTTAACTACTGTCTGTATCATATTGGGATTGTTTTTTCTTTCGTGCCGGCAAAGTTACGTAAAAGAGAAAAAACCGCAAAGAAAAGTATGTTAAAATTACCCGAATCAAACAACTTTTTACCACCAAAAGACAACAAAGTTATCCAAAACTTTTTACAACTTATTGATTTACAGCCTGCAATTTTAAATAATTGAAGAAAAAGTTTTCCAAAACGTTATTTTGCAATGCAGAACCACCGTATTTTCAACGCTTTACTACGCGGAATTACACACCATCCTTTTACCCGAAGATTTAACGTCCTATTTCTTACATGTCAAAAAGCGTTTCATCGCTGACAAAACACAACTTCAAACTGATATATTCTGAAATTTGGATTATATCCACAAAGATTCGGCTTTTCTTTGCGTGTACAAAACTTTTTGTCTACCTTTGCATCTAAAATAAATCAAGAAAATGTCAAATATGAAAAATATGAACAGAAACACGGTTATCGGCCTTGTCATAGCCGCCCTTATCATTTTAGTCGGAGTTATCGGTTTTCTGCTGACACGGATGCACGAGCAGAAGATAGAAAGCCAGCAGATGCTGGAGCTGGCCGAAATGGACAAACGCGAAATGGAGAACGAATACGAGCAGTTTGCCATGCAATACAACGAGATGAAGATGCAAATCAAAAACGACTCTTTGGTGGCACAGCTTGAAAAGGAACAGCAACGCACGGAAGAGCTGCTGGCCGAGCTGAAGCAAGTAAAGAGCAGCAATGCAGCCGAGATTATGCGTCTGAAAAAAGAATTGGCCACCCTGCGCAAAGTGCTCCGCAGCTTTGTACAGCAGATTGACTCGCTCAACCGTGAGAACCAACAGCTTTCTCGGGAGAATGACAATCTGAAAACCCAAAACAGACAGGCTAAGGCACACATCAGCAACCTGAGTTCGGAGAACGAGGCCCTTTCTGAAAAGGTGGACATCGCCAGCCAGCTGGACGCTACCGGCATTTGGGCAGAAGGCCGCAACAAACGCGGTAAGAAAGCCAAGCGCATAAAAGACGTCAAGAAGTTTGCCATAGGGTTCACCATTGCACGCAACGTAACTACAGCCACCGGTATCCGCAGTATCTATATCCGTATTGCCACCCCCACCGGAGAAGTGCTGACCCAAGGCGGAACTTTTGAATACGAAAACCGCCAACTGGAGTTCAGTATCCGAAAGGACATTGAATACACCGGCGAAGAACAAAGCATACAGGTTTGGTGGGACGTGACACAAGCCCTCAGCGCCGGAAACTACCGGGTTGACATCTTTGCCGACGGACACAACATTGGCTCAACCACTTTCTCTTATGACAAATAATCCATCAAAATATGGGAAAAGGAAAACTGGCCAAGTTTGCTGATATGGCAGAAAACCCGCTTGTGGTTGAATGCCCCTATGCCGTGTTGCAAAAGGAAGGTTTCCAGTTGAAAGGAAACTGGCACAAGGAATTCTTCCACAATGACAACCCCATCGTGCTGGAACTGGGTTGCGGACGAGGCGAATACACCGTGGGACTTGCCGGACTGTATCCACATAAGAACTTTATCGGAATAGACATCAAAGGCGCGCGTATGTGGACCGGTGCCCAGGATGCCTTGCACAAAGGCATGAAGAACGTAGCCTTTCTGCGCACACAGATTGAGTTCATAGAGCATTTCTTTGCTCCAGGCGAAGTGAGCGAGATATGGTGCACCTTCAGCGACCCGCAGATGAAGAAGGCAACCAAACGCCTTACCAGCACCTATTTTATGCAACGCTACCGCCAATTTCTGACAGACAAGGGACTGGTCCATCTTAAGACCGACAGTAACTTTCTCTTTACCTATACCGAGGAAATGCTGAAGGCAAACACGCTCCTCACTGAAGTCTGCACACGCAATCTCTATAACGAGTCGGGCGAAGACACGTTGGAGGCACGTTCCTTCCAGACATACTACGAAGGAATGTGGCGCGACCGCGGAATCGACATCAAGTACCTGCGTTTCCGACTGCCGCAAGAAGGAGCGCTTTCCGAACCGGAAGTGGAAATCCCCTTAGATGAATACCGAAGCTACAACCGCAGCAAAAGAAGCGGAAAAGACACATCAAAATAATCAGTCATGACTTTATATCCCAAACAGATAATGGACGCCCTTGCCACGGTGCGCTATCCCGGCACGGGCAAAAACGTGGTGGAAATGAACATGGTGGAGGACGACCTCCGCATCGCCGGACTGCATGTAAGTTTCACACTCATATTTGACAAGCCCACAGACCCCTTCATCAAGTCCATGGTAAAAGCCTGCGAGGCTGCCATACATGCCTATGTAAGCAAAGACGTGGAAGTGGAGATAAAGACAAAGAGCCTGCAAGCACCGCGTCCCGACCTGCCCGACCTGCTCCCCGGAGTCAGGAACATCATTGCCGTAAGCAGCGGAAAGGGCGGCGTGGGCAAAAGCACCGTAGCCGCCAATCTGGCCGTAGCGCTGGCGCGTCTGGGACACCGGGTAGGACTGTTGGACTGCGACATCTTCGGCCCCAGTGTACCAAAGATGTTCCAACTGACCGATGCCCGTCCGTATAGCGAGCACATCAACGGACGCGACCTGATTATGCCCATAGAGAAATACGGTGTAAAAGTGCTCAGCATAGGATTCTTCGTCGACCCAGACCAGGCCACTCTCTGGCGAGGCGGTATGGCCTGCAACGCGTTGAAACAACTTATCGGAGACGCCAACTGGGGAGATCTTGACTACTTTATCCTGGACACTCCTCCCGGCACAAGCGACATTCACCTGACTTTGGTTCAGACCATCCCCATCACAGGAGCCGTGATTGTAAGCACTCCCCAACAGGTGGCACTGGCCGATGCGCGTAAAGGCATCAACATGTACCAGAACGAGAAGGTGGACGTGCCCATTCTGGGACTGGTGGAAAACATGGCATGGTTCACGCCGGCATCGCACCCCGACGAACGATACTATTTGTTCGGACGCGAGGGCGTAAAGCAATTGGCGGAAGAGATGAACGTTCCCTTACTGGGACAAATACCCGTAGTACAGAGCATCTGCCAGAACGGCGATGACGGAACGCCCGAGGCTCTTGACCCCGCCACACCCACCGGACAAGCCTTCATGCAACTTGCGGCTCGGGTAGTGACACAAACTGATAAAAGAAACCTGGAAAAGGCGCCCACCACCATTGTGGGTATACACAAATAAGAGACGCAACGATGAATGCTTACGAAACTCCAGTCCTGCTGCTCACCGGTTATCTGGGCAGCGGAAAAACCACACTTCTAAACCGCATACTCACCAACGAACGCGGAATCCGCTTTGCCGTCATAGTAAACGACATAGGCGAAGTGAACATTGATGCCAGCCTTATCCAAAAGGGAGGCATCGTGGACCAGCAAGACGACAGCCTCATTGCCCTGCAGAACGGCTGCATCTGCTGCACGCTGAAGATGGACTTGGTGGAACAGCTGACAGACATCATCGGCATGCAACGTTTCGACTACATCGTTATAGAAGCCAGCGGAATCTGCGAGCCCGGGCCTATTGCCCAGACCATCTGCTCCATACCTTCAATGGGCTCACAATATACAGACCACGGTGTGCCCTGCATCGACTGCATCGTCACGGTGGTTGACGCACTGCGTATGCAAACCGAGTTTGAATGCGGCGAAGGGCTGATGCGTCCCAATCTAAACGAAGAGGACATTGAAAACCTGGTTATACAGCAAATCGAGTTCTGCAACATTGTGCTTCTGAACAAGGCCGACCTGGTCTCTGCCGAGGAACTGGAAAGAGTGCGCCAGATAGTACGCGCCCTACAGCCCCAGGCAGAAATCATCCCCTGCAATTATGGCGACGTACCCTTGGAAAAGATTCTCCATACACATATGTTCGACTTTGAACGTGTGGCCACTTCTGCCGCCTGGATCAGCGAAATAGAGAATCACCACGAAGAAGAGCACCATCATCACCACCACGAACATCATGACGGCCACCACTGCCACGACGAGCACTGCCATTGCCACCATCATCATGGCGAGGGCGAAGCGCTGGAATACGGAATCGACACCTTTGTCTACTACCGCAGAAGACCCATGGATATGGGACGGTTCGACCATTTTGTGGCACGTAAATGGCCGCGCAGCATCATCCGCGCAAAGGGGATATGCTACTTCCGAGGCGAGAAGGACACCTGCTATGTATTTGAGCAGGCAGGCCAGCAGGTACAGATGCGCAATGCCGGACAATGGTATGCCACCATGCCGCAAGAAGAACTGCAGATGATGCTGGAACGCGATGCCGCACTCCGCCGCGACTGGGACGAGGAATACGGCGACCGCATGCAAAAGATAGTATTCATCGGCCAGCACATGGACAAGCAGGAGATAATACGCCAACTGGATGAATGTCTGGCATAAACCATAAAAGATCCGCAATGCCTGTATTCCATTTTGAAAAGGCCACACCCGGGGACGCACTTCAAGTGGCACTGATAATGGCCGAAGCCGTGGGTGACGACATCATGGAAAGAACCATTGCCAACGGCGGCCGTATCCCCGATACGGACAAGGAGCGAATGGAAAAGCTGTGCCAGGTAGCACTCCGGGAAGATACGCTCTACTCTTATCTCCACTGTACGCTTGTACGCACTGCAGACGGACAAACGGCTGGTGGGCTTATAGCCTATCCCGGCGATGATTATATACAAAGAAGAACCACTACCTTCGATATAGTAAGGGACCTCATCCAATTCGACACCGAAAAGATGGATGCGGAAGTACAGCCCCACGAATTTTATCTGGACAGCATGGCCGTATGGCCGCATTACCGGAGACAAGGCATTGCCCGAAAACTCATGCAGCATGGCATAGCATTGGGAAAAGAGGCCAAACGCCCAGTCACATTAGCATGCGCCCCAGACAATACCGGTGCACACCGCCTGTACACCTCACTCGGCTTCCATGACGCCGGGAAGCTCTTCATCTTTGGTGAAGACTATATCCGCATGGAACTCCCATTTTGAAAAGAAAATCAGCTAAGTGTTTTCGCAATAGCCATAAAAAGGTTCATTGAATTGATCGGAGTTTAGAATTTCCCAATCGCTTACAATGCCAGTTTCTGAGAAGAATAGCCCTAATGCGACATGAGGATGCAGGGCATCAACATCGTCCGCCAGCTCCAGCGCGTGGACCGCTTTGTGGAAGACCTCAAACAAGGCCGCGACTTTGACCGCACCAACTATTTCTGGTCAAGGTAGAGCTTCTGTTTGCAGAAACATAGATCATCCCTTAAGGGTGGTTCTAAAAATTATTATTGCTGTCCGGCAAACATGTGTAAGGGTCTATAATCACTGATTTTCTTGTTTTACAAGCCCCCCTTGAAAGGAAATTAACGGCTGTCCGGTAAAAATCTCTTTGATAGATGAGAACAGACAAATCATATATGACTGTCATTTCCCATTTTAAGCTTTATCCTGCACTTCCCCTCCCTAAAATGGCTCATATGTATACCAAACATATCGGCTGTCCGGGGAAATGTTGTTTTTGAAACGCTTCATGATTTTTACCGGACAGCAATAAAAAATTATGTCGCGTTGATTTTCGTTCTATTATCGTGTGTGCTTTTGTAAGTTGAAGAAGGAGCATAGCGGGCTATGTGACTGATAAGACTTGACAAAATGACACAGAAAGGAACGAAAAGCGGCCGAAACGGAGAGCAGCAGGCTATATAAAAACTAAAATCCAGAATTTTAGAACACCCCTTAAATCCATGTGGCACCATTATTGACACCACAATTAGTTTTTACATGCATGATAAGACGTTGTAAATCAAATAGTGACAAATCAGTCCGTAAAGAATTTGGAAAATTTATGTCTTACTTTGCATGTTGTTTAGCTACATGCCTATGGAGGGTGTGTTGTACACAGGAAGGAAAATAAGAAAGAAATATAATTTTAACCAATTTATTAACTAATTTAAATTTTAAAGAAAATGAA
>JAGBGU010000069.1 GCA_017935785.1 Bacteroidaceae bacterium
CCGTTGAGCATTTGCAGATGTTTATACATTGACTCGAATCCGTAGTTGCCATCATATGATATTTCGAAACCTCGCCCCGTTCCTTTCTTGGTCTTAATCTCAATTACACCTGAAGCACCACGGGAACCGTACATTGCCGTTTCGGTAGCATTCTTCAAAATAGTGAAACTCTCGATGTCTGCGGGATATATGGTTGATAGCGTAGCTATATCTGATGTTACACCGTCAATAATTACCAACGGGTCATTGCCACCAATAATGGAGGTGGTACCACGAACTCGGATACTATTCAGCATAGCAAGTCTGTCAGTGCCATTAGTGGTAACGTTCACACCGGCAGACTGACCACTCAATACATCCAAGGCATTGTTTATAGGACCTTTTTTAATATTCTCGGGTCTGATATTTTCTGATAGTTTTATTACCGAAACGGAATCTTGTTTCTCGCGGATATTCTGCACTTGTGCTTCAACCTTAGAAACACCACAGAAAAGAGACATTACGACAAGACACAGACAAACTCTTCCCATCTTGAATTGTTCAATCTCTGTAGATTCCCCAGACCAGATGGTTAATCAATCTAATACGTAATGTACTATAAAGAGAGAGAGATTGGGAATCTGTACTTTTTCCTTGCCTGCCACTTAGTCATCTGCACATTTTGTCCTGTTACATCAGAGACTCTGATAATTCAGACAAAGAACAGTGTAATCATCTGTCTCTTTAATACATAAAGCCTTTCCAAGACCATCTCGAATGTAGCCATTATCTACATTATAATGCAAATATAGCTATAATTTGCCATATGAAGAAATTTAATAAAAGAAAAAAGTCATTATGCTTGATATTTTTTATTTAATTACGACATTTATCAAATACAAAAAAATCATAGAAGGACAAAAATCTTTAAATGATTTGATTATAAACAAACTTTAAATAGTTAAATTGCAATAATACTATACCATGGTTGTTCTTTACCTTAATGTAATACTACTGTTATATATCTGGTCATTTATCTCCTTTTGTCGGATGCAAAGGTAGCCAATCCTCATTTGAATATGAAAAGGTCAAGCGACAAGTCGTTTGGAGCAGTTTCTTCCTCCGTTGGAGAGTAAACAGCTCCAAAACCTTTTCTTATTCATCGGCTTGGCTTGAATCCGCATCCGGCAACGGAGATAAACGACTGACGAAATAGTAGAAACAAAGAACAGCATAAATAAAAGGGTCTTAACTTTATAACCTATCATTCAAACTATTCTCAAATCTTTCAGAGGCTTATTGTTTTCGACAGAGATAAATTTGGCAAGCGGCAGATTTCACTCCCTCCAAAATAATAGATTGATAAGAGTGTGCTTTTGTCGTTCTTGGGAATTGTCGTACCTTTGTGCCGAAAACGTGGAATGATGGAAACATCAAACTGCAAATAGCGCTGAAAAGAGAAGAAACACCCTTTATTGATACACTTTGAGCGTTAAGAAACAATAAAAATGTTAAATCTTCACCTTTTAGAATGCACCATTAAAGGTTATGACCATATTTCTGACTTATTACTCGCAAAATATTGAGTAATAACTGGTTGTAAATACAGTGGCTGTTCCGCACTGACCTCCTTTGAAATACCCGGCGGAGTGACAACCATTGAGGACAATGTTTTCAATGGTTGCACCAAACTGGAATCTATAAAACTGCACAACAACATCACAAGCATTGGGGAATACGCTTTCGCTAGCTGCAACGGACTGACGTCCTTTGATATTCCCGAAAACGTAGAGCATATAGGAGCAAAGGCATTCAAGAATTGTGAAGGATTGACGTCTGTCAATCTCCCCGATAAATTGAAAAGCATTGAGGACAATGTTTTCAATGGTTGTACAAATCTGGAATCAATAGACATTCCCGACATGGTCACAAACATTGGAGACTCAGCATTCTGGGCTTGTTCCAAACTGGCTGAAATTAAAATACTAAACAACGTAATAAGCATTGGTAGAGAAGCCTTCCGTTGGTGTACTGAACTGACTTCTATTGAAATCCCCCAAAATGTAACAAATATAGGGAAAAGCGCGTTCATGCAGTGTACAAAACTTTCCTCAATCAAAGTTGACAAGGAAAACATGGCGTACGATTCAAGGGAAGACTGCAATGCCATCATAGACAGCAAGACAGGCACGCTGATTGCTGGTTGCGGAACCACCTTCGTTCCAGACGGTGTGACCAAAATTGGTGAATACGCCTTCTATTTTCAAAGCAATCTGAAAGCATTAGAACTCCCGAACAGCGTGACCCATATTGGAACATCTGCATTCCAATATTCAGATTTGTCTTCTGTAACCCTCTCCAAAAGCCTAAAAGTTATCGGGGTGAATGCGTTCAATAGCTGTGAATTCACATCAATAGAGTTGCCAAGCAGCATTGACAGCATTGGACGTTTTGCATTCCAATCTTGCAGTGAACTTATTTCGGTGGTTCTTCCAAAGAATATAGGCAAAATACCAGAAGGAATGTTCGACTCATGTCGTGGTCTTAAAACAATTGTCATACCAGAAGGGGTAGAAACTATTGAAAGCAGGGCATTCTGGAGTTGTCGAAGACTGGAAACTATTGAGTTCCCCAGTACCTTGCAGACTATTGGCTGGGCATCATTCTGGGGCTGCGAGGGAGTGAAACAAATAACCAGCCATGCCACAACACCGCCAACAGTGGAGCGCGAGGCTTTTGAACTGATTGACCGCCTGAACTGCAAGCTGATTGTGCCCGAAGAAAGCGTGGAGGCATATATGGCCGCCAACGAATGGAAATGGTTCTACACAGCCGACGGCATAGAGGGGCTTGAGGATGAAAACGTCGTAGACGTATATAACCTGCAGGGCGTGACGGTGAAGAAACAAGTCCGCATGAAAGATTTGCAAGGCACGCTGCCCAAAGGCATCTACATCATAAACGGCAAGAAGATAGCGGTCAGATAAAGCCTGTCCACATTTACGGATTCGGAGAGACGCACTACCTTAATTATATATATAGGGCAGTGCGTCTGCTCTTTATATTGTACTCAAAAACGCAATATGTTGCGTTGGCAAAGACAATACGTTGCGTAAGCGGATGCAATGCGGTGACTTTGCCCACGCACCGCATTGGCTTTTTTTTAGGAGAAATACTGGCTTTTCAGAGCAGATATACTGCATGGGCCGATGCAGATATACTGCAACGGCTGTAGAAGATATCTTAAACGGGCAACGCAGTACTACTGCTGTGAGATTTGTTTTACTCACGCAAATCTTGCCAATCCCGCCAAAGGCTTAGAGCAATAATATAAGGGATGTTCTAAAAATTCTGGATTTAGGTTTTTACCTTTTCTGGTGTTCTCCGTTTCGGCCGCTTTTCGTCTCTTGCGGTGTCATTTTGTCAAGTCTCATCAGTCACATAGCCCGCTATGCTCCTTCTTCAACTTACAAAAGCACACACGAAAATAGAACGAAAATCAACGCGACATAATTTTTAGAACATCCCATAATCCTGTGAGATTAGCGGGATTAGACACTATGGCAAAATCAACTGGTTTATTGTTGGCTGACCGTTGAACGAAAAACCGAAAGGTGAATCATTGGATAAATAAAACGGTCCCTATTGCGACATCATTGCAACAGGAACCGTTTTATAGGGTAGAAAAGAATTTCCTTTTACTTGGTGAACTTCAGCGCGAAACCACCACCGGGAGCCATGTGAATCTTCATGGAAGTTCCGGCCTTGGCTGTCTGTCCGGTCTTGAACGCATAGTCGTCTGCACGACGGTGGGCATTCACTCCGTCTATGAAGGATTCCATCTTCCAGTTGCCTTCGCCCAGGAAGTCGGTGGGAACTGTAACGTCACGTGATGTCCAGTTGGTGATACCACCCACATACCATGTATTGCCCTTACGGCGGGCAGTTACCACATATTCGCCCATTTCGCCCAACAGGAAGCGGGTCTCGTCCCATACGGTGGGTACCTGTGCGATAAAGTCGGTACAGGGGCCACCCAGATTCAGATAGTTGCTGGGATTGTCGCAAAGCATACTCAGGGGCGACTCCAGAATCATGTACAGACCGAGCTGGTGGCAGCGTGTACCCTGACTCATGGGTTCGTAGTAGTTGGCCACAAAGCGTCCCTTGCAAGCATGGAGCATGGCACCCTGGGTATAATCCATGGGGCCGGCAGCCTGACGGATGAAGGGTATCTGAGTGTCATAGAGAACCTGGTCACAATCCTTGTCGGCCCACTTCATCTGTTCCAGACCGGCCACACCCTCAAAGTTAATGGCATTGGGATATGTACGGTTCAGACCGGCAGGCTTAAAGGCTCCGTGGAAGTCGATAAGCATCTTGTACTTGGCACACATCTCGGCAGCACGATAGTAGAATTCTGTCATCACCTGGTCATCACGGTCCATGAAGTCTACCTTGAAGCCCTTGATTCCCATTTCGCTATAATGGCGGCACACGTTCTCCATGTCGCGGTCGAACGCCCAATAACCGGCCCAAAGAATCAGACCCACGTTCTTCTGCTTGGCATAAGCCACCAGTTCCTTAAGGTCAATCTGGGGGATTACCTGCATAAGGTCGGCTTTCTTGTTCACAGCCCAACCCTCGTCCAGAATCACATACTCTATGCCTTTCTTGGAAGCAAAGTCGATATAGTACTTATAGGTTTCGTTGTTAATGCCAGCTTTGAAGTCGACACCGGAGATGTTCCAATAGTTCCACCAGTCCCAAGCCACCTTTCCGGGACGAATCCATGAGATGTCCTCCACACGGCTGGGAGCGCCCAGAATATAGCTGAGGTTGTTCTGCGCCAGATCTATATCCTGACGGCCAACCATGGCGATACGCCAGGGGAAGGTGCGGGGAGCCTCAACCTTGGCAATATAGTCGAAGCGGGTCTGCACCAGCATCTGCAGGTTGTTGTGTCCGCCCTGCTTTACCTCGTTGGGATAGGGAGCATTGATCCCGCGGAAACGCTTGCCGTCTGCAATCAGGTAAAGGCCGGGATAGTTTTCAAGATGAGACTCGGTAATACAGAGTTTCACACCCTTGGCGGCATTCACCACCAGAGGGAGGAAGCTGTAACGCTTGCCGTCGAGCTTGCTCAGGCTGGCAGTTTCGTAATAATTCTCGAAAGAGTTCTTGAACTGAACCTCGGGCGCGTTATTGGCATTAAAGTGGGGCACATAGGGGACCACGCAGGTGGGGTCGTTGGTAAACTGGTATTCCACACCTTCGCTGATTACCTGGAAGGGCTTTTTCTCCTTGCTCACAAAACGGTAGCAGATACCGTCATCATAGGCACGGAACTCCACAGAATAATTGCCCGAGAAATCCAGTGTGAGCACGTTACAATGGTCCTGCATAGAGGTCTGGCGGGTAAAGGGCGAAGCTATCTGGGCATTGATTTCGCTTCGGCGTGCCTTCTTCACCTTGGCATTCTCGCCCCAGGTCTTGCCGGTACTGAGTTTCATACTGATGGCAGATGGAGCCATCACCTGCTGTCCGTCCACCTGGATGTCGTAAGTAAGTGTCTCGCCAGCCTGGATGCTGGTTGCCACTTTACCGTCAGGTGACTTCAGTTCAAACTGTTTTTGTGCAGTCATGGACATTCCGCCCAAGAGGCACAGCAAAAAGAACGATGTTAGTTTTCTCATTTTGTAATATAATATAATGTATTAGGTAATAATAATCAATAGGATGTTAAAAAAGGCAAGGCCTGCCGCACAGACTGTGCAGTAAGCCATGCCTAATCCTTTACTTTAATGCATTCTCTACTTTATCCAAACAGAGTATTCTCTACAATCTTACCCATCTGCCATACACAACGGACATTCATCTCGTTATCCAGAACCATGATGTCGGCATCCTTTCCACGGGAGAGAGAACCCTTCCTGTCATAGCAGTTCATGATGTGGGCAGGAGTCTCGGAGCACATACGTACGGCATCTTCCAACGGAATCTCCGCCTCGTTCACAGCCACACGGATCAAGCGGTCAGTTGTTGCAATTGAGCCAGCCAGGGCAGAACGGTCGCTCAGTTTGCAGACTCCGTCCTCGACAACCACACGGGGATCAAAAGCGGAAGCGTCGCCATCTATCGCCGCTACGGCCAAGGCATCGGTAATAAGAGCCATGCGCTCAACACCCTTTATCTTATAGGCCATGCGCAGGATGGTGGGTGGCACATGGATTCCGTCTGCCACACACTCAATGGTCATATCGTCTATCAGGTAAACACTCTCTACCGTACCCTCGTACTTGTATTCACGCTTGTTGTGGAATCCGGGCATGGCATTGTAAAAATGCGTAACATGGGTATATCCGGCATTGAATGCGGCCTTCACATCGCTATATTCAGCACAGGTGTGCGCAATACTTGGCAATATGCCCTTGCTGGCACAATACTTGCCGAACTGCAAGGCTCCGGGCAATTCTGGCGCCGCATCCCAACGCGCGATACAAGAGCTTGACTCCACCAAGGGAATATACTCATTAGGATCAGGGTTCTTGATCCACTCGGGCATTTGGGCTCCGGCCTTGGAACGGTTCAGATAATGTCCCTCAAGATGCAGGCCCAAGATGGGGGTGTCAGGTTCCTTCATCAGTTTGTCACAGGTTTCAATTGCCTTTTCCAACATGGGAACCGTGCTGCTACTCAATGTGGGGAACATACTTGTGGTACCGTACTTGGCATGTGCGGCAACTGCCGTACGGAAAGCATCTTCCGTACCTTCCTGGAAGTCGCGTCCGCCACCACCGTGTACATGCATTTCAATACCACCGGGAACCACATTCATACCCTTTACGTCAATGATTTCCGCTCCGATAATCGCAAGGTCGCTGTTGGTCACCTCTAATATCTTGTTGTCACGCAGTATTACACTGCCATCCTTGAGCCACCCCTGCGGGGTCAGGATTCGGCCATTTATAATCTGTGTAAGCATATCTTCTTTGAATTTTTATCAAAATTAAATTTATTTACCGTGTCTCTATATCCAAATAATCAGATCATTGAAAGAATTACGTTCATAATATCCTTGCCCAGCTGGTCTGCCTCGTCCATAGTAGCAGCCTCGCTGTATACACGGATAATGGGCTCGGTATTACTCTTGCGCAGATGCACCCACTTGTCAGGGAAATCTATCTTCACACCGTCCACATCATTTACTTCCTCATTGCTGTAGATGTCCTTAACCTTTGCCAAAATGGCATCCACGTCTGTGCCGGGAGTAAGGTCTATACGGTTCTTGGCAATGCAATAGGGAGGATAGGTTGCACGCAATTCGCTGGTCTTCATGCCTTTCTTTGCCAGATAAGTCAGCATCAGGGCAATTCCAACCAATGCATCTCGGCCGTAATGTGCAGCGGGATAAATGACACCACCGTTGCCCTCTCCGCCAATTACCGCATTCTGCTCCTTCATCTTGGTTACAACATTTACTTCACCCACAGCTGAAGCGAAATATTGCTGGCCATATTTCTGAGTCACATCGCGCAGGGCGCGGGTGCTGCTCAGGTTGCTGACAGTATTGCCGGGAGTATGCTGCAGAATGTAGTCGGCCACGGTTACAAGCGTGTACTCCTCGCCATACATGGTTCCGTCTTCGCAGAACATGGCCAGTCTGTCCACATCGGGGTCTACCACAAAGGCTATGTCATGCTCGCCCTTCTGCATCAGTTCCTTAATGTCAATAAGGTTCTTCTCCAATGGTTCGGGATTGTGCTGGAAGTCTCCAGTTGGTTCGGTAAAGAGTCCGGTTACAGTCTTCACACCCAACTGTTCCAATAATTTGGGAAGAATCACACCGCCCACGCTGTTCACGCTGTCAAACGCCACCTTGAAATTGGCCTTGCTTACGGCTTCTGCATCCACCAGGTCCAGGCCAAGCACCATATCAATATGCTTCTGGTCATAAGTGTCATCTTCGCGGTATTTGCCCAAATGGTCCACATCGGCATATTCAAAGTCTTCAGCCTCTGCAATGCGAAGCACTTCATTGCCTTCTTCCTTGTTCAGGAATTCACCCTTTTCATTCAGCAGCTTCAACGCATTCCACATACGGGGATTGTGACTGGCGGTAATAATGATTCCGCCACAAGCGCCTTCCATGGTAACAGCAATCTCGGTGGTGGGGGTTGTTGCCAAGCCGATGTTTACCACATCAAAGCCCATTCCCATCAATGTGCCACAAACTACATTCTTTACCATCTCGCCACTGATTCGGGCGTCACGGCCCACTACAATCTTGTTGCTTTCCACCTTGGTTGTACGGCGTATCAATGTAGCGTAAGCAGAAGTAAACTTGACTATGTCCAGAGGATTGAGGGTATCACCGGCTGGTCCGCCTATGGTTCCGCGTATACCCGAAATAGATTTAATAAGTGTCATAATATCGTTTGTTAATTATTTTTTTATGGTATGTATTAAGTTATTTGTGTACAAAATTAGGCAAAAGTTACGGCTTCACAAAGTTTTTAACAAAGTTTATTTCACACTTACCCATTTGTTTACAAATGATAAGACAGATTCTTAAAAAATGATAAATAGTAGAGGTAAAACATTCTCTTTTCACGGATTTGATATATCTTTGCAGATGATGAAACATTTTTTGCTCATAATAGTCCTATTATTCAACCAAGCCGGGGTCTACACCATACTGGCTCAGGAGGAATCTTTGGAGCTTGCAGACTCTGCCGCCCTACAGCCCGCGGAGGCCTTCCTTACCCTGCAACCGCTATCCATAAGACATGCACCGCTATGGATGCACCATGGCCCCTTAGGCACTTGGGATGTCCATGAAGGGTTCAATGCCAATGTGGACATGGGTGTGCGTATCGGTTGGGGTAAATACAACCCATGGAAAGGCGGCTCGTTCTTTACCCACCTGAATGCCCTGTACGTACAACCTCTCAGCCAGGACCGGAAATGGAATCTGGCATTGGGCGGATACTACTCCAACTTCAAGATGTGGGGTGACCGCAAGACTTCTGTCGGATTAACTGGAATCCTTGACTATCAAATAAATGAGAGAATGAATGCAGGCGTATTCCTGGTACATGATTTCGGCATCATCGGCGACAGGCACTTCCCCTGCACCCCCTTCCCATGGATGGAAAACCCCTCCACCACAATAGGAGCGGACTGGGGCATAAAGGTGAACGAAAAGGTACACTTTAACGTGAGCATGTCATACACGCATCATCACGGAAACGGTTTTGTTCCAAAGATGCATCCACAGCAAATTCCTCCGGAGCAAAATCCGCAAAACGGCACAGACCGCAGAGGAAGATAACCGTGTCCGCAGCTCCTTTGAATCTGTTTTAATTTTATTGGATAAGTTCATACTTTGTTGTAAGGATGCTTATTTCGGTTCTCTTGCGACTCTTTTTGCCGCCTTCCCCTTCGTGAATTTCGAGAATAGTCCACCATTATCTTCAACTCACAAAGGAAAATCCACTCAAAAATAATCCGCAATGGTAACTCGAAATAAAATCAAAACAGATTCTTAAAGTTTCCAAACTCAGACACAACCACGCTTATTTCCATTTTTCCGGAAATAATTTCGTCCGCAGACCGCTTATTTGCAATAAAAGTTGTACTTTTGCAAAAATAATGTTATAAGCACGAAAAAAACATATCGATATGGCAGAAAATAAGAAAATTAAAAGAGCTTTGGTATCCGTTTTCCACAAGGACGGACTGGACGAAATCCTGCGTACTTTGCACGCACAGGGAGTAGAACTGCTGTCTACCGGCGGCACACAGTCATTCATTGAATCACTGGGCATTCCCTGCACTGCGGTGGAAGACGTAACTTCATACCCCAGCATTCTGGGCGGACGCGTGAAAACCCTTCACCCCAAGATTTTCGGAGGCATCCTGGGACGCCGCGACCTGGAAGGAGACCAGGCACAGATGGCACAGTATGAAATTCCCGAAATAGACCTGGTGATTGTAGACCTGTACCCCTTTGAGGCCACAGTTGCCAGCGGCGCATGCGATGCCGACATCATTGAGAAAATAGACATAGGCGGCATCAGCCTTATCCGTGCAGGCGCCAAGAACTTCAAGGATGTAATCATTGTTCCCAGCAAGGCGGAATACAAGCCTCTCTTGGACTTGCTGCAGCAAAAGAACGGCACATCTGACATTGAAGACCGCAAATGGTTTGCCACACAGGCTTTCGGCGTAAGCAGCCATTACGACACAGCTATTCATAACTGGTTCAGCAAGTAAGCAAGAAAGACATGAAGTGGTTTTCCCTTAGCAAAGAAATTGCAATGGACCTGGGAACCGCCAACACAATCATCATCAGCGATGGCAAGATTGTAGTGGACGAGCCCAGCGTTGTTGCCCTTGACCGCCACACAGAACGCATGATTGCCGTGGGCGAAAAGGCAAAGATGATGTACGAAAAGACCAGCCCGGAGATTCGCACCATACGTCCCCTGCGCGACGGTGTGATAGCTGACTTCAACGCTTGCGAACAGATGATGCGCGGCCTCATCAAAATGGTCCACAAGAACAACCGTCTGTTTACCCCCAGCCTGAAAATGGTTATCGGTGTGCCCAGCGGAAGTACGGAAGTGGAATTGCGTGCCGTGCGCGACAGCGCCGAACATGCAGGCGGACGCGAAGTCTATCTCATCTATGAGCCGATGGCTGCAGCAATCGGTGTCGGCATTGACGTGCTGGCGCCAGAAGGCAACATGATTGTGGACATCGGTGGCGGAAGTACTGAGATTGCGGTCATTTCCTTAGGCGGTATTGTAGCGGACAAGAGCCTGCGTACAGCCGGAGACGACCTTACAGCAGACATTCAGGAATACATGAGCAGACAGCACAACGTGAAAGTCAGCGAGCGTATGGCCGAACGCATCAAGATCAATGTGGGCGCAGCCTTGACAGACCTTGGCGACGAAGCGCCGGAAGATTATATCGTATATGGCCCGAACCGTATCACAGCCCTGCCCATGAAGGTGCCTGTATGTTACCAGGAAATTGCCCACTGCTTGGAAAAGACCATTGCCAAGATTGAGACTGCGGTGCTCAACGCACTGGAAGACACTCCGCCCGAACTGTACGCCGACATTGTACACAACGGAATCTACCTGACCGGAGGCGGCGCGCTGCTGAGAGGTCTGGCAAGACGTCTGCAAGACAAGATCAACATTCCATTCCATGTGGCAGAAGATCCCTTGCACAGCGTAGCCAAAGGTACGGGCATTGCGCTAAAGAACATCCACAACTTTACCTTCCTGATGTAAAAACCATTGGCCGGTTCGCAATAAAGAATCCAAAGCACGAACCGGCCGAATTTACGATAACGATTTGCAAAGTTTTATTGATCGTTTACTCCAATATGCCCACTGGGTGATTTTCCTTGTTCTGGAAGCACTCAGTGGGTGGATGCTTTTCAGATTCAACGCATACCAGGGAAGCGTATGGTTTACGCAAGCCAACGCCGTTGCCGGGTATGTACTGGACTGTCAGGCAAAAATCCTGCAATTCGTACATCTGAAGGACCAGAACAGCCAGCTCACCCAGGACATCCTGCTACTGCAACAGGAAAACGAATCAATGCGCACGCAATTGGCGCAGCTTACACAAGACAGTTCGTACACGCAAAAGGTCCAGGCAGAACTGCTGAACGGAGAGAAACTGATTCCGGCACACGTGATTTCAAACAGCATAAAGCAGAAGGACAACTTCATAACGCTGGACAAAGGGCTGAAGGACGGCATACGCACAGAAATGGGTGTTGTGAGCGGAACCGGAATCGTGGGCATAACCTATCTGGTAAGCAACCACTTTTCCGTGGTGCTTCCCATTCTGAACAGCCATTCCAACATAAGCTGCCGGCTAAGGGGAACCAATTACTTCGGCAGTCTTAAATGGGACGGAGGAAGTCCTCTGCAGGCGTATATGGACGATATTCCCCGCCACGCACGGTGTAAAATAGGCGACATTGTGGAAACCAGCGGTTTCAGCAGCGTTTTCCCGGCCGGCATATTTGTGGGAAAGGTAATCCAGGTAAAGAATTCCAAGGACGGCCTGTCCTACCGTCTCGAAGTGCAGTTGAGCACAGACCTGGCACAAATCAGAGATGTGCGCATTGTGTCAAACAGCAGACAGGCAGAGTTGGACTCTCTGCAAAGACAAGTAAAATGACGCTATGATTATACGAGAGCTGATTCATCTGTTACAACTGGTGGCACTGGTGGCATTGCAGGCGCTGGTGTTCAACCACATGCACCTGTTCGGCTATGCCACACCGCTGGTCTACGTCTGCTTTCTGCTGTATTTCCCGCTCAATTACTCCCGGTGCGGCATACTTCTCTGGGGATTTGCCGCAGGGCTGCTGACAGACATCTTTTCCAACACGCCAGGGGTGGGCACAGCCTCTACCACTCTGGTTGCCATGATACAGCCCGTCCTGCTGCAAGCCATGGCTCCGAAAGACTGCGTTGAAGACATGATGCCCAACTTCCACACCATGGGATACGGCAACTATGCACGGTTCTTCATCATACTCATCGTTGTGCACCATCTGCTGTTTTTTGCGCTTGAAAGCTTTTCTTATTTCAATCCGTTACATCTGCTACTGTCCTGCGGCAGCAGCATTGCGCTCACCACAAGTATCGTCTGGGCTATAGAGCACCTGTTGAACCGAAAATCATAAGTTCTGACGGCACAATGTCCAATCAAGAGTATCAGTTAGAAAAACGTAAATATGTACTGGGGGGAGTGGCAATATGCATTATCCTCGTCTTTATCGTGCGCCTGTTCTTCCTGCAGCTCATGAGCGAAGACTTCAAGCAGAACGCCGACTCCAACGCCTTCCTGAAGCGCGTACAATATCCGGCACGCGGAGCCATAACCGACCGCAACGGCGACCTCCTGGTGTACAACCAGCCTGCATTTGACATCATGGTAGTAATGACCGAACAGAAGGGAGTGGACACGCTGGACCTCTGCCGCTGTCTGGGCATTACGCCGCAACAGTACGAGAAGCGCATGGAAGAGATAAAGAACCGGCGAAGGAATCCCGGCTACAGCCCCTATACGCAACAGCTCTTCATGAACCAGCTCTCGGTGAGCGAAATCAGCTCGTTCCAGGAGAAGATGTTCCTTTTCCCGGGTTTCTACATTCAGAAGCGCAGCATACGCCAGTACCAGTACCCCTATGCGGCTCATGTGCTGGGCGACGTGGGTGAGGCCGACCCGGACGACATTGAAGCCGACAAATATTACCAGAGGGGCGACTACATTGGCAAACAGGGCGTAGAAAGAAGTTATGAAACGGCCCTGAGAGGCATTAAAGGCTCGGAGATCCTGTTGCGCGACGCCAGAGGACGCATCAAGGGAAAATACCAGAACGGAAAGTTCGACCAGGCTCCCATCCCCGGCAGGAACCTGACGCTGAGCATAGACATAAAGCTGCAGGCGCTGGGCGAAAGGCTGATGAAGGGCAAACGAGGCAGTATTGTGGCCATTGAACCAAGCACGGGCGAGATTCTCTGCATGGTGTCGAGCCCCACATACGACCCCCGCATGACCGTGGGCCGACAGCGAGGGAAAAACCATCTGCTGCTGAGCCGCGACCCCAACAAGCCACTGCTGAACAGAAGCATAATGGGACAATATCCGCCCGGCTCCACCTTCAAGACCAGCCAGGCGCTGACCTTTCTGCAGGAAGGGATAATCACCCCCTCCACGGCATTCCCCTGCACCCACGGCTTCCACTTCCGCGGACTTACCGTTGGCTGCCACCCCCACGGCGCCCCCATCCCGGTTATACCGGCCATAGGCACATCGTGCAACAGCTTCTTCTGCTGGGGACTCTACTACATGTTCGGCAACCGGAAGAAATACCCCACCGTACAGGACGCCATGACCCGATGGAAAGACTACATGGTGAGCATGGGATTCGGGTACAAGCTCGGCGTGGACCTGCCGGGCGAGAAACGCGGACTGATACCCAATGCGCCATTTTATGACAAAGCCTACCGAGGCTCGTGGAACGGGCTCACCGTTATCAGTATATCCATAGGACAGGGCGAGGTTAACCTTACTCCGTTGCAGATTGCCAACCTGGGCGCCACCATTGCCAACCGCGGATATTACATTACGCCGCACATAGTAAAGGAAATCCAGGGGGAGAAACTGGATACCGCATACACCCGGAAGAACTGGACCATGACAGAACCCAAACACTACGAAACCGTGGTGCAGGGCATGCGCAAGGCCGTGGTGGACGGTACCTGCCGCGGAGCCAACACCACCATGTACGAAGTGTGCGGCAAGACGGGTACTGCACAGAACCCGCACGGCAAGGACCACAGCGCCTTTATGGGATTCGCCCCCATGGAGAATCCCCAGATTGCCATCTGCGTATATGTGGAGAACGGAGAATGGGGCGCCACATACGGCGTTCCGCTGGGGGCGCTGATGATGGAGCAGTACATCAACGGCAAGCTCAGCCCGGCCAGCATGGAAAAGGCGGCCCTGTTTGAGAACAGACACATATACACCCCAACCATCTATACAGCAAATGAAATCAAATAAGACTCCCGGAATACTGCAGTCGCTCGACTGGTTCACCATTATCATATACATCGCCCTGCTTGCCATGGGGTGGATGAGCATCTGCGGCGCCAGCTACGATTTTGACCAGGCGGGAAACTTCCTTGATTTCAGCACACGCTCGGGCATGCAGATTGTATGGATTGCCTCGTCGCTGGTGCTGGGAACCGTCATCCTGTCCACGGACGACCGCTGGTTTGAATCGCTCTCCTACATTATATATATAGGCTTCCTGGTGCTGCTCTTCGTAACGCCACTGCTTGCGCGCGACATAAAGGGGTCCATGTCGTGGATTAAAATAGGTACGTTCAGCATTCAGCCCGCCGAATTCGCCAAGTTCGGCACCGCCCTTTGCGTGGCCAAGCTAATGGGCACATACGACTTCAACATGAGCAAATGGAAGGACTTTATCCTGTGCTCGCTGGTCATACTCATCCCCATGGCGCTGATCATCAAACAGAAGGAGACCGGATCGGCGCTGGTCTACCTGAGTTTCTTCCTGATGATGTACCGCCAGGGCATGCCCGGATGCATACTTTTTACGGGAGTGGCGGCCGTGGCCTACTTTGTGGTGGGCATACGCTTTGCCGACGCGCCCCTGTGGGAGATTCCGGTCATCAGCATGGGAAAGAGCGTGGTGCTGTTCCTTGTCCAGCTGTTCATGTGCGGAATGCTCTACATCTACACGCCCCGCACGCCATCCATGTACAAGCTGGCCGGATACAGCATTGCCGCAACTGCCGCCGCACTGCTGCTCAGCAAGTTTGTATATCCGTTTGACATTGCATGGGTGCAGCTCGGCATATGCGCCTATACCGTGCTGTACCTGCTCTACGTATCGCTGCGCGACAGGCTGATAAACTACTTCTACATTGCCCTCTTTGCCATTGGCTCCGTCTCGTTCTTCTATTCCACCAACTATGTGCTGAACAATGTGCTGGAGCCGCACCAGCAGACCCGAATCCGTGTATTGCTGGGACTGGAGGACGACCCCAGAGGAGCCGGATACAACGTTATCCAGGCCAAGATTGCCATCGGCTCGGGCGGACTGCAGGGCAAGGGCTTCCTGAACGGCACGCAGACCAAGCTGAAATATGTGCCCGAGCAGGACACCGACTTCATCTTCTGCACCGTGGGCGAGGAAGAGGGCTTCATCGGCTGCACCATAGTGCTGACGCTTTTCCTCTGTCTCATCCTGCGCCTCATCCATCTGGCAGAGCGCCAGCCCTATGTCTTCGGCCGCGTTTACGGCTATTGCGTGATGAGCGTCTTCCTGTTCCATGTGTTCATCAACGTGGGCATGGTGCTGGGCCTTACCCCGGTAATCGGCATCCCCCTGCCCTTCTTCAGCTATGGCGGCTCATCGTTGTGGGGCTTCACCATCCTGCTTTTCATCATGCTGCGCATTGACATCGGCCGCAACAGACTGAAAAGGAAATAGGGCACACCGGCATTCCGACAGCAAAAAGAGCGGGAAAACACGTTCCGGAGACCCGCTCCCGACTCGGGAGAGCCTTTCCGGAGGGTAAAAAATGCGTTCCCGGCATGGGAAGCCATTTTTTGGGGGTAAAAAGTCATTTCCCAACCTGGGAAAGCATTTTTTGGGTGCAAAAAATGAGTTCCCGACCCGGGAAGGCATTTCCAAGCACCGGGACGCCCGTCCCGAGTCGGGAGAACAGCCTCCAAACGCCCGAAAGCCAAAAAACGTTAATACAGAGAACGTCTGCAATATTTTCCCCGCCCTTGCCGTTATAGAAAGTAGAACACACAGAAAAAAAACTTGGAAAGAACATGAATTGGAGCAAGACTGAAAGTAAAATGAAATGGTTGTGGGGATATATCAAAAGACTATTGAACGTCTTGTATAAAGCCGGGTGCGGCATCTCATATATCTGGTTTCTGTTCCCCGTGGTTTTCTGGTTCAGCTACGTCTGCACATGGCGGTACATGGCCACAGACCCTCACACCACAGACTTATATCTGGGCATCAGCCTCGTGGCCGGACTACTACATGTCATTGCCACCCTGTTTCTGCTTCACAGGCGCCGGGCGGTACAGTTCAGCGTATCCGCCATCATGTGGTTCCTCTCGCTGCTCCCCTTTTTTGTACAGTCAGTGGCCATACAGTCGGCCCCCACAGGTTATGCGGCAGAACACCCCATCCCCAAGGGACTGGTCTGCCACACGCCAATGGCGGAGCATGCGGACACGGAAAAGGCCGTTAATCCGACAGACTCCACGACCTTTCTGCAGATACGGAAAGGCATACAAGGCGGAATCTACGAATACTCTTTCTACTATCCCGCGCTGCCCGAAGGCACAATCTGGCTGCAATGCTATGAAGCTGGCAAGAACGTCCCCCTTTCAAAGCGGGAAATAAAGAAGAAGACAAGCCACGCAACAAAGGCCGCCGGCAGCTTCTCCTGCCTTGCCCAGAACAAAGAGTTCACCATATACGAAGGCGACTGGGACGAATACTATGCCGCCAGAATAGAAGTGTGGTTCAAGGACAAAAAGGGGAACAAGAGAAAACTTCTGGAGAAATTCTACACCGTAGAGGGCTGGAGCCGATGAATGGAACGGCTTTACGGGGTAAAAACAAAAGAGCTGCAAGTCTATGAATATCCTGAAACATCTGATTTATCCGCCCATTTTCATGAACGATGATAAGCTCAGGAAACATTTTGCGAACAAATGGATAGTCATCACCGGAGCATCTTCAGGCATTGGGGAAGCATTGACGCTAAGACTTATAGGTGTGCAAGCAAACCTCTATCTTATCGCCCGTAACGAAGAAAAACTGATGGCGCTATGCCATAAGGCAAAAAACAATGGCTGCAAAGCAGATTACTGTGCTATAGATTTGCGCCAACGCAATCAATTGGCCACCTTATGTTCCAGACTAAGAGAACAGCTGCCGTCTGTATCCTACCTTTTCTGCAATGCAGGGAAATCAATCAACCGTACAATCCTTGATTCGATTGACAGGATGCATGATTTCGACCGCACTATGGATTTGAACTACCGTTCGGCCGTGGCGTTGTCCCTTGCGTTGATTCCTGCGCTGAAGAGAGCTAAGGGAAAGATAGTCTACACATCATCGGTAAGCAGCCTTTATCCCACATTTCCCGGCTGGTCGGCCTATCACAGTTCCAAATGTGCTGCGAATATATGGTTCAAGACTGCCCGCAAGGAATTCAACAAACTTCTTGTGAAAGTGCAGATTGCCTATATGCCGCTGGTACATACGCCAATGTCAGACAAAAACAAGCGGTACAGAAACCTGCCCGCCTATTCTGCTGATGAAGGGGCTTGCATATTACTAAGGCTCGCCATGAGCAACAGATTCAGCTATAAGCCCTGGTGGGCATTCGGGGTTTAACCATTAAAGACATTTAACCAATTGAACAAAGTCCTATTCAAAAAACTAGCCAAACTGCACATAACCACGCCGTGCGGTCTCTTCCGCCTTGGCAAATGCTTTATCCATGATGGCGTCACCCTGATGGCCATCATGCGATTTGCAGCCATTTATTACCCCAATCAGTGCGCATTGGTGACGGGAGGAAAGCGGTTTACATACAAGGAATTATACGAACAGGCCTATCTTCTGGCAAAAATCCTGCTGCTTGATTATGGTGTGAAAAGGGACATGTGTATTGGGATATTGTGCAAAAATCATCTGATAACTGTTTTATTGCTGCCAGCCTTAGCACGCATTGGCGTAAGCATAAAACTCATCAACACGGACATCGCCTCAAGCAAAATAGGGGAAGTCGTTAGAAAGCACAACATACATTTGCTTTTTTCAGACTCCGAATTGAAAGAAAAATACATTTACGACAATCTTCCGTGCCAGACGGAAACAACAGAAAACCTCAATAAAGCATTATCGAGTAATCGGAAGTTCACTGATTTTAAGATTCCACATATCAGATGTGGCAGGGATATAGCTGTATTTACAGGAGGCTCAAGCGGAAAATATAAGGAGGCATCAAGACGAATGTCAGTCTTTCAGTTTCTTCCGCCGTTGTTCGCTCTTTTGGAAGAGATTAGGATTGATGAACACGACAGCGTTTTTATTCCACTGCCCATATTTCATGGATTCGGGCTTGCCACGCTAATCATCTCTTTTGTGATGGGCAAAAAGGTATGTCTAATGAGGAAATTTGATGCAAAAGAAGCATTGGAGGCAATCTTAGAAGAAAACATAGAGGTCTTGTCCCTTGTGCCTGCGATGCTGGCCAGATTGTGGCAGACAGAGAATGCCAGCGATTACATGAAAAACGTAAAGTGCATAATTTGTGGCGGAGACCGACTTGATAAAAAATGGGCAACAATCACAAACGAACGATTGGGACACGTCCTTTACAATCTTTTCGGGACATCAGAGGCAGGGTTCTTTATGATAGCCTCACCGGAAGACTTGACGAAAAACGAAGAAATAACTATCGGGAAGCCTATTCGTGGTGTCATGTGTCAAGTAGGGAATCCAGATATCAACGGCATAGGGCCGCTATTGGTTTGCTCAAACTGGGCAATGACAAGTTTAAAAGGCAAGTGGCAGTCTACGGGCGACTTGGTTTACCGCAATACTGAAGGTTATTACTTTTATCGTGGTAGAGCCGACAAGATGGTTGTCTGTGGCGGAGAAAATGTATACCCTGACTATGTGGAAAAAGTCATTAACGAACATCCCGAGGTGCTGGCATCCGTCGTGTATCCTTCTCCCGAACCAAAATTCGGAATGGTTCTTGATGCAAAAGTTGAAATTGCCCCTTATTCTTCCCTGACATCCGAGGACATTAAATCATGGTTGCGCACCCGTCTTTCGCGGGCAGAGATGCCTCATAAAATATCTATCCAGAGCATCAACGTATTGGAAACGGGAAAACTGAGACGCTGAAAGGCATGTTTTCCAGATATTAAACAATGTAAAAAAAGCGCATACCACACGCACAAGGAAATCTTCGGAGAGTAATGACATCAAAGTCCCTTTGCGGTTCCACTGAGACGGACGCCCACTTCCTTAACGCTGGGAACCGTCTCTTTTTTCATCAGGTGGTACAGGAAAAGAGTGTTCGCCCCCGTAGCGGACAAGGAAACAGGGGAAAAGAGTTGTTCATACTGAAGACTGGTTACGCCACTGCCGGTAAAACGGCCGGCGCTGTCGCACAATTCATAGCACAACGTGTCTGAAAAGACGGTGCCGGCACTGTCGTTCCGTACTTCCAGTGCCATCCAAAGCCTTTGGTAAGGAAAGGAATGTGTGATGCAAAGTCCTACAGAAGCGTCAAGGACCGTATCGGCCGACAAGGGCGGAAGGGCGAAAGCAAGCGTATCCGTCCTTGCCCATCCGTCCTTGCCGGCAGGTCTGTAGCTATGGTACCATGTATCGCCGCCACACGCTGCCAGAAAAAGGCCCATCAGCAGCGCGCTAAGCCTGGCCGGTCTCCTGAGTCTTGCCATTCTGGGAAGTATTGTCCTTGCGGTCGCGGCGGGGTCTGCGATCGCCGCCCTTTTTGTTTCCGTCCTTCTGTCCCTTGGCACGTTTGGGCTGTTCGGCATTGGGTTTCTCTTCTCTCTGGGCCGTTTCCTTCCCGGACTGCCCTGCATCTCCGGACTGTGCAGCATGGCGGTTCTCTCCCTTTGACGTGGTCTTCTTCTTTTTCTTCTTCTTGTCAAAGCGGTTCATGTCTTCCTGTGTGGCCAGGTCTACAACACCGCTTTCCGTAACCACGGTCTCCGACTGCAGGGAAACCGGCTTTTCGCCCTCCTTGTTCATGGCTATAACGGCCATGGCGCGCTCTGCCGTTATGGTGGTCAGGTTGGCTGCCATACGGCGGTCGGAGGAATAGGTAACCATGCCGGCAAGGATGTCTGTCTTGAACAGATAGAATTCGCCGTCCTGCGTCTGCAGCACCATCTCGCGGCTAGGCAGTTTGCGGCTTGCCTCTACATACTGGTCCACCTCGTAGTTCATGCAGCATTTCAGCTTGGCACACTGGCCTGCAAGTTTCTGAGGGTTCAGGCTGAGGTCCTGGAAGCGTGCGGCACCGGTGTTCACGCTTACAAACGACTTCATCCACGAAGCGCAGCAGAGTTCGCGTCCGCAAGGGCCGAAACCGCCGATACGCCCGGCCTCCTGACGGGCACCGATCTGTTTCATCTCAATGCGCACACGGAAAGCCTCGGCAAGCACCTTTATAAGCTGGCGGAAGTCTACGCGTCCGTCGGCAATGTAATAGAAGATGGCCTTATTACCGTCGCCCTGGTACTCCACGTCACCGATTTTCATTTCCAAGCCAAGATCCTTGGCAATCTGGCGGCTGCGTATCATGGTGTCGTGCTCGCGCTCTTTTGCCTCGGCAAACTTTTCCATGTCCACCGGTTTGGCCTTGCGGTAGATGTTTCTTACCTCGTCCAGGCTTTTCAGGTTTGCCTTCTTCATCTGCAACAGGGCCAGTTTGCCGGTCAATGTAACCGTGCCGATGTCGTGACCGGGATTGGCCTCCACCGCCACAATGTCTCCCTTTTCCAGGGGAAGGTTATTTATGTTATGGTAATACCCCTTTCGGGTGTTCTTGAACTGCACCTCCACAATGTCTGTCAGCCGGCTGTTCTCAGGGATGTCGGCCAGATAGTCGTAAGTGTTCAGTTGGCAATAATGCCCGATATTACAACTTTTACGGGAAAGCCCGCGGCCTCTGCATCCGTCAATATATTCCAAATCCATGATTGTTATATCCTTAATTCTTTATATCGTATAAATTATCTTTATTTCACTGTTTTATTTGCACGGCCATCTTCAACGCCAGATCGAAGAACACCATGCGTGCATTCACGTTCTGCCCGATGTCGCGCTGTGCATCCGACAGTTCCTCCATGATTGTTATCACATTACGTTCGTTGATGAAACGGGCAAAGTTAGTGCTGAAACGGTTTTCTTCTGGCGTCTGGTAGTTAAGAAGAGGCTGTCTCAGATTAAAGATGAAGTTCTCCCTGAGCATGTGCTGGAAGAATGCCAGCATACGTTTCTGTCTCTCGCGCCCCAAATCCGCCGCGCTGTCGGCCCACTTCCGCATTTCGCGGATATCGCGCAGATAGCACTTGCGCATCAACTGCACAAACAGGTCGAAGAACTGCCGTTCCTCATCCTCGTTTGCCAACATTTTCTGCGCCTTTATGTAATTGCCCTGGGCCACGCGGGCAAGCATCTCTGCCTGAGCCTGCTCCACTCCATGGTTCTGCATCAGCGCCAGGGCCATTTCCTGTGCGCCCAAAGCAGGCACTTGCACACATTGCACACGGCTTTGTATGGTACCCAATACGTTTTCCGCATCCTCCGTAACCAGAAGGAAATACGTACCCAACGGCGGTTCTTCTATCAGTTTGAGCAATTTGTTGGCCATCTCCACCAACATCCGCTCAGGCAGCCACAGAATAACCACTTTTCTGCCTCCCTGATTAGACTTCAATGCCAACTTGCGCTGCATGGCATCGCTTTCGAATACATAATGTACAATCTGCTGGTTCTCCGCCTTGATGTCAGAAAGCCACGTCTCAATGTCGAAATAGGGAGAAGCACATAATTGTTCCCTCCATTGGGTCAGGAAATCATCCGATACGGGACGGTCCGTACTCTTCCGCTTGTATACAGGGAAGGAAAAATGAAGGTCGGGATGGGTCCAGTTGTCTGTCATCCGGCATCCGTTACACTGGTGGCAGGCCTCATCCACACCGGGATTTTCGCATAAGAGGTAACAGGCGAACGCCAGCGCCAAGGGCAGTTTGCCCACGCCCTGCGGGCCACAGAACATCAGCGCATGAGGCAGTTGTCCCGACTGTACCATGCGCAACAAATGCTGCTTAACCTTTTCCTGTCCGATTACGTCTGCAAATCTCATTCTTCTCTACACCTCAATATATTTTCCCGGCAATTTCGCAAATGCTGTCCACGGCGTTCATGGTATAGAAGTGCAGGCTGGGCACACCGTGCCGCATCAGTTCACGGCATTGTTCCACGGTCCATTCTATGCCCACTCGCTTCACATCTTCATCAGTCCGGCATTTGGCCAATTCTTTATACAAAGGTTCAGGAAGGTCGCAATGGAACGTCTTGGGCACCACGGTTATCTGACTCAGTTTTGTCAGCGGCTTGATGCCGGGAATAATGGGAACCTCTATGCCCATTTCCCTGGCACGCTCCACAAAGGAAAAGAACTTGCTGTTGTCGTAAAACAATTGCGTTACGGCATATTGCGCACCCATCTCCACTTTAGCCTTCAGTACCTGCATATCACTTTCCAGACAGGCCGCCTCTTCGTGCTTTTCAGGATAGCAGGCCACACCATAGTTGAACGGGGTCCCTTTCACTTTCATGGGAGTACCGTCCATAAAACAGCCTTCGTTAAAGCGGTTTATCTGGGCTATCAACTCTGTTGCATGAGCCGGTCCGTCACCGGTGGGTTTGAAAGTAGCCTCCTCCTTTGCCTTGTCACCTCGGAGCACCAGCAGTTCGCTAATTCCCAGAAACTGCAAGTCGATGAGCATATATTCCAGGTCCTCCCGGTCATTCCCGCTGCACACAATGTGCGGAACCACAGGAATGGCGTATTTGTTCTTAATGGCTGCAGCTATGGCTATAGTGCCGGGACGGCGGCGTACACGCTGGCGTTGCATCAGTCCGTTTTCCAACTCATGATAGACATACTCGCTGCGATGCGTGGTGATGTTGATGTAGCGGGGATTGAATTCCTTCAGTCTCTCTATGGTGCGGAAAAGAGCATCAGTACCGTTTCCTTTCAGCGGAGGAAGTACCTCAAAGGAGAAAGCGGTTCCTCCGCCCGCGCTGACAATGTCCATTATCTTCATTTCCTTCCTTCTTTAGCTATTCTGTAAACCACAAAGCTCTTGGCTCCCACGACGGCTTCCACCGCATTTCCCTGCGCTTCGGCATAGTTCTCAACCGGCACAATGGAATTGGGATTGTCCACGGTGTTCTCACCTTCATAATGGCTGCAGTCCAGGGTAAGGGTAGCCACTTTACCCAAACGTTTGGCACCATCCATTACCAGACGGACGGGTTTGTCCTCTGCACTGGTATTTATTACCTTAACCACATAGCTCTGGTCATTCTCGTCCCACACAGCGCTACTGAACACACCGTCCTGTCCCTTAGGAGTTTTTTCAGACTGTATACATGGCAGTACATGGGTTCCCTTGTTACGGGCATACATGGCCTGCACATGATAGCTGCACGAAAGTGCCACACGCAAGTTGTCGAACCAAATCAGGTCGGGACGCCATTGCCAGCCCTCCACATGCGCCAGCATGGGGGCGTATGTAGCCATTTCCACGATGTCGGCGTTGCGTTCCAGAGTGGTCATGAAAGCTGCTTCGTAAATGCTGGCTCCAGCATGGTTGTATTTCTTTCCGTTATCATGACAGGCATACTCGCCGGCAAACACCTTTGGTCCCTTACGGTCGTAGTTGTCATAACGGTACATATTGTTCTGGAACCAGTCGATAGGCCGGTAAAAATGCTCGTCCACCAAATCCGCCTTCAGATCGGTCATGGCCTTCCATCCGTCTTCAAAGTCCTTTCCGTCCGGACCCGGACCGCTGGAACCCACAATGCGTATGTCAGGATACGCCTTTCGGATGCGTTCCACAAAGAATTTCAGACGCTCAAAATAGAATTTACCCCATTGTTCGTTTCCCACGGCAATGTATTTTAGTCCGAATGATTCGGGATGCCCCATCTGCGCCCTTACCTTTCCCCACTGGGTGGCGGTGTCACCGTTGGCGAATTCTATCAGGTCCAGACAGTCCTGGATATAGGTTTCCAAACCTTCTTCTGTTGCCGGGGCATGCGCATCCTCGCGTTCCCAATTCTGGTATTGGCAGGCCATGCCCACATTCATGACTGGCAGAGGCTCGGCGCCAATCTCCTCACTCAGGAGGAACAGTTCGTAATAACCCAGTCCGTAGCTCTGGAAATAGTCGGGGAAGCAGCGGTGGGGGAAACAGTCCATCCAACGGTTCTTATTTATCTTACGGTTTTCAACCGGCCCCACGGAATGTTTCCAATTGTAACGGTTCTCCAGCGTGGTACCTTCTACAATGCATCCGCCGGGGAAACGGAATACGCCCGGGCGCAAATCGTAGAGAGCCTGCACAATGTCCTTGCGCAAACCGTTACGGTGGCCGCGCCACGTATCCACGGGAAAGAGGCTGATATGCTCCACATCACAGATTTCCTTGGTCCAGGCACGCCCGTTCTCATCAGCCAAAAAGATGCGGAGTTCCGCCTTTTCCACTTGGCGCGGACTGCGGATTATGGTCTCATACTGCTTCCATTCCGGACTATCCACCACAACCTTCACCTCGGCCAGTTGCTGATGCTCCGCCATTGTATTGGGCTGCACAAGCTGAACCTTCAACATCTGCGGTTTGCCGGCGGGTACTCTTGCCCAAACCGTAAAGCGGTAGTCGGCACCGGCGTGCAGCCCCATCCCAAAGAATCCTTCGTTCTGCAGGCCTGTCCACATTTCGGGATGTCCAGTTCCCTGCAGGCGCAGGTAATGGGGATTGTTTTCAAAAGGGCCGTCCGAACGCATTTCGGCCCGTCCCATCACCTTCCATCCGCTCAGGGCGTTAGGAGTATATTCAAAAGAACGGTTCTTCACCATTTCTGCATACATGCCCCCGTCTGCGGCAAAGTTTATATCCTCATAAAAAAAGCCATACATCGTGGCAGGGATGGGTGCGCCCTTCTTCGCTGTATGGACGGTGACTAACGTTTCTGCAGCACGGGAAAAAAGAGTACTTGCACAGAGCAAGCCCAGCACAAAGCCTTTAAAGCAGGTCCTATCGTTCATAAATGTCCTATATATTATGGTATATTGGGTGTAAAATTAGGCAAAATCCGTCAAAAAAACAAGACAACGCCCGAAAAACTGGGCAAGGACGCCCTTTTCTCTCAGCGCATTTTCCGAATATCATCCCCCATTGATAAAAAATATGTACCTTTGTCCGAAATTACACCGCAAGAGATATATGATTGTTTGTATTGCAGAGAAACCGTCCGTTGCACGCGAAATAGCCCAAGTATTGGGCGCAAACCGCCCGATGGACGGGTTTATGGAGGGAAACGGCTACCAAGTAACCTGGACATTCGGCCACCTGTGCGAATTAAAAGAGCCACAGGACTATTCGCCTATGTGGAAAAGGTGGAGCCTTGGCCAGCTTCCCATGATACCGGAACGGTTCGGCATCAAACTCAAGGCCGACAAAGGGGTGGAAAAACAGTTCCAGACCATCGCCCGGCTCATTCAAGGCGCCGACGGCATAGTCAATTGCGGCGATGCCGGGCAGGAGGGAGAACTCATCCAGCGGTGGGTAATGCAGATGGCCGGAGCAAAATGTCCGGTCAAACGGCTTTGGATAAGCAGTCTTACCGAAGAGTCTATCCGCCAAGGCTTTCAGGAGCTGAAGGAACAGGATCATTACCAAACACTATACGAAGCCGGCCTGATGCGCGCCATAGGCGACTGGCTTCTGGGCATGAATGCCACGCGCCTCTATACCCAGAAATATGCCTCCGGACAAGGGCAGGTGCTAAGTATCGGACGCGTGCAAACGCCCACCCTGGCGCTCATCGTCAAGCGGCAACAAGAGATTGAACAGTTTCAGCCCACCCCCTATTGGGTGCTGTCCACCATTTACCGCAACACCGTTTTCACGGCCATCATGAAGGAAGGCGACCGCGGTTTTGCCACCCAGGAAGAGGGTGAGGCGGCCCTGACCTCTATCAGCGACCTACCGTTTACCATTACAGACATTCAGGAGAAAAAAGGCAACGAAGCACCTCCCCGACTGTTCGATCTTACCAGTCTGCAGGTAGAATGTAACAAGCGTTTCGGATTCAGTGCCGACACCACACTGCAACTCATACAAAGTCTCTACGAAAAGAAACTTACCACCTATCCGCGTGTAGACACCACCTACCTTAGCGACGACATCTATCCCAAATGCCCGGCCATCCTAAACGGCCTGACCGTCTATTTCCCGCTGATGGAACGCATTAAAGGAAAGCCTTTGGCCAAGAGCAAGAAGGTGTTCGACAGCAAAAAGGTAACAGACCACCATGCCATTATCCCTACCGGCGTCCCGGCCAAGGGTATGACCGATATGGAGGCCATGGTATACGACCTCGTTTCGCGCCGTTTCATCGGAATTTTCTACCCCGACTGCAAGTTTACCTCCACCACCGTAAAGGGGCAGGTGGCCAAAGTGGCAATGAAAGCTACGGGACGCGTGATAAACGACCCCGGCTGGCGCATCCTTTGGGCAAAGGCCACCACCGATGAGGAAGAAAAGAACAGCGAGGAGGAAAAGACACTGCCCCAGTTTGTAAAAGGCGAAAGCGGACCCCACTCCCCCACGCTGGCCGAAAAGCAGACGACACCGCCCAAACCCTACACCGAAGCCACGCTGCTCCGTGCCATGGAAACTGCCGGTAAAACCGTGGAAAATGAGGAGCTGCGCGAGGCACTCAAGGAAAACGGAATCGGACGTCCCAGTACGCGTGCCGCCATCATCGAGACCCTCTTCCGCCGCCACTATATTCGCAAAGAGCGTAAAAACCTTTGGGCCACACCCACCGGAGTGGAACTGATCGGGCTAATTCACGAAGAGATTCTCATGAGCGCCGAACTCACCGGACGCTGGGAAAAGAAACTACGCCAGATAGAGCGCCGCGAATACGAGGCAAAGACTTTTCTAGACGAGCTGAAGGCTATGGTTTCTGACATCGTCATGGCAGTCCTGCGCGACAATACAGCCCGTCATGTCCCTTGCATAGTACCTACCAAGGAAAAAACCAAAGGCAAAAAACAATAATGCGCCCCATCGCTACGTTATTTTTTATGTAAGTAAGCATTTGGGCAGCCAAATGCAAAAACGCAAAATGCAAAAGACATACCTCCATACAAGCCTGTCGGCCGGCCGCCTTCTCAGAATTGCGGTCCTGTGTGCCGTAGTGCTGCTCTCTGCCTGCAATGCCGAGAACTATGTAAAGAAGGGCGATGCCTTCTATGCCATAGGAGAATACTTCGATGCCGCCGCCGAATACAAGAAAGCCTATGCCCGTACGCCTATCAAAGACAAGGAAAAGCGTGGCGTACGTGCCTGGAAAATGGCCCAATGCTACCGCCGAATGAACTTTTCCGCCAAAGCAATGGGCGCATACCAGAATGCTGTACGCTACAAATACCCGGACAGCCTGGCCCTTCTCTATCTGGCTCAGGCACAGCACAAACTGGGAGAATACAAGAAGGCAATTGCCTCTTATCAGGCCTTTTTGGAGAAAGAGCCCGGCAACCTTCTGGCCCTGAACGGCATAAAAGGGTGCGAACTGGCCCCCCAATGGAAAGAGAACCCTACGCGCTACACTGTAAAGAAGGAACCCGTCTTTAACGGACGGCGTTTCGACTATTCCCCCGCTCTTTTGGGCGACGAGGGCGAACAGCTCTACATCACAACCACCCGTCCGCAAGCTACCGGCGACGAGCTGAGCGGCATAACCGGTGTCAAGAGTGCCGACATCTTTTTCAGCCAAAAGGACGACAAGGGCAAGTGGAGCCAACCCGCCGCATTGGAGTCTGAGGTAAACAGCATTTATGACGAGGGAGCCTGCTCCTTCTCGCCCGACGGCAAGACCATGTATTTCACCCGTTGCACGCACGACCCCAATTACCCCCGCTATGCACAAATCTTCAGCAGCAGCCGAAGCGACGCTTCGTGGGGCAAACCCGAACCCGTACCCATCTCGCGAGACACACTCTCCAGCTATGCCCATCCGGCCGTGTCGCCAGACGGAAACTGGCTCTATTTCACAAGCGATATGCCCGGCGGCGTAGGCGGATTGGACATTTGGCGTGTGCCCCTGAACGAATACGGATTGGGCGGTGTGGAAAACCTTGGCCCCATAATCAACACCCCTGGCGATGAAATGTTCCCCACCTTCCGCCCCAACGGCGACCTGTTCTATTCCAGCAACGGTCATCCCGGAATGGGCGGACTGGACATTTTCCGTGCCCAATGCGACAGCACCAAGACATGGCACATACAGAACCTGCAATACCCCATGAACAGTCCTGGAGACGACTTCGGCATGACCTTCCGCGGACTGCACAACGAGGGCTACTTCTGCAGCAGCAGAGGCGACGCCCGCGGATGGGATCACATATTCTCCTTCTTCTGCCCGGAAGTAATCCAAACCGTAAAAGGATGGGTCTATGAAAAAGACGGCTACGAACTGCCCGAGGGGCTGGTATATATGGTGGGCAACGACGGCACTAACCTGAAGATTAGCGTAAAGGGAGACGGCAGCTTTACCCAACAGATACAGCCCAATGTGGAATATGTATTTCTGGGTACCTGCAAGGGATACCTCAACCACAAAGAGGAACTCTGCGTGGACACCACAAGCGAAAGCCAGGAGTACGTTCTGCAATTCCCTCTGGCCAACATCCATGCACCGGTACTTGTGCGTAACGTTTTCTACGAGTTTGACAGCGCAGAACTCACCGCATCAAGCACAATGGCACTGGACAGTCTTGTAGACCTCCTCAACGAAAATCCCAACATTACCATCGAGCTGTCCAGCCACTGCGACTTCCGCGGAAAAGACCAGTACAACATGAAACTCAGCCAGCGACGCGCAGAAAGTGTAGTGAACTACCTCATAGACCACGGCATAGACAAAGAACGCCTTACGCCCGTAGGCTACGGAGAAAGCCGGCCCAAGGTTGTAACACGGAAAGTGGCCGAGCAGAACCCCTTCCTGCACGAGGGAGACACCCTGACGGAAGCCTTCATTACCGCCTTGCCAGACGAGGCGCAACAGGAAGCCTGCCATGCGCTGAACCGCCGAACAGAATTCCGTGTACTGCGCATCACCTATGGCCTTTTCGACAAAATAAAGAAGGAGGCCAAAAAGGAAGAGGAAGAACAGAAAAAAGCCGATGAAAAGGAAGAAAACGAATCTGATACAGAAGAACCCATCGTAGCGGACGACGATTATTTCTTCTTCTAACCCAAAAGGCTGTACACAGACTGCCATTTTTAATACACATTGAAAAATACTCTATGGACAGAAAACAGTTTTTGACATCAATGCTATCGCTGGGCGGCGCTGCCCTGGCATCATCAGCTAACGCAGCTATTCTCGACAAGACTGCAGAAGCATTAATAGCCAAGGCCAAGACCGATGCCAAGCACAAGAAAAGAAAGATTGACCCCGCAACGACAGTACTATTGTCAGACATTCACATCTGTGGTGAGTTGGAAAACGGAAAGCCGAAATACTACCCCTATAACCCCACCTGCCTGAAGCTGCGAATAGCCGAGATTCTCTCCATGCGGCCTCTGCCTGCAAACGTGCTTGTATTCGGCGACGTAGCTTGGGATTACGGTTTGGAAGAAGACTATCGTTATGCAGCCGAGCTGCTTTCGGAACTGGAAGAAGCAGGTATCAAAGTCACACTCGGAATGGGGAACCATGACCGCCGCGAACCGTTCTTTAAGGTCTTTACGTCATATTCCGCCTCCACCAAGGTTGCCGGCCGCGTAGTATCGGTCGTAGAGATGCCCCACTTCTACTTTGTGATGCTCGACTCGCTGGCCGAACTCCCCAATCTGCGCTTGCGGCAGGCCACAACCGTTTCGGGCGAGATTTCGGGCGGACAGATTGAATGGCTCCGGGAGTTTGTGAAAGACAACAAACGCCGTCTGGTATTGGGAGCCCATCACCCCCTGAACGAGATGGCCAATCTGGAACAGTTCATTGCACAGACTCCTGCAGTAGCCGGCTATATATATGGCCACACCCACATCTGGGACAAATCGGTTCGTGTGGTACGTCCGCGCAAGGGACTGCACATGGTTCAGACAGTGGGACTCCCCGCCACGTTCTACGGAGACATTGGCTTTGTAGTCATGCGTTCCACCCCCGAGACCATAAAGTTCGAATACTCCTCTAAAGGTTTCTGGTGGCCGCAGCCCAAGGACAATCCGCCCGCGGAGTGGCTAAGCCGCGCCAAAGACCTGGCCGACGAGCATTGCCAATTCTTATTATAGACACCAATAATTTGGTTGTAACAGCCTGTCAAGGAACGCCTTTAGTTTGTTTCTTGTGATCTCCTGCGTGTCCGGAATTGCAGAATGCGAAAGAATTTCAGTACAAAGATATAGCTTTATTTTGCAAAATAAAACCTCGTTTTTTCGCCTATATGTAAAAAAATATTCGGAGACAATACATTTCAGGCGCCTGAAGATGTTTTTTCTCTCGCGAGGGAATACTTTTTTCCACGCCACAGAGTACAAAACCCATGCCGAGAGCGGCAGAAAGGGCCAATTTACATGTAAAGAAAAATGCAAAATGCAAAGCTAACGCAGAATCCCGCTATTCGATAATTTGATTTTCAGCCACTTAACCTTACCCTTTGCATTTTTGCATCCTTATGCCATACAAAATTTACAACCATGCAGCCCCTATATATATATATTATAGTCAATTAGTCAATACTATTCACTAATATTATAAGGTGTGGGGTGTCTCCCATTTTAAATTTGCAAGGGCAAAAATGCAAAAATCCACTCGCACAAACAAACAAAAAATAATGGGCTGCTCTTAATTACAGCCCATTACAACAACCCTCTTACTTGGTTTGCTTTTTTGCAAATTTTGCATTTATTGTTTTAAACGGCAACGGATGATACTTTCCGTATCAACGGAAATGATATCTGGTCCGCCATTGGGGTTCTTCTTGAAACTTACATACCCAATGTGTGTGTCGCGCGGATGAATCTTGGTGGCGCTGCTATGAGCGTGGAATACAATCCGGAGTTTGCCCTCGTTGTCGCGGAAGAAACTGTGGTGCCCCACACCAAGCAACTGGTTAGGACGACGCAGAATGGGATTATAGTCAACCTTCTTCCACGGGCCGTTTATACTGGAACTGGTAGCCACACCAATGGCATAGTCCTGACAAGTGTATCCATTGCCTGAGTAAGTCATATAGTATGTCCCGTTGTGCTTGATGATGAAAGGACCCTCGTTCACTACGGCATCAAGCTTTTCCCAATCCTGTTCGGGGCGTGCCACGAACTTCAGCGTATTGAATTTCATGGTAGTGCAGTCTGGTTCCAACTGACAACTGTAAATGATGTTGCCGTGGTCAAAACGGACAAAGAACATATAAGGCTGCCCGTCCTCATCAAAATAAAGATGATGGTCTATATTGCCCTCTGCAGGGAACAACGGGCCGGAATATAATTCGTTAAAAGGCCCTGTCGGGCTGTCGCTCCAGGCTGCACGGATTTTCTCGTTGCCGGAAAAATACATCAGATAACGCCCGTTCACGCGATAGACTTCGGGCGCCCAGAACCATTTGGGGCAAGAGGTGTCTTCCTTGCGCAATGCCCATCCCAATCGTGTCCAGTTTTCCAAGTCCGTACTGGAAAACACTTCAATTCCGCTGTCGCCGGTTGTGCCGTACGCATAATATACACCATCCTCGGTAAGGATATAAGGGTCGGCCAAGGGCAGAGGTTTTACTTCAGTATTCTGTGCATTCGTCTTGAACAAGGCTGCAAAAAGAAAAATAAAGGTTGCAATGTACTTCATGAATTAGGATTTTTATATTATTTCTGATGCAAAGTTACCACTTTCCTTCTGTTCATGCAAGAAGGTCTGTCTTAAATTAAAAAGAAAAAGTATGGTATTTGCTTGGCAAATTTTCAAAAAAGAACGACATTTGTAGCAAAAGAGATGCAAAACACACTATTCCAATACAAAAAAACAGGCAAATCATGAAACAGAGATTACTGGTAGCACTTACCTTCCTGGGGCTTTTTTGCACCACAGAACTGACAGCCGCAATCAAACTGCACCGAGGCGTGAACATCAGCCACTGGTTGTCGCAAAGCAATACGCGCGGACAAAGACGCGCCGAGTATTTCACGGAAAAGGACGTTGCGTATATCGCCTCATTGGGGTTCGACCATCTGCGTATACCCATCGACGAGGAGCAGATGTTCACTACCGACGGAGAGAAAGACAGCGAGGCATTTGCCCTGCTGCACAATGCGCTGCAATGGTGCCGAAAGTACAAAATGCGTGCCGTAGTAGACCTGCACATCCTGCGTTCCCACCACTTCAATGCGGCAGAAAAGCCCCTTTTCACCGAAATAAAGGCACAAGAAGCCTTCTACGAATGCTGGCGGAAAATAAGCGGGGAACTTAAGAAGTATTCCAACAAATGGGTGGCATACGAACTGATGAACGAGCCTGTGGCTGATGACCCCGAGACATGGAATGTCATTGTGAACCGATGCGCATCCGCAGTAAGGGAACTGGAGCCTAAGCGCACCATCATCATTGGTTCTAACCGCTGGCAAGGATACGAAACGGTAAAAGACCTGCGCATTCCGGAAAACGACCCCAACATCATCATCAGCTTCCACTATTACAACCCCTTCCCCCTAACACATTACAGAGCTTCATGGACAGACCAGAAGGACTATACAGGCGGCATTCATTATCCCGGACAGGTAGTAACGGAAGAGGATTTGCGGAACGTACCCGAAAACATTGCCAGGAAATACCGCTGGATGAAAGATTTGATGTGGAACAAGGAGGTCATTGCCGGCCACTTCGACCAGGTACTGGAACGCGCCCGGCACTATGGCGTACAGGTATACTGCGGCGAATACGGCTGTATAAACTCATCGCCCGAAGCCGACCGTAACCGGTGGTTTGCCGATATGGACAAAGTATTCGAAGCTAAAGGCATTGCTCGCGCAGTCTGGGACTATAAGGGTGGCTTCGGCATCATAAAGGGTGGAAAACCCGACGAAACCATGATCCGTATCCTCACCGGAAAGGAAAAGTCTTCTAAATAACAAACAAGCTCACTGCTCGGCCGCAGCTTTCTGAGGCCCGGCTGGCTCAGGCGTTGCGGAAGGGTTGAAGGGATTGTAGTAATAGACACCTAAGCCGTCCAGATAATCGAGGAACAAGGGCAGACGCTGCATGAAACGGCTGAAATCCTTGCCCGTCTCTGGTGTCCACGCATCCTCGGCCACCGCCGCCAAACGTGGGAAGGCCATGTAGTCGAGGCGTTTGGCGTCGGCAATGCGTTCGGTCCACAAGGACATCTGCAAGCCCATGAGCTGCTTTTCGTAACCGCGCGCCAAATGAAGCACCGGTTCGGGAAAAGCATAGACGTTCTCCATTGCATTATAGCCGTCCCAAACACGACCATATTTGTGCGAGGCATCCTGGTTGAAATCGGCATAGAGGGGGCGGCGCGGTGTCATAATGACCCGATAGCCCTTTTCCAGTGCCTTCAGAAGCTGATGCTTGCGGTCGTGCCGCCACCACATAATGACCGCCTTTTCTGGTGAGATGCCGGCATCAATAGCCTCATCCCACACAATAACCTTGCGTCCCTTCCTTGCCACCATATCCGCAACACGGCGCAAAAAGTAATGCTCCAGTCCCGTCTCGTTTACCAGCTTGTTTTCTTCGATGAAACGCTGGATTTCTGCATCCGTAAACCAAGTCTGGTTGCCAAAGTGGACCTCATCGCCCCCGATATGGATATAGGGAGAGGGGAACAACCGGAACAGCTCATCCAGAATATTCCCGATGAAATCGTACGTTTCGGCTTTGCAAGGGTGGAAGGTAAAATGCTTCCAGCGCCCTTCCCCGCCACCCGAAACCTCGGGATAGGCACGGCAGACAGCGGTGGCGTGGCCGGGCATGTCAAACTCCGGCACCACCATTATGTGCCTTGCCTGGGCATAGGCCACAATCTCACGGATGTCGTCCTGGGTATAAAAGCGTGCCGGAGCCCCAGCATCGTGCCAGTTTCCCACTGCCCCTTGGGCGGTGAGTTTGGGGTAACGTTTTATCTCTATGCGCCAGCCCGGCTCGTCCGTCAGATGCCAGTGGAAAACGTTCATCTTCAGTGCGGCCATGATGTCCAGATATTGCAAAATCTTTTCCTTCCCGAAGAAATGACGGCTCTCGTCCACCATAAAGCCTCGCCATCCATAGCGGGGAGCGTCATCAATACGACACGCCCTCACCTTTCCATTCCCAGCACGAAGCATCTGCAAAAACGTCTGGCCGGCGCGGAAAAGGCCTGTCCGACTTGAAGCTTCAAGCATAGCCTTATTTTCCTTTACCACAATTCGATACGATTCATCCTGCCCTTCCACTGAGTTTTGCACCCGACACGTTATCTGTCCCGATTTTTGTCCGCCGGGAAAGCCCAGCGAGCGCAACTGCGCCTGCAGGCTGTCCGCCATGCCACGCAAGCCGGCATCGGCACACTCCACCACGGGATTGTCACCCAAAACAAAGGTTCCGCTGCCCAGCACACAGCTTTCGGGACGGGGAATGAGGGACTGTTGAGACTGGGCGCATAGTGTAACAGAAAACAGCAAAAGGAAAATCAGTCTTGTTTTCATTGAAAATTGTGTTTGATTTGACACAAAGTTAGGGCTTTTCCTCAGAAATCCACCCCATAACACCGTTTTTCTGTCACGAAGACGGCAAATAGCGTACTTTTTCATGACATTGAGCGGATTTCTCTTGTTTTTCTTTAAGAAAGATACACATTATTTTTCATTTTTTCACTAACTTTGCCACATTAAAAGACACAAAAGTCCTCCTTATCATGTATCGACTCAAAAGAACGTTCGTTTTTTCCGTCCTTTTTATAGCTGTCCTCACGGCCATAAATGCCCAAATCCGCCTTCGCGGCTATGAGCAAGAGCATATTGCTCCGGAGTTCCTGAAAGGCCAATGGAAGGCACAATGGATTGGTGTGCCGGAATGTGATTTGAGCGATTTCGGCGTGTATCATTTCCGCAAAACCATCAATCTGGAGCAAGTTCCCGCAAAATTTATCGTCCACGTTTCCGCCGACAACCGCTACAAGTTGTTTGTCAACGACTCGCTGGTGGCGTTGGGCCCTTGCCGGGGCGATGTAAGCAACTGGAACTACGAAACCATTGACCTTGCGCCCTTCCTCAGGGAAGGAAGGAACATCCTGGCATCCGTAGTCTGGTTTCTGGAGCCCAAGGATGCGCCCGTGGCACAGGTTTCCTTCGGAAAGGCCGGCTTCCTGATGCAGGGAAATTCCAAGGCCGAAGCCGTAGTTAATACAGACAAATCCTGGAAATGTATCCGCAATACAGCCTACGGCAAGTGTACCACAGGCCGCGTAAGGGGATACTATGCAGCCGGCGCCACCGAGCTGATTCAGACAGGACAATATCCCCACGGATGGGCAAAGGCCGACTTTGATGACAGCCAATGGAAACAAGCCTTAGAAGCAGGAAGAGCTGCGGCAAAGGGTACCATGAACTACTCTGAACGCCTGCTTGTCCCCCGCTCTCTGCCAGCGTTGGAAATGACAACCGAGCGGCTGAAATCCGTGCGCAAGACGGAAGGCATAAAGAAGACAGGCGATTTTCTGAAGAAGCCCACCGCGCTGCAGATTCCCGCCCATACAAAAGCAGTACTTCTGCTGGATCAAGGATATGAGACCACCGGCTACCCCCACTTGTCATGGACTGGCGGAAAGGAAGCCAAGCTGACACTAACTTATGCCGAGACTCTCTTCACCCGCAACGAAAAGGGTCATGAAGCGCCCTTGGGCGACCGCAACGAAGTGGACAACCGAGTGATTTTCGGTTATGAAGACTGTATTGTGGCAGACGGAAACGACTTCTGCTTCACCCCCCTTTGGTGGCGTACTTGGCGCTATATCCAGCTCACCGTGGAGACCAAAGAGGAACCACTGACACTGACAGACATGTACGGCACCTTCAGCGCTTATCCATTCAAGCGCGTAAGCCAGTTTGCCGCCACAGGAGATGACGATCTGGACAAAATGCTGGAAGTGGGATGGCGCACTGCACGCCTCTGCGCCCACGAGACATATATGGACTGCCCCTATTACGAACAGTTGCAATATTTTGGCGATACCCGCATCCAAACCATGGTGACCATGTTCAACACCAACGACATGGCCATGGTGCGCCAGGCGTTGGAAATGGGCAGGATGTCAATGGTGGCAGACGGGCTGACCTACAGCCGTTATCCCCACAACGTGCCGCAAATGATCAGCAGCTACAGCCTTTCATGGACAGGAATGATCTACGACTATTGGATGTACCGCGGCGACGATGCCTATGTGCGTACCCTTTTGCCCCAGACCAGAAGCATCATGAGCTGGTATGAGCAATATCTCCGTGAGGACGGCTCTCTGGACCGCATTCCTTATTGGTACTTCTGCGATTGGGCAAGCAACTTCGGCGGTGGCGAACCGATTAGAGAGGAAAAGGGAAACAGCGCATATCAGGACCTGGCCTATCTGATGGCACTTGACGAAGCGGCCAAAATGGAAGAAGCCCTGGGCCTGCCCTCCATTGCCCAGCACTACAAGGAACTGGCGGCCAGAATCCGCAAGGATTTCCACAAGAAATACTGGAACGAGGGACGCAAGATGTTTGCCGACACCTACGACCACCGCAATTTCTCTCAGCACACCAACATCATGGCCATTCTTACCGACATCGTCACAGACACAGAAGCCACCGCACTCTGCGAGCGCATTCTGGCGGAAAAGGACATCACACAGACCACCATCTATTTCAAATACTATCTGTTCCTGGCCATGAAGCACTGCGGACTGGCCAACAGATACCTTGACGAACTGGGTGTCTGGCGTCAGCAACTGAAGGAAAACATGACAACTTGGGCGGAAATGCCCGAGCCAACCCGTAGCGACTGCCACGCTTGGGGAGCGGCTCCCAACATAGAACTTTTCCGCATTGTGCTGGGCATAGACACTGATGCGCCACGCTTCGGAAAGGTACGCATCACCCCCGCACTGGGCAAGCTCACCAAGGCCTCCGGCACCATCCCCCACCCTGCCGGGTTCATCCGTGTAGACTACAAGCTGGACAAGAAAGGCCGACTGGACGCCCTTGTAGAACTTCCAGCGGGCATTAGCGGAACCTTCGTTTGGGACAGGAAAGAATATCCCCTGCAAGCGGGCACAAACCGCCCGTTAGGCATAAAATAATTCGGTACAACTTATCAAACTTATTATATTAATTCTTTAAAACACTTAAATTCATGGGAATTAACAGAAGAAAATTCTTACAAAGAGGCGCGGCTGGTGCCGCCCTGTTTACCATTCTTCCCCGAAACGTATTGGGCAGAATGAACGGTAACAAAGAATTCATCGCCCCCAGCGATCAGTTGACTCGCGGCCTTATCGGTGTAGGTGGTATCGGCCGTAGTGGCTCACACTTCATCAGTGACCAGAACTGTCGAATGGTAGCCATGTGCGACGTAGACCAGAAGCATCTGGACTCTGCATTCGAGGCAGCCAAGAAGAACTGGAACGAGACAGTGAAGACCTACCACGACTTCCGCGAACTCATCCACGACCCCAATGTAGACATCGTTCACATTGCCACTCCTCCCCACTGGCACGGTATCATGTCTGTTGAAGCAGCCAATGCCGGAAAGGACATTTTCTGCGAGAAGCCTATGACCCGCACCATCGGCGAAGGCAAGCGCGTAGAGGAAGCAGTTAAGCGCAACGGACGCATCTTCCGTCTGAACACCTGGTTCCGCTTCAAGGACACCTTCTACGGACTGGGAACAGACGTGAAGCCCCTGAAGAAGCTGGTAGACAGCGGCAAGCTGGGCTGGCCCCTGAAGGTTCGCATCTCCGGTGCTACAGGCTTTACCTGGAAGTTCTTCTGGGTAGGTAAGGAGAACCTCGAAGTACAGCAGGTGCCCAAGCACTTCGACTACGATCTCTGGCTGGGTCCCGCCCCCTTCAAGCCCTACAACGCTCACCGTACACACCAGACCTTCCGCGGATACTGGGACTATGACGGAGGTGGTCTGGGCGATATGGGACAGCACTATATCGACCCCGTTCAGTACATTCTGGGCAAGGACGATACCTTCCCCGTAAAGGTGGAAGTGGACGCTCCCCAGCAGCATTCTGATGCCATCGGTACCTGGCGCAGCGTAACCTACACCTACGAGGACGGATGCCAGATTATCCTTGAAGGCGAAGGTTACGAAAGCCCCGGCAAGGTCCCCTACATCGAAGGACCCAAGGGTAAGGTATACAAGGGATTTGAATGTACCATCCCCAACGTTCAGGAGATCATCAACGAAATGCCCGATCCCGAACCCCGCAACACTGACTACCTGGATTGCGTACGCAACCGTCGCCAGTTCGCACTGAACGAGAGCAACGGCCACCGCAGTTGTACCATCGTAAACATGGGTGTTTGCGCCCTGCGCCTCAACCGCACATTGCATTTCGACCCCAAGACCCAGATGTTCATTGGCGACGACGAGGCCAACCGTCTCATCTACCAGCCCATGCGCGGAGAATGGCAGAACTACATCTAATCAGACGAACAGTGCATTTAATCAAATTAAACACAGTAAATCATGCGTAAATTTTATAGTATCATACTGTCAGCACTGTTGCTGATGACCGTTGCCCTGCCCGGAATTGCGCAGGACGAAAGACAGAGAAAGCCTGAGACCATTGTACAGGACGTGCTGGCGCAAGTTCCTGTGCAGAAGCAGGCCGACTACAACCGTGAAATGGAAGACCTTGCAAAGGGCGCTCCCGCAACCGTTGAGATCCTTTGCAAAATGTTGAAGCCCGTAGAAAAGGCCGTTAATAATAAGGTAGAATACGCCATCAGCGGCGTGGTAAACTACGCTTGTGCCAACACCAAGTACAAGGCAGCTGTTCGCCAGGGCCTGGAAGCCTCTGTAGCTTCTGCTCCCGACGCAGCCACCAAGCAGTTCCTTCAGGAATACGTTCGCTTCATCAAGGACGGACGTGCCGAGATTCCCGCTTACAAGAACCATGCAGGAGCCGAGCCCTACGCCCAGCAGTGGGACGAGCTGAAGGCTGCAGGCGCAAACTGCGCTCCCATTGTAATCAAGGCGCTCAAGAGCGATGACCGTGCGCTTCGCATGCAGGCCCTCAAGTTTGCCAACAACTATGCCGACGCCGCATTCGTAAGCCAGGTTGCCAAGGCGTATAACTCACTGAGCACCGATGCCAAGAACGATGTGCTGGGCTGGATTGGCGACAACAAGACCATCACTCAGCTTGACCTTGTCATCAAGGAAATCCAGAAGGGTAAGGGCACAAATGCAATGGCTATCGAAACTGCCGGCCGTCTGGGAACCGCCACTTCTGTTGATGCGCTGATTGCTGCTCTCAGCACAGACTATAAGGCAGAAGCCACAGCCGCTCTCCTCGCCTTCAACGGCAACATTAACGAACGTGTAACCACAGCTCTGAAGACCGCCACTGGCGATCTCCAACTGGCTCTGCTCGACATTGCCAACACCCGTCGCATCAAAAGCGCATCTCCTCAGGTATTCGAGTTGATCAACTCATCTGATGCCACCGTGGCTGCTGCCGCCCTCAAGGCACTCCCCGGTGTGGTAACCAAGGAGAACGCCACTCAGTTGGCAGGCATGATGGACAAGGCCAGCGGCGAAAAGGCTGCTATCTACCAGCAGGCATTCACCGCCAGCATCAAAGGCATGAACGCAGAAGAGCAGTACAAGGTTATCAGCAGCGAGATCCAGAAGGCCAGCAACAAGGCACGCTTCTATCCCGCCCTGGCTGCCACCAACACTGACCAGTCTGTAGCCGACCTTCAGGCTGCATGGCAGGGCGGAAGCACCGAGGCTTTGGCTGCCCTGCAGAAGAGCAGCAACTACAAGGCTGCCGCTCCCCTCTTGGCTGCTGCCCAGAAGGGTGACGAGACCTCTCTCAAGACCTATGTCAAGCTGATCAACGCCAACGAAGGCATCACCAAGCGTGTCCGCCTGCTCGACCAGGCTCTGCCCTATGCAAAGAGCGCCGACGCCAAGAAAGTTATGCTCAGCAGCCTTGGCAATGCCGCCAACCGCTACAGTTTCGATCTCGCCGCCAAGTATCTTGATGACAAGGATGTAAACTACCAGGCTGCAGCCGCTTGTAAGAACATCGCTTCTAAGTGCAAGGCCGACATCGATTACAAGAAGCTGACCGAATCTCTGAACAAGGCTTCTGCCATCTACAAAGCGCACGGCGGTGCTGATGACGGCTATGCGGTTGACGAAATCAAGAAGATTCTGGCCGAAGTAAAGCCCGGTGAAATCTACAAGCTTACCGATGAGGAAAAGAAAGCCGGCTATGAAATCCTGTTCGACGGCACCAATCTTGACAAGTGGGTAGGTGACAAGAAGGGTTATCAGGTGATCAATAACGAAATCGTTGTTTCTGCACAGTACGGAAGCTCAGGCAACCTTTACAGTGCAGAAGAATATAAGGACTTCGTATTGCGCTTCGACTTCTGTTTCACCCGTCCCGGTGTGAACAACGGAATCGGTATCCGTACTCCTCAGGGCGTAGACGCCGCTTACCACGGAATGTGCGAGAGCCAGATTCTCGACCACGACGATCCCATCTACGGCGGTTTGGCACCCTATCAGGTACACGGTTCTGTTTACGGCGTAATCCCCGCAAAGCGCATCAAGCACAAGCCTCTGGGCCAGTGGAGCAGCGAGGAAATCCGCGTGAAGGGCGACCACATCACCGTTATCGTTAACGGCGAAGTTATCGTAGACGGCAACGTACGCGAGGCTTGCAAGGGCCACAACGTAGCTCCCGACGGCGGCAACAGCAACCCCTACACCGCTGACCACCGCAACCACCCCGGTATGTTCAACAAGCAGGGACACATCGGATTCCTGGGTCATGGCGAAGGAATGAAGTACCGCAACGTACGCATCCTTGACATGAGCAAGGGCAAGAAGGGCAAGAAGTAATATACCTTATTATTATAGCCTAATACAGGGGGCGCAGCCAATGGTTGCGCTCCCTTCGTTTTGTCAAAAATGCAAAAATATATGGTGTAACTGATTGACGCATTTCAGGGTTTTCAGATTTGCACTATGTTTTATTTAACAGTAAATTCAAAGTCGTAATAATTCGCCCGTAGAGTGCGTACATTTACGTTTTCTTTGTAAATTTGCAATATGATTCAAGAAGAATTTAAGTTTTATAAACCATGCAAATTGCTACAACCCTATGTGAGGTATTATTGGGTGTTCAGTAGTAATCAAATGCTAAAGACCTATACATTTCCCATTGGATGCTCCCAAATCATCTTTCACAAGCGTACACCCCTGTATGTGCCAGAATTGGATACAACGCAACATAGACTGACCATCAGTGGCCAAGTCAATTTCTCTTCACATCTGCAAGCCGATGATGACATTGAGATGATTGTTGTGGTATTCTATCCTCATACGATAAATTTGTTTCTGGACACCCCAGCCTCATCTTTTTACAACAAAGAAGTCTCTGGTTACGACATTGAGGATAAGCACCTGACCGAATTGGCAAAACAAGTGTTCGAATGCGAGGATAACAACCATTGCGTTAATCTCATCGAAAGGTGGCTTTTGTCTCGATTGTCAATAAGGCCATACGAAACAACATACAGGGTAAGGCGCATGCTTGCCGCAATAGAGCAATTGTGTGCTGCACCACAAACTCTTATAACAGATTTGTCTTCCACTTGTTGTCTCGGCAAGAAACAATTCGAACGGGAGTTTTGTTTGCATGTAGGAATGAACCCCAAAGAATATTCCCGCATCGTCCGCTTCCAAAAGACTCTGAAGCAGATGCAGCATCAACGGAGCAAAATCAATCAGGCAGATTTGGCATACACAAACGGTTATGCCGACCAGTCTCACCTCATAAGGGAGTTCAAGAAGTTGTGTGGATACACTCCTTTATCGTTGCTTGAAGTCACAACCCCATATTCCGACTTGTTTACCATTCCCATATAGAAGTCTCATTTGTTCTATCTTGTTCTGGATTTTGTTCCTACTTTTGCAGCTACATTTATGAACCAAATGAATAAAAAGTATGAAAGAAGTCAATCCTAAGGAAACAAGCCGAGCCAAACAATTTGAGATTTGGAAAAACGCTCCAAATCCGATGCTCACTTTTGTCAAAAAGATGGATGTAACCAATCTTGTAAGGATAAGCAAGAAGAGACATCTGAAGTTCAATATGCTTTTCGATTATTGCATCGGCAAGGCAGCCATCGGCCAGAAGGAGTTTTATTTATTGCCCGTAGGAAAGAAGTTGATGCAGTTTGACAACATTGCCGTAAACACTATGGTAAAGAACCACCTCGGGGAAGTAAGTTCTTGCGACATTGCGTTCAACGGCGATTTGGATTGCTACAACAGTGATTATCTGAAGTACACGGCAGAGGTTGCTCAAAGTTGTGTCGACCGAGATTTGTCAGAAGACTATATGGTTATTGGCACCTCAGCCGTCATTGACACAGAATTGGAATTTGGAGGAGGAATGTACAGCGGAATATACAACAACCCTTACATTATATGGGGGCGCTATTCGCGGCACTTCTTCAGATACTATCTGAACATCTCTTTCCAGTTCCACCACACTCAGATGGATGGAGCACATGCAGCACACTTCCTGACGAACATTCAGAAAGAGATTGATAAGATGAGGTGAGGAATTCTCAAAGTATTATGTTGTGCAGATAAAAAGGTCATTTCTTTCTTTTTATCTGCATTTCTTTTTGTATCTTTGCACTATCGGAGTTTCTAACATTAAAAAACAACAACTATGAACAAACGCATTGATTTCAGTACTATGCCAAAGGTTTTTGGTATGTGTAACATTGCAGACTGCCCCCAGGCTGAAACTTGTTTGCGCCACTTGGCGTATAAGGCGGCTGACGCTGACAGACCTTTCATTGAGACACTGAACCCCAAATGGCTGGCAAAACAAAAGGGGAAGTGCCGCTTCTACCTGATAAACGAAACGGTAAAACGGCCTCGAGGCTTCATTCGCACCCTGAAAGCCCTGCCTACGGGAAAGGCCGACAGTTTCCGTCTTTCCGCCATGTCTCAGATGGGATACCGCAGGTATTACCAGACTCGCAAAGGGGAAATACTGCTGACAAAGGCGGAAGAGCAGCTCATTATCAGTCTGGCCAAGCACTGCGGAGTGGTGCTGGACAACTATTTCGACAGCTATGAAGAGGTTCTTCTATGGACGCATGAATAGGGCATAGAATCAGCATTTTTCTGCGTCTGAACACCCCCGATTTTTACATCACGATGTAAATGGATTTACCCTTCTATGTAAACGCATTTACCTCACTATGTAAATCCATTTACACTTAAGGGTAAATGCGTTTACATTTCAATGAAAGCGAATTGTAAACGCAAAGTGCTATTTATTAGTCAGTTATGTCACTTTCGACATAACGATAAGTATCGTATAGAACGATTCCCTTCACAATTCGGCTACAAGCGAAAATGGGGGTTACGCCTTTGAATACTCTGACAAAAGGAAGGGAAAGACAAGTATTTACTTGACTGTACGGATGGCCGCCTCAACACGACGCAGAAGGTCGCGTTTCTCTGTTGAAGGAGAATATACAAATCCCTCTGTCACAACCACCTCATTGGCAGCCGTGTCTATTCTGGCCAGGGAAACAAAAGGGCCGCCCAAGGCACCGTTACGCATTTGCCAGAGTCCGCGCACTTCCTGCACAACACTTCCGTTGAGTTTGCGCAAACGGCTTGTCAGCAGGGGAAGCCCTTCCTCGCGAACCGTTTCCATCCACTGGTCGGGCTGGCTGCCGGGGATGTTGGCCTGCATCACAGAATCGCGCACGGCTGCAAAATGAAGGGGCTGAAGCACATCACCACCATTCCACGGATAGGTGTAGGCCACCACATTAAGGTCCTTCTCATTCAGGTTTGAGCCTGCCCAGAGGAAACGTTCCCCACGCTTGGCGGCACGGATTTCCTCGGGAGCAAAAATGGTGCGCCCCATTACTGTCTGCAACTCGGTATATGCCTTTTTGCTATATTTCTTTTTCAGCTGTTCAATACGCATTTCCAATTGTGCATCGGCAATCACATCGCGGATATAATCCCCATTTCTGGCGATGAATTCGGCCAAATCCTTCAGACTCGCCGCCTTTACCGCCACCTCTACCTGCGGCTTGGCATATACATCATACGATATGCCCAGCACCGGCTTGGCGGCATCGGGGTTGAGACTTACAAAGATTTTGCTGTGGAAAGTGGTATAGGTCTGGGTATAATACGGAGTAAAGATGCGGGTAACGCGGAAATACTTCTCCAACTGGGGCAAACAGGGCACCGGCCCTTCCAGTACCTGCTTTAGCGTGTCAGCCACCTCGCTCTCCCACACAGCCTTGTCCACAACCAACAGCAGTTCGCTGGGCAGTCCCTTGCTCCGCACAATGCGCGGAGCCTTTTTCTCTTCCTTGCAGCCCACCATCAGCAGACACAGCAAGCCACACAAGCAAAGCATCTTTCTCATACCATCATTCCTTTCTGGCAGATAGCAATTAGCCACTGCATTAAACAAAAAAATCCGTAAATCAACGACTTACGGAACATCTTCTGTAGCGGGAATGGGACTTGAACCCATGACCTTCGGATTATGAATCCGACGCTCTAACCAGCTGAGCTATCCCGCCATCCTTGTGAATTGCGCTGCAAAGGTAGAGCCTTTTTCTGAAACATGCAAATAAAAGCCCAAAAATTTCTTCGACAAAGGTTATTTTTGTACCTTTGCAGACAGATTTGCATGCGCGCACATGAGGTTTATAAAGAAACTCGACATATTTATCCTGAAGACTTACCTGCAGCTCTTTGCAGGCACGTTCTTCATTTGCCTCTTCATTTTCATGATGCAGTTTATGTGGCGATATGTGGAGGAACTCATCGGCAAAGGGCTCAGCTGGCAGATTCTTGCCCAATTCTTCTATTATTCCGGGCTCACGCTGGTTCCGCTATCCTTGCCGCTGGCCGTATTGCTGGCCTCGCTCATTTCATTCGGCAATCTGGGCGAACGCTACGAACTTCTGTCAATGAAAGCCGCCGGTATCCCCCTGGTACGCATACTGCAGCCGGTATGCCTTTTTGCAATACTGGTATGCGGAGGCAGTTTCTATTTCCAGAACAAGGTTGCCCCCGAAGCCACCAAGCAGCTTGCCACACTGGTATGGAGCATGAAGCAGAAGTCGCCCGAGCTTGAGATTCCTGAGGGCATATTCTACAACGAAATTCCGGGATACAACCTGTTTGTAGAACAAAAAGACCCGGAAACCGGCATGCTGTACGGCGTAATGATATACAGCAATACGGGCGGATACGACGATGCAGAAATTGTACTGGCGGACAGCGCACGCCTGCAAAGCACCGAGGACAAGATGCACCTCATGCTGACGCTTTACCAGGGAGAGCGCTTCCGCAATATGGACTCGCAGAGCGGAAACATGCTCCGCGCCAATGTCCCCTATATGCGCGAATCATTCATCAGCGAGGTTGACATCATCCCCTTTGACGGCAACTTCAACGTAATGGACGCCAACCTGTTCTCGGGCAACGCACAAACGAAGAACCTTAAAGAGATTAACCGCGGCATAGACTCATTGGCACACGTTGTGGACAGCACCGGACACGCCACCTACAACACCATGCAGGCCTCCATGCTGCAGAAGGATCTGCCGGCAGGGTACGCCGATTCGGCACAAATAGCGGAAAAGGCCATGGCGGAAGATGCGGTACCCTTTGACACGTTGTATGCCGAGCTGAGCGAGAGCATGAAGGGAAAGGCATGGAAGAACGCCGCCACAAAGGCGCAGAACATGCAGTCGGAATGCGACTTCAGAAAGATGCTCACCCAAGATCTGAACCGCACCTACATACGCCATCACATGGAAGCGCACAAAAAGTTCACCCTGTCTCTGGCCTGTCTGCTGTTCTTCTTTATCGGCGCGCCACTGGGCGCCATCATACGCAAGGGCGGACTGGGACTGCCGGTGGTAATCAGCGTTATCATCTTTATTTTCTACTATATTGTGAATGTAGGAAGCGAAAAGATGGCAAAGACTGGCGAATGGAACGTATTCTCGGGCATCTGGCTCAGCACCATGGTATTGCTGCCCATTGGAATATTCCTTACCAACCGCGCCAACAAAGACTCGGTGGTATTCAACATAGAGGGTTACCGCGCCTTCTTCCAGAAAGTGCTCGGACTGCGCGCCAAGCGCCGACTTAACCGCAAAGAAGTTATCATTGACGAACCGCGCTACGCACAAATTTCACAAGAGCTGGAACAACTCTCCGCCGACTGTGCCGCCTACGTCAAACGCGCACGCCTGCATCTTATCCCCAATTACTGGAAACTGTTCTTCCGTTACAGGCAGGACAAGACGGTTATGGGCATCAGCGAACGTCTGGAATCCCTTGTGGAGCAACTGCACAACAGCCGTGACGCCGTAATCCTTACCCGCATTAATTCGTTCCCCATTCTGGTGCCCGACGCGCACACACGCCCCTTCAGCAATCCGCGCAGGAACATGGCCGCCGGACTGTTCCTCCCGCTGGGACTGCTGCTGTTCTTCAGGGTATGGCGCTACAGGCTCAGGCTATGGAAAGACATGCAGGAAATACAAAAACTTAGTAAACAAATCATAGACAGAATAAGAGACAAGAAATATGAGTGACAACATTGCACTGAGTACCATCGAGGATGCACTTGATGACTTCAGACAAGGTAAGTTTGTTATTGTCGTGGACGACGAGGACCGCGAGAACGAAGGCGACTTCATTACCGCAGCCGAGCTGATTACCCCGGAAAAGGTGAACTTCATGCTCCAGCACGGACGTGGCGTGCTTTGCGCCCCCATTACCATGAGCCGTGCCAAGGAACTGGAGCTTGACCATCAGGTACAGGACAACACCAGCATGCTGGGCACACCCTTTACCGTCACAGTAGACCTTCTGGAAGGCTGTACCACCGGAGTGAGCACGCACGACCGCGCCGCCACAATCCGCGCTTTGGCCAATCCCGACGCCAAGCCAGGCGACTTTGGACGCCCCGGACACATCAATCCCCTTTATGCCCAGGACAAAGGCGTTCTGCGCAGAGCCGGACACACCGAAGCTGCCATAGACCTGGCACGCCTGTGCGGCATGCAGCCTGCCGCCGCACTCATTGAGATTCTGAACCCCGACGGCACCATGGCCCGAATGCCCCAACTGAAAAAAGTGGCGGCAGAGCACGGCATGAAGATAATTACCATCAAGGACCTCATTGCTTTTCGCATGAGAAAGGAGTCGCTGGTGGAAAGGGGCGTAGAGGCTGACCTGCCTACAGCGTACGGTCATTTCCGCATCATTCCCTTCCGTCAGAAAAGCACCGGACTGGAACACGTTGCCATATTCAAGGGAGAATGGAGCCCCGAAGAACCCGTTCTGGTACGTATGCACAGCAGCTGCATGACAGGAGACATCTTCGGCAGCATGCGTTGCGACTGCGGAGAACAGCTCCACAAAGCCATGCAGCTTATTGAAAAGGAAGGACGCGGCGTGGTTATCTACCTGAGTCAGGAAGGACGCGGAATCGGGCTGATGAACAAGATAGCCGCCTACAAGCTTCAAGAGCAGGGCGACGACACCGTAGACGCCAACATACACCTGGGATTCAAACCTGACGAGCGCGACTATGGTGTGGGCGCACAGATTCTCAACCAGCTCAACGTGGGCAAGATTCGTCTTATCACCAACAATCCGGTTAAGCGGGTAGGTTTGGAAGGCTATGGACTTGAGATTGTGGAAAACGTTCCCATTGTCATCGAGCCCAACCCCTACAACCTGCAATATCTGCAAACCAAGAAAGTAAGAATGGGGCACAAACTTTGACCCCTTCTCCTATATACATTATATATAATATATACAGACAACACATAAATCATAACAGAATATGCAGACGACACTTTCAGACAGACTGAACAGACTGTCACCCAGTGCAACTCTGGCCATGAGCCAGCGCAGTGCAGAGCTTAAGGCCCAAGGCGTGGACGTAATCAACATGAGTGTGGGCGAGCCCGACTTTAACACACCCGACCATATAAAGGAGGCAGCCATCCGCGCCGTACAGGAGAACTACTCCCGCTACAGCCCCGTTCCCGGATACCCGGCCCTGAAACAAGCCATTGTAAACAAACTCAAGAATGAGAACGGGCTGGAATATGCCCCCTCGCAGATTCTCTGCTCCAACGGAGCCAAGCAGAGCGTGTGCAACGTCATCATGGCTCTTGTGGACAAAGGTGATGAGGTAATCATCCCTGCTCCCTACTGGGTTTCCTATCCCCAGATGGTAAAGTTGGCCGACGGCGAGCCCGTCTACATTGAAGCCACCATAGAACAGGACTTCAAGATTACCCCCGAACAGCTGGAGGCCGCCATCACCCCCCGCACCCGTGCCATCATTCTCTGTTCGCCCAGCAACCCCACCGGAAGCGTATACACCCGTGAAGAGCTTGAAGCACTTAAGAACGTACTCCTAAAGCACGAGCGCGTCATTATCATTGCCGATGAGATTTATGAGCACATCAGTTATATGGGCAGCCACGCCAGCATCGCACAGTTCGCCGACATCAAGGACCGTGTAGTGGTAATCAACGGTGTGAGCAAGGCGTATGCCATGACAGGATGGCGCATAGGTTTCATTGCCGCTCCCGAATGGATTGTAAAAGGATGCAACAAGTTGCAAGGCCAATACACCAGCGGCCCCTGTTCCGTAAGCCAGAAAGCAGCAGAAGAAGCCTTTGCCGGTCCGCAGGAATGCGTAGAGGTTATGCGCCAGGCCTTTGAACGCCGCCGCGACCAGATTGTAAGTCTGGCCAAGGAAATTCCCGGTCTGGAAGTCAACTGTCCCCAAGGAGCCTTCTATCTGTTCCCCAAGTGCAGCAGTTTCTTCGGCAAACGTTGTGGCGACCGCGTAATCCGCACCAGCACAGACCTGGCCATGTATCTGCTGGAAGAAGGCCACGTAGCCACAGTGGGCGGCGACGACTTCGGCAGCCCCGAATGCTTCCGCATGAGTTATGCTACCAGCGACGAGAACATTGTAGAAGCCATGCGCCGCATACGCGAAGCCCTGGCACGTCTTTCATAAGGACTACCCCCCAAAAAAAGAAAATCGCCTGAAAATACTTCAGGCGATTTTCTTTTTCCTTGTTCTGTAAGATTACAGGGTGATGGCACCGCTGGGGCACGCATCAGCGCAAGTACCGCACTCGGTGCACTGATCGGGATCAATTGAATACTTGTCACCTTCAGAGATAGCGCCAACGGGGCACTCATCGATACATGTGCCGCAAGCAACACAATCGTCATTGATTACATAAGCCATAGTAATAATCTTTTTTGTTGGTTTATAATTACAATTTTCTGTTTCTGTTATTGCAAAGGTAATTATTTTTAGTGATACGGCACTTATTTTTGCCACAAAATATTCTCTGTATACCGAAAAAGAACAACTGGAAGGCTTTTTACACGAAAAAGAAACGTCGGAACGTTACCATACACGCCGCCAAACACAATAAAAAAGCGGCCGGTTGCGTTTATATAGGGTATGAAGCGCATTATACTCTTCTTTTCCTTGTGTATGCTGCTTGTCGGCCTGGGCTGCCGCCATGCTATGGCACAGCCCAGAAAACTGCAGTTCCGTCCCTATATAGACGAACGGAAGTTCCATTATGGCTTCCTGCTGGGACTGAACATTCAGGACATGGAGCTGACCAACACCGGTTATACAGACCCTGAGACCGGTGAACAGTGGTATGCCGATGTTGACAATTACAACCCGGGATTCAGTGTAGGTGTACTGGGTGAGATGAAACTGAACAAACACCTCTCGCTCCGTCTCAGCCCCACCATGCACTTTGGCCAGAAACACATTCTTTTTCATGAACAGGTTTCCGGGCGCGACACCACACAGAACATCAAGAGCACATACATTTCAATCCCATTAGACCTGAAGGTGGCAGCCCCACGCTACAACAACTTCCGGCCGTACGTCATTGCCGGCGTAAACCCCATGATAGATCTTACGGCACGCAAGCGGCATGCCTTGCGCACCAAGCCGATGGACTGCTACCTGGAAGTGGGAATGGGATGCGACATCTATCTGCCCTTCTTCAAACTGATACCCGAACTGAAGTTCTGTTTCGGCTTGGCAGACATACTGCAGAAAGACCGTTCGGACCTTATTGACACTTCACTGCTCAAATATACCGATGCAGTAGACAAAGCACGTTCAAAGATGATTGTCCTTACGCTTTATTTCGAGTAAGGACAAGGTTCAAGCACAAACTCAAGCGTACCCACAAACCGTCCGTGTTTGCCCATTTGGTTGCAGGGGATTTCCTGTCCCTTGCTGTTCTTCACATACCGGGGCCGGTCAAACAGAAAATGCGTATGGCCGCCCAGTAACACGTCAATGCCATGCGTCCTTCGCACCAGCCCAATGTCATAATCTTCCCCTTCTGCCCATCCTAAGTGGCTCAGGCAAACTATAAAGTCGCACTTCTGTTCCTTGCGCAGCATATCCACAATGGGCTGGACAGCCTTTGCCGGCGAAAGGTAACGCGTAGCACCATAACTTTGTTTGGAAACCAGTCCTTCCAGACGAGGGCTCACCCCCACTACCCCCACACGCAGACCGTTGCGTTCTATTACGGCATAGGGGCGTACCAACCCTTCGCATGGTGTGCCGGTGAAAACGTAATTGCTGCAGACAAACGGGAAATCTGCCAGACGTGCCAGACGTGCCAGATTCTCCAGTCCGGAATCAAATTCGTGATTGCCTATGGCACAGGCATCATACCCCATACTGTTCATCAGCTTTACCTCCACCTCGCCTCTATAAATACTATAATAAAGCGAGCCTTGGGAAAAGTCGCCGCAATCAAAAAGAAGCATGTCCTGCGGATGTGCCGTGCGCAACTGATGCACCAACGACGCACGTCGCATTAGGCCGCCCTTGTCTGCCAGCGACGTATCGCTGTGGTGGGGAGATATAGGCTCCACGCACGAATGCGTGTCATTCGTATGTACCAAAAACAAAGTCTTGTCCTGTGCCGCCACGACACAGACATAAAGGCACAACATTGCCGCCAGTGAGATTATTTTCTTCATCATTGTACTTACTGTTTACTTCATCACAATCCGCCCCTCAATACGGCTGTCTATCGTGCGGTTCTTTACAACACTCTCCATCATAAGTTCTCGCACGCTCATCCCTGTTTCATGCTTGCGCCTGTGCTTCTTAAGTGCATACATCCGGTCATTGCCCTCGGCCAGATAATCCAGTGTGGCGATTAGGTAAGTACGTTTCTTGTCAATCTCTTTTTCCCCAATCCGCACCTGCAACACATTTCCTTCGGCATCAATTTCCATCCTCACCTCTCGGCTCACCGCCTCCCCCTTCACAGCTGCGATGTTCCGCATCAGTTCCAGCACATCCTTCCCCTTCAGTTCCAGCACAACCAGATTGTTCTCGAAGGGGGAAATCTGCAAAATGTCACCCCTGCGCACAATCCCTTCTGGCATGCGACTGCGTAGGCTTCCCACGTTGGCCAGTCCGAAATCGGCCTTGGGGCCACCAGCGCAGGTGCTGCCTTCCACAAGCACATCAGCTACCCAGTTGCCCAAAAGGCTTTCTGGGCGTCCGGCCGTCATGGCCACACGACTCATGCCAAGCACCGGCTCCGTTTCTTTTTTCACACCACTTTTGTAAGGTTTGATAGTCTGCCATGCCAGTTCATCATATTGTGCATCCAAAGCCCGCGTAACTTCAATCCGCTCTGCTGAAACAGACTTCACCCTATATTTTTGTGCAGTCGCCACTAAAGAGAACGACATGAAACACAAGCACATAAAAACACTGATTCTCATATCTACAACAATAAAAACAGTTCAAAATTACATCTTTTTCGCCAAAAAGGCAAAATAATAGGCAAGCAAGTATTGCTGAACTATTTATTTTTTGTACCTTTGCACCCGCTTTCCCGTGGGTCGCTGGCAGGAAGACAGAGAGACCTGTTATGCCCACGAGTGATCGACAAAACAATTTTATAATCCAAAATCAAAAAAATGGCTGATTTAATTAAAATTGCTGAAGAAGCATTTGCTACCGGAAAAAGCCACCCCTCATTCAAGGCTGGTGACACCATTACCGTAGCGTACAAGATTGTCGAAGGTAACAAGGAGCGTATACAGTTGTATCGCGGTGTTGTTATCAAGATTTCAGGTCACGGAGACAAAAAGCGCTTCACTGTGCGCAAGATGTCTGGTACCGTTGGTGTTGAGCGTATCTTCCCCCTGGAAAGTCCCAACATTGACAGCATTGTAGTGAACAAGGTAGGTAAGGTACGTCGTGCCAAGTTGTACTACCTGCGCAAGCTCACCGGAAAGAAGGCTCGCATCGCAGAAAAGCGCACCTTTAACAAGGAAGCTTAATCGCAACGCTGAAAAAAACATTCCATCAAAAAAGGCATTGGGTTTACCCAGTGCCTTTTTCTTTTTTGACAAATTAACCCAACAGATAACTTAACACACTTTTCCAATCGGCAAAGCGGTCTGACCCGAATTGGATCCATTCTCCCTTAAATTCGCTGGCTCCATTTTTCCCACGGTCGTCAATCAGATAATCACCCTCACACAAATGCTTGCAATGGGTTATCACCATACGTTTGTGAAACACATCATCCAGATGCTCTACACTTCGTATTGTCAATATAGAAACACTGGGAGAAAAATTCAAAAATCAGGGTGACTTTTTTTACAAATGCCACCAACAAAATCCTGGGATGCTTCTCCCCACCAGATGACCATGCGAGTACCAGCAAGCACAATATCTGCGTCATCGCATTGATTGATTAAGTCACCTGATTGCACGTGACGACACTGATTCGGATTGGTTCGACTGATTTTCACCAAAGGATTGAACTGATGATGCAACCTTTTCGTTAGAAAAAGTGTGTACAAAGCATACGGATTCGCTATAAAAAGTACAGCTATACCCTGTTATTCGTTGGAAAAAGTGTACACCCCTCTTGCTTTTTCGTTAAAAAAAATGTAATTTTGCCAACGAAAAACCATTATATAGCGTATTATGCTTAAAAGAAAGATTGAGTCTGTTTTGGAAAAATGGAAGGGCTCTGAACACAAGAAACCACTCGTAATAAAAGGTATACGCCAATGCGGGAAAACATATATTGTCCAGAAATTTGCTATGGAGAATTACGAGAGTGTAGTTTACTTGAATTTTATTCTCGAGCCAGACAAAAAATCAGCATTTGCTGGTAATATCGATGTTGACACCATCATTCTTAACCTATCGGCATTGATACCTGATAGTCGGTTCATCAATGGCAAAACCTGTATCATTCTTGACGAAATACAAGAATGTCGGGAGGCGCGAACAGCCCTAAAATCATTTCAGATAGATGGCCGCTTCGATATCATAGCAACAGGTTCTCTCCTGGGCGTGAGAGGATATGGCAAAAGTGAGAAAACAGCGGGAAGTGGTCAAGACTCCGTTCCTGTAGGATACGAAACCGTGATTGAGATGTACCCATTGGACTTTGAGGAGTTCTTATGGGCCAATGGAATAAACGGAAAGGTTATTGACACGGTAAAATCGTGCTTCAAGCAAGAATCCGTAATCCCCGAAGGTGTCCATAAAGTTATGATGGAGTTGCTATACAGATATGTTATCGTTGGAGGTCTGCCAGAAGTGGTAAACACGTTTCTCGAAACCAAGAACATAGAACTCACCTATCAGATGCAGCGTAATCTTATCGCAGGATACGAGGAAGACATGGTCAAGTATGCCGACAATGCAGACAAAGCGCGTATACGCGAATGTTTCGAGTCCATCCCCAAGCAGTTGGCCAAAGATAACAAAAAGTTCCAGTATTCTGTTGTGCGCAAGGGAGGTCGCTCATCTCAATATATCAGCAGCATTCAATGGCTTGAAGATGCAGGATTGGTCAAGAGATGTTACAACACACAGATTACAGAACTTCCCCTCGAAGGAAACTCAATTAAGGAATGTTTTAAATTATACACTACAGACATAGGGCTACTTATGGCGATGCTTGACTATGGCACCCAAGCAGACATTCTTAAAGGTAATCTCCTGGGGTATAAAGGCGCTATATTTGAGAATCTCATGGCAGATTTCCTTTGCAAGTCGGGACAAAAGTTATACTATTTCCAGAAGGATAGCGGTTTGGAACTGGACTTTCTTGTGCGATACAAGGGCGAATGTGTGGCGATTGAAGTCAAGGCAAAATCCGGCAAAGCCAAAAGCTTGCGAACTGTTCTGAAGAACAAAGACACTTACCACATCAACAATGCCATTAAACTTGGGAAATATAATGTAGGCCGCGAATCGGAAGTACTTACAATACCGCTCTATATGGGTTTCCTCGTCAAGGAAGCGCTTGAAGATGTGATAATCCCAGATATTGATTTGAGTTTGTTGGCATAGAAATCTTTCTTTACTTTCCTATAATAAAACGAGGAGGTGTGTCAAAACTCATCAAACTGAAAAACATACTTTCAAAATTATTGCTGTCCGGTAAACATGTACAAAGGTCTATAATCACTGATTTTCTTGTTTTACAAGCCCCCCCTTGAAAGGAAATTAACGGCTGTCCGGTAAAAATCTCTTTGATAGATGAGAACAGACAAATCATATATGACTGTCATTTCCCATTTTAAGCTTTATCCTGCACCCCCCCCTAAAATGGCTCATATGTATACCAAACATATCGGCTGTCCGGGGAAATGTTGTTTTTGAAACGCTTCATGATTTTTACCGGACAGCAATATAAAGAATTAGAATTTGCAGAAAAAAATATGGAAGGAAAAACGAAGATAGCTATCTTGGGCTGAGGAGATAGCTAAGTCGGCCAGAAGAGATTGCTTGTCTTGCCCGAGAAGATAGCTTCTTGGAAAACGAGGTTATTGAAGGGGAAATCCTATGTTCTTCTAATAATTCTTCAACACCTCCTGATGCAGACGGGCACGGCGGCTTTTGAACATTTTGCGGTTGCTGAAGATGGCATCCGATGCCCAATAGGCCAGTTCTGCGGTGAGGATTCCTACCGCCGCCCCCACTACGACATCGCTGGCATAATGCTTGTTATTAAGGATGCGCAAGACTCCGGTTGCCGTGGCTACGGAATAACCGGCAATGGGAATCCACACGCTTTTGTGGCCGTATTCGTGGGCAAGCAGAGTTGCACCCATGAAAGCCGTTGCGGTATGGCCAGAGGGGAATCCGGCACTCTCGCCATTGGGGCGCGTGCGGTCTATGCTGTATTTTAAACCGCCCACCGTGGCCATCATCATGGCACCGGCCATTGCATCGGTGGCCAATACTTGCCAGCGGTTGCGGCTACGGCCCTGCACACCGCCAAGGGACATGCCCACTTGTGCCGCCAAAGGGACAAAACGCAGATAATCATCGACATGAGTTTTGAAATGCGGCATCCCTTCTGCCACACGATTGCGTATGGCCTTGTCTGCCGGCCAGACGGCAAGCCCCACCGCCGCCACAGGCGCAGCCAGACAACAGGAATGATGCAGGCGATTGAGGTTGAATTCCTTGCGCTCCATCTTCACCGTAAGCGGAGCCTTGTTCTCTTTATAGAGCATTGTGGAGTCTGCTTGCGCCTTGGCATTGAATGCACACAGCAGGCAGCAGAAAAATATGACTACGGATTTTGTCATTGCAAAAGTGGTTATTTTTACCATATAGAAGCGGCAATGCAAAGATACGTCATTTTAGCGAAAAAACAATTCCCTCGGGAGGAAAAACTTTTTCCCTCGGGAGGGAGAAAAAACCCGGTGGAACGCAAAGGTTGCATTTCACCGGGTTTTTGTATGTTATTTTCGGATGTAAAATCCTTAAAGTCCGTTTACCTGAATCAGATATTCGGCAATCTGCACGGCATTGAGCGCGGCACCCTTGCGAATCTGGTCACCGGTGAGCCAAAGGGTTATGCCGGTGTCGCTGGCAATGTCCTGACGCACGCGGCCCACATAGATATCGTCGTGTCCGGCACTCTCGATGGGCATGGGATATACATAGTTCTGGGGATCGTCCAGCAAGGTTACGCCGGGAGCGTTCTGCAAAGCCTGGCGCACAGCCTCAACGGTAATGGGCTGCTCGGTCTCAATCCAGACAGACTCGGAATGGCTGCGGAGAGATGACACTCGCACGCAAGTGGCAGAGGTGCGTACATCGCTGTGCATGATCTTGCGTGTTTCGTTGAACATCTTCATCTCTTCCTTGGTATAGTCGTTCTCCGTCATCTTGTCAATCTGGGGAATGACATTGTAGGCCAGCTGATGGGGGAATTTCTTGATGGTCTTGCACTCGCCGGTCTCAATAATCTCACGGTACTGTTGTTCCAGCTCGGCCATGGCCACGGCTCCTGCGCCGCTGGCACTCTGGTAGCTGGACACATGCACGCGCTTGATGTGTGAGAGCTGTTCAATGGGCTGGAGCACAACAACCATCATGATCGTGGTACAATTGGGGTTGGCAATGATGCCGCGCGGACGGTTGAGCGCGTCCTGCGCATTGCACTCGGGCACAACCAGAGGCACATCGGGATCCATGCGGAAAGCCGAACTGTTGTCTATCATGACTGCACCGTATTTTGTGATGGTCTCGGCAAACTCAAGACTGGTGTCGCCACCGGCACTGGTAAAGGCTATGTCCACATCCTTGAAGTCGTCGTTGTGCTGCAATAGCTTCACCTCTATTTCCTTTCCGCGGAATGTATACTTGCTGCCCGCACTGCGGCTTGAACCGAACAGCACCAATTCGTCCAAGGGAAAATTTCTTTCTTCCAGCACACGCAGGAACTCCTGTCCTACAGCACCGCTGGCCCCTACAATAGCTACTTTCATTTCTTTCTACCTTAATTATTTAAATTGATTCTTACAATTCGGGTGCAAAATTACTCATTTTCTGATAATGTGAAAGGCTTTTTGTCACAGATTTTCATAAAATTGGCGTATCTTTGCACCTAAAATACACAAAACACAGGAAAAATGCATCTTGCCACCATATTATTGAACGCAAACGCCCCACTGATTACAGACCACACCTGGATATTCTTTCTGGTGCTGGTTATCATCCTGTTTGCCCCAATTCTGCTGAGCCGCCTGCACATTCCCCATGTAGTGGGTCTTATTCTGGCCGGCATTCTGGTGGGCGAATACGGATTCAATCTGCTGGAAAGGGACAGCAGCTTTGAACTGTTCGGGCAGGTGGGCATTTATTACATCATGTTCCTGGCCGGGCTGGAGCTGGACATGGGCAGCGTAAAGAAATACGGCAGGCAGGGGGTGCTTTTCGGGCTGCTCACCTTTGGGATTCCCTTTGTCTTGGGTTTCTTCTCCAGCAGGCATCTGCTTCATCTCGACACATTTCCGGCCTTGCTTGTATCATGTATCTACGCCAGCCACACTCTGGTAAGCTACCCCATTGTGGGACGTTACGGAATGGGGCGCCACCGCAGCGTGGTGGTAAGCGTGGTGGCCACAGCCTTTGCCACCTTTGCCGCCCTGCTGATACTAGCACTGGTGGTGGGCATGCAGAACCCCGATACCGGAGCAATGGCCTGGGTGTTGTTTTCCCTGAAATGTATTGTATATATGGCCCTGGTTGCGCTGGTATTCCCACGACTGGGACGCTGGTTCCTGCGCAGATATGACGACAGCGTGATGCAATACATCTTTGTCATCGCACTGGTCTTCCTCAGTGCGGCGCTGGCCAACTTGGCCGGATTGGAAGGTCTCTTGGGCGCATTCCTTGCCGGACTGGCCATCAACCGTTTGATTCCACGCACCAGTCCGCTGATGAACCGCATAGAATTTGTCGGACATGCCATCTTCATCCCCTATTTCCTCATCGGCGTAGGCATGATGATTGACATTCGCGTACTGGGCAGCGGCCTGTCCACGCTATGGCTGGTGGGCGTAATGGTGGTGGTTGCCACCATCAGCAAACTGGCGGCAGCCGGCATCATGCACCTGTTCAGCGGCAAAAACCCTGCACAATTATGGCTGATGTTCGGTCTGACCAACGCCCATGCCGCAGGCGCCCTGGCCATCGTAATGGTAGGAAGCAGTCCCGAAGTGGGCCTGATTGACCCCATTCTGCTCAACGGCGCCATCATGGTTATTCTCTTTTCATGCATCATCAGTTCCCTGGCCACAAACCACGGTGCCAGAAAGCTGGCCCTTACAGACACCACGCTGGACGACAACCGGGGTTCTTACCACGGAAAATGTCTGGTCGCCTACTCGCAAGAGGATAACGTAGACGTAATGACACAACTGGCCATACTCATACGCAACCCGTACATTCCGGACAGTCTGATGGGATTGAGCGTAGCCTTTGACGACGACAACGGTGAAGACCAATACAGAAAGGGCAAAGCCCTGCTGGAAAAGGCGCAAAAGACCGCGGCGGCGGCAGACATCAGCATGGCCACCCTGAGCCGTATGAGTACCAATGTGGCAAGCGGCATCCTGCATACCATTAAGGAATACGAGGTGGGAGAAGTAATCATGTGCCTGACCGACCGCGAGACGGGAATGGCCAAGTCGTCACTGGGCAACGTAATAAATAATGTACTGGCTGGTTCTCACCGCGAACTGATGATTGTACGCTCCATTGTTCCGCCTGGCACACTGAAACAGATTGTGGTGGCTGTGCCCGAAAAGGCCGAATACGAAGTGGGATTCTACAAATGGCTGGAGCACCTGGGCCGTATCGGCGAGCAGATAGACTGCCGGATGACCTTCCACTGCCATCCCGCCACCATGAACTATATTAAGGGCTATATGGCACAAAAGCACACAAACGTGAGGGCGAGCTTTGTGGAAATGACAAAATGGAGCAGCATCAGACAAATGGCTGTCGGCATGAACGAGGACCACATGCTTGTGGTGGTGACGGCACGTCCCGGATTCATTTCCCACACAAGAGCCATGGACCGCTTCCCCCAGATTCTGAGCCAGCGTTTCAAGCAGACCAACATAATGCTGCTTTATCCCGACCAGTGGGGCGACCCAATGGAAGAACTGACCATTTTTGCGCCTAACGGGAAGGCTGTGACCGTACATCCCAAATCCTTCAGCGGATGGATCAGCTTGGGCTGGAGAAAACTGCTGGCAAGGAAATATACGCTTACAAAGAAAAGCAGAAAAGGACAAAAGAAATCTTCAAACAAGGCTTCTGCATGATACAATTAAAGAACATAACCAAAAGTTTCGGAGCACTGCAAGTACTCAGGGGCATAGACCTTTCTGTGGAAGAGGGACAGGTAGTAAGCATTGTAGGGCCAAGCGGAGCGGGGAAGACTACCCTGCTGCAAATTATGGGCACCCTGGACAAGGCTGACGGCGGACAAGTCATCATCAACGGACAGGACATTTCCGCCCTGAACCAGAAAAGGCTTTCCCAGTTCCGGAACAAGCATTTGGGCTTTGTATTCCAGTTCCATCAGCTGCTGCCCGAGTTTACCGCGCTGGAAAACATAATGATACCGGCCTTCATCGGCGGTACGGGAAAAAAAGAGGCTGAAGAGCGGGCCAGAGAACTGCTGCAGTTCATGGGGTTGGCAGACCGCGCCACACACAAGCCCAACGAACTGTCCGGCGGAGAAAAACAACGGGTGGCCGTGGCAAGGGCGCTTGTCAACCGTCCCGATGTAATAATGGCCGACGAGCCCAGCGGAAGTCTGGACAGCCGGAATAAGGAAGAACTGCACAGGCTTTTTTTTGACCTGCGTGACAAATACGGACAGACATTCGTCATCGTAACACACGATGAGAGTCTGGCGGCTCTGACAGACCGCACCATACACATGAAAGACGGAAACATCATAGACGACAAATACAGGAACAAATGAGAAACGACGAGATAAAGGTAGGGCGGTTCAATGTACTGCGCATAACAAAAGCCGTAGAGTTCGGAATGTATCTGGACGGCGGCGACACACACGGCGAAATTCTGCTGCCCTTGAGGTATGTTCCTGAAGGTGTGAATGTGGGAGACGAGATTCGTGTGTTCATCTATCTGGACCAGGAGGAACGCCTCATAGCCACCACAGAGGAACCGCTGGCACAAGTGGGCGACTTTGCCTATCTTGAGGTGGCATGGGTAAACAATTACGGTGCTTTCCTGCACTGGGGACCCATGAAAGACCTGTTTGTCCCATTCCGCGAACAGAAAGAGAAAATGCAGATGGGCAAAAGCTATCTGGTACATGTACATATTGACGATACGAGCTACCGCATCATGGCCAGCGCCAAGATCGAGCACTATCTGAGCCAGGACTTCCCCCCATTCAGACCTGGGGAAGAAGTTGACGTACTTATCTGGCGAAAGACAGACCTCGGCATGAAGGCCGTTGTGAACAACCGTTACGGCGGCCTGCTGTATGACACTCAGATTTTCAAGCAACTGCGCGTTGGAGACAGGCTTAAGGCCTATGTGAAGGCTGTGCGTCCCGATGGGAAGATTGATCTGATTCTGCAACAAAAGGGACAGGCTGCTGCAAGAGACTTTGCCGAGTCTCTACAAGAATATCTGGAATGCCACGGCGGTTTCTGTCCGCTGGGCGACAAGAGTCCGGCAGAAGACATCTACGAGACCTTCGGGGTCAGCAAGAAGGTGTTCAAAAAGGCCGTAGGCGACCTGTACAAACGGCACATTATCCGAATTGACGAGGACGGACTGAGATTGACATGACACGGGAACAGGGTATTCCTTTCCCCAACTGCACGTCATGACAAAACAAAGGAGGGTTGGAACCTAAAAAAGTGTGTTCCAACCCTCCTTTGTTATAACATCAGCCACCGCTCTATTCAGACAATCCGCGCCGGTGCACCTCTACCACATGCATACGGTACACCAATGCGCTATATGCAGGAATGGTACTTGACTCTTTCTCTGCATAACCAAGCTTCTGCGGAATATACACCAGCCAGTCATCCCCTTCCACCATATACTGCAAAGCGGTAGAGAATCCGTCAATGGTTCCGGAAACCGACATCTTCTGCGGAGTGGCCGTTACGGGATTGTAAGTACCGTAATAAGTTTGCGCGAATATGGGTTGCATTACCTGCAGTTCCCCATATTCGTTCATATATTCTGTAGGCATGGTCCAGCCACGGAAATTCAGGCTCACGCTGTCCGTAAAGGCTGCAGAATACCGGCCTTCACCACGAGTGAGAATATGCACACAGATGTAATCCTCCAAATCAGCGTCGGCATCGGCACTTTTCTTATAGGTCTTAATCATACGCCAGTCACAATGCGATTCCCAGTCCTCGCCATAACGGCTCTTGGCTGCGCTGATGGCTGTACGGGCAGAATCGGCAATGGTCTCGTACCACTGCGTATTGCGTTCCTGCCAATTGTAATAGGGGTTCCAGGTGTCGTCCTTCTCGCTACAGGAAGAAAAGAACATCACCAGAGCCAGCACCGCACAGGCCTGAAGCGTGCGAAAAAGTGTCTTATTCATCACTCTCAAGAGTCTTTTTTTATTTTATGTCTTTCAGATTAAAGCAGCTTCTTCAACACACTGGTAATGCTTACCTGGTCTTCGATGATTCCGCGCAGGTCGGCAATGGGCACACGCTTCTGCTCCATGGTATCGCGGAAACGCAGTGTCACGCAGTTATCCTTCAGTGTGTCATGGTCTACGGTTACGCAGAAAGGCGTACCAATGGCATCCTGACGACGGTAACGCTTTCCGATGGAATCCTTCTCGTCATACTTGCAGTTGAAGTGGAAACGAAGGTCTCTGATGATTTCCTCGGCCTTCTCGGGCAGTCCGTCCTTCTTCACCAGAGGCATCACGGCCAGCTTAACGGGAGCAAGAGCTGCAGGCAGATGAAGCACAACGCGTGTTTCGCCGTTCTCCAGTTTCTCCTCTTCATAGCTGTGGCACATTACGCTCAAGAACATACGGTCCACACCGATACTGGTCTCTATTACATACGGAGTGTAGCTCTCGTTGGTTTCGGGGTCGAAATACTCAATCTTCTTTCCGCAGTACTTGGCGTGCTGTGAGAGGTCGAAGTTAGTACGGCTGTGGATTCCCTCCACTTCCTTGAAACCGAAGGGCAGCTTGAACTCGATATCGGTTGCGGCATTGGCATAGTGTGCCAGTTTGTCGTGGTCATGGAAACGATAGTTCTCGGCGCCGAATCCAAGAGCCTGGTGCCACTTCATACGGGTCTCCTTCCATTTGGAGAACCAATCCAGTTCGGTTCCGGGCTTTACAAAGAACTGCATCTCCATCTGTTCAAACTCACGCATACGGAAGATGAACTGGCGAGCCACAATCTCGTTACGGAACGCCTTACCGATCTGTGCGATACCGAAGGGCAGCTTCATGCGGCCTGTCTTCTGTACGTTCATGTAGTTCACAAAGATTCCCTGAGCTGTTTCGGGGCGCAGATAAATCTTGCTTGCGCCGTCAGCAGTTGAGCCCATTTCGGTAGAGAACATGAGATTGAACTGGCGCACGTCCGTCCAGTTGCGTGTACCGCTGATGGGGCATACAATCTCCTCGTCAAGAATAATCTGGCGCAACTCATTCAGGTCGCTTTCATTCAGCGCCTTGGCAAAACGCTCGTGCAGTGCGTCGCGCTTGGCGGCAATTTCCTGTACACGGGGACTGGTAGTGCGGAACTGTTCTTCGTTGAACTGGTCCTTGAAGCGTTTGGCGGCCTTGGCCACTTCCTTGTCTATCTTCTCGTCATACTTTGCCAACTGTTCCTCGATAAGCACATCGGCACGATAACGCTTCTTGCTGTCGCGGTTGTCAATCAGAGGATCGTTGAACGCATCCACATGGCCGCTGGCCTTCCAAGTAGTGGGATGCATGAAGATGGCAGCATCGATACCCACGATATTCTCGTGCAGCAGCACCATGCTCTGCCACCAATATTGTTTGATATTGTTTTTCAACTCCACACCGTTCTGACCGTAGTCATACACGGCACCCAGTCCGTCATAGATGTCGCTGCTGGGAAAAACAAAACCATATTCCTTACAATGTGAAACTATTTTCTTGAATACATCTTCCTGTGCCATAACACTAATTATGATTTATGCAAAATTTATTGATTTTCCGTGCAAAAGTACGTGTTTTTTTTGGAAAAAGCACTATATTTGCATTAAAATCTCAATAGCAATGACAGACAACACAAAAAATACAGACGGCATAACGCATCATTTGAACCAAATGTACCAAAACTGGTTCCTTGACTATGCTTCCTATGTTATTCTGGAACGTGCGGTTCCGCACATTGTCGACGGATTCAAACCGGTTCAGCGACGCATTCTGCACTCCATGAAGCGAATGGATGACAGACGCTACAACAAAGTGGCGAACATTGTGGGACATACCATGCAGTTCCACCCCCACGGCGATGCCAGCATAAAGGACGCGCTGGTACAGTTGGGACTGAAGAACCTGCTGGTGGACTGTCAGGGAAACTGGGGAAACATCCTTACCGGAGACGATGCAGCCGCTGCACGATACATTGAAGCGCGCCTAAGCACCTTTGCCCTGGATGTGGTGTTCAACCCCAAGACCACAGAATGGAAATGGTCATACGACGGACGCAACAAGGAACCAATAGCATTGCCGGTCAAATTCCCCTTACTTCTGGCACAGGGAGCAGAGGGTATAGCCGTGGGTCTGAGCTGTAAGATCCTGCCTCACAATCTGAACGAACTATGCGATGCCGCAATCAGTTATCTGCATGGCGAGGAGTTCAGCCTCTACCCCGACTTCCCCACGGGAGGCAGCATTGACGTGAGCAAATACAACGACGGACAACGCGGAGGCACCGTACGTGTCAGAGCCAAAATAGAGAAGAGGGACAACAAGACGCTTGCCATTACGGAAATACCCTTTGGCAAGACAACCGGTTCGCCCAGCAAGCCCAGCCAATTCATCGACAGCATTCTGAAAGCTGCGGAAAAGGGTAAGATAAAGGTACGCAAGGTGGAGGACATGACCGCGGCAAACGTGGAAATCCTCATACACCTGACCCCCGGCGCATCATCAGACAAGACTATCGACGCCCTCTATGCCTGCACCGACTGCGAAGTAAGTATCAGCCCCAACTGCTGCGTCATTGACAACAACAAACCCTGTTTCCTCTCGGTAAGCGAAGTGCTCCAGCGAAACGTGGACAACACACTGGCCCTGCTGCGCCAGGAGCGTCTTATCCGCCGTGGCGAGCTGATGGAGAGCCTCCATTTTGCCAGCCTGGAACGCATCTTCATAGAGGAACGCATCTATAAGGACAAGAAGTTTGAGCAGGCCGAGAACATGGATGCCGCCGTGGCACACATTGACGCGCGCCTGGAACCTTTCAAGAAAGACTTTGTACGCGAGGTTACGCGTGATGACATCCTCCATCTGATGGAAATAAAAATGGCACGCATCCTCAAATTCAACAAGGACAAGGCCGACGAGCTCATCGCACGCATCAAGGAAGAGGTGGCGCAGATTGACAGGGAACTGAGCAACATGGTGGAGGTAACCTGCGACTGGTTCAAGACCATTAAGGAGAAATACGGAAAAGAGCATCCGCGTCTGACGGAAATAAAGAATTTCGACACCATTGTGGCCAACAAGGTGGTAGAGGCCAACGAGAAACTCTACATCAACCGGGAGGAAGGCTTCATAGGCACCGGACTGAAAAAAGACGAGTTCGTATGCAACTGTTCGGACATTGACGATGTAATCCTCTTCTATCGCGACGGAACATACAAGGTTGTCCGCGTGGCGGAAAAGATTTTCGTGGGAGAGACGGAACGGAGCAAAGCCGAAAAGAAAAAGGCGGAAATCATCCATGTGGCCGTCTTCAAAAAACGAGACACCCGCACCACCTTCAATGCCGTATATCGCGACGGCAAGGCGGGAACCACCTATATCAAGCGTTTCAACGTAACCAGTGTAACCTACGACAGGGAGTACGACCTTACCCAGGGCAAGCCAGGCAGTCGCGTGCTCTACTTCACTGCCAACCCCAACGGAGAGGCCGAAGTTATAAAAGTTACGCTAAAGCCCAATCCTAAGCTGAAAAAGGTATTCTTCGACAAAGACTTCAGCGAACAGGCCATAAAGGGAAGACAGAGCATGGGCAACGTGCTGACCAAACTTGATGTGAGCCGCATCACGCTCAAGAGTCACGGCGTAAGTACGCTGGGCGGACGCAAGGTTTGGTTCGACCCCGATGTGAAACGTCTGAACTATGACGAACAAGGCACATTCCTGGGCGAATTCAACAGCGACGAGCATATCCTGGTAGTCCTGCCCAACGGCGAATTCTACCTGACCAACATAGACCTGAACAACCACTACGAGGACAACATCCTGCGCATAGAGAAGTTTGAACCGGGCAAAATCTGGACGGCAGTACTCTTCGACCACGACCAGAACGGTTACCCCTACATCAAACGCTTTGCCATGGAAGCCACTGCACGCCACCAGAACTTCCTGGGCGAGAATGCCAAGAACCAGCTGCTGCTGCTCACGGACACAGTATATCCGTGCATACAGACCACGCTGGGCGGAGGCGACAGTTTCCGCGAGCCCATCGTACTGGAAGCCGAAGAGTACATAGGCGTAAAGAGTTTCAAGGCCAGGGGCAAGCGCATTACCACTTTCTGCGTGGACAAGGTAGAAGAGCTGGAGCCCACACGCCTGCCCGAACCCAAGGATCCGGAAGACACGGAAACCGCCAAACCAGACCCTGCCGACGAACCTGACCCCTACGAAGGGAAAAGCCAGGCCGATGTGGCGGACGAACTGAACGGACAAATGCACCTTTTCGATGATTAGAACCAGACTTTTTGCCGCCGTATTACTGCTTGGACTGTCTTACCTGACTGCCGCAGCAGAAGAGGCTCCAGACAACCGGACCACCGCCCATGCCATCATGCTGGGCATTGGCGGTTCCAGACAGCTGGACACTTATCTCTCGCCCATGGAATACCGGGGCACACAAGTGTCTTTCCTCAGAGAGACTATCAGGATGACCCGCCATGCCGGCAACCGGCTTTCGCATCAGGGCCTGTTGAGCGGAGCCTTTTCCTTCACCGAAAATCCTGCCGGCAACGCCAACGACTGGGGAGGCCGTATCGGATACCAGGCCGGATGGCACTACCACTGGACTCCCCTGCCCAATCTAAGGCTGATGGCCGGCGGACTGCTGGGCGCACAGGCCGGTGTGCTCTATAACACCCGCAACGGCAACAACCCGGCACAGGCACGCCTGAACATTGACCTGGCCGCATCCGTAGCCGGCATATATAAATTAAGGATAAAGAACTACCCCACCACCCTGCGCTATCAGGCAGACTTCCCCTTGGCGGGCTGTATGTTCAGCCCTCATTTCGGAGAGAGCTATTACGAAATCTCGCAGAACGGCGTAGGCCACAACCTGGTTATGAGCCACCCCGCAAACGCACTGAGCCTGCGGCAGATGCTCACCGCGGACTTCCCCCTCAGACGCACCGTCATCAGGATTGGCTACCTGAGCGACATACGCCAAAGCAACGTCCGGCACATCAAGATGCATGACATCAGCCGTTCCTTCCTGCTGGGCTTTGTGCGCCATTTCAGCATTTTGCGCAAACAAGACCTTTCATCTCATAACACCATCCTATGAAAAAGATTCTTTTTGCCCTTATCACCATACTGTCCTCCGTGTCCTGCCAACAGGGCATGGATGAATACGACTCCTCGCCCAGAAACAACATAGAAACGCTTTGGAACATCATAGACCAGAAATACTGCTTCCTTACCTATAAGGCAGAGACCATAGGGCTGGACTGGAACCGGGTGCGGGCAAAGTACACCGCCCAGGTAAGCCCCGACATGAACAGCGCCCAGCTCTTTGAGGTCATGAGCAACATGCTTGCCGAATTGCAGGACGGCCACGTAAATCTCTACTACAGCGCAGACATGAGCCGCTACTGGAGCTGGCACGAGGACTATCCCCGCAATTTCAGCGAAGACTTGCAAGACCGTTATCTGGGAACAGACTACAAGATTGCTTCGGGACTGAAATACCGCATTCTGGATGACAACATAGGCTATGTGGTTTACGAGAGTTTCTCTTCCGCCATCGGCGACGGCAACATAGACGAAGTGCTCTATTATCTGCGTTCCTGCAACGGCCTTATCCTGGACATACGCGGAAACGGAGGCGGAATGCTAACCTATGCGGAAAAGCTCACCAGCCACTTTACCAACCAACGCACACTGGTGGGATATACCATGCACAAGACCGGACCCGGGCACAACGATTTCAGTACGCCCAAGGCCGAGTATGTAAACCCCAGCAAGGGCGTGCGGTGGCAGAAACCGGTGGTATTGCTCACCAACCGCGAATGCTACAGTTCGGCAAACGTATTTGTGCGCAATATGAAGTGTATGGATAACGTAACCGTACTGGGTGACCGTACCGGTGGCGGAGGCGGACTTCCCTTCACCAGCGAACTGCCCTGCGGATGGGCGGTACGCTTCAGCGCCTGCCCCACTATGGATGCACAGATGCAGCACACCGAGTTCGGTATAGAGCCTCACATCCATTGTGCCCTGGACAGCACCGACCAGGCAAAGGGCGTGGATACGATCATTGAGAAAGCGCGTGCATTGTTGAAATGAGAGCAAGGCCGGGCATGGTACGCTGATAACTCTGATAGCGCAGATTTTGTTCTTCTATATAACAAATGACGATAGCCCAGAGTAGATGGTCATCCTGAACTTGTTTCAGGATCTGTCCGCGGAGAAGGACAAGATAAGGCTCGCTGCCAGATGCTGAAACAAGTTCAGCATGACATTTGGAGGCA
>JAGBGU010000070.1 GCA_017935785.1 Bacteroidaceae bacterium
ACCCTGGAAACGGCAAACGCCGTGTACGCCAACAAGGACATTGCACTGAAGGAACAGTTCTGCAAGGACATGGAAACTTACTACGAAGCGGACGCCAGGTCGCTGGACTTTGACAGCAAGGAGAGCCTGACCGTCATAAACAACTGGATGAAAGACAAAACTGGCGGCAAGATTACGGACGCGCTGGACTGGCTGGATCCCTCGGCCACGGCATACATGGCCAACGCCACATACTTCAGACCCACATGGACCAAGCATTTTGACAAGGAAAACACCAAACCGGAAAACTTCACCATGGAAGACGGCACCACAAGACAGGTGCAGATGATGAATAACAAGGCAAGGATTTTCGCATATTCATCGAACAAAATTAACAGCAATATGGTATGCTTCCCTTTTGGAAGCGGAACGGCATGGCACATGTATGTCATAAGACCCGGCTACACAGGAACGCTTGACTTCTTAGTTGAGAACCTGGATACGGAAGCATGGGAGGAACTGATGAAAAAGCGCATAGACGCTGAGTTGGAAATCAAAATGCCCAAATTCAGCACTACATACATGGCTGACATGGACAAGGCACTGAGGAAGATGGACGTTACAAAGGTATTCAGCACGAGCGCAGACCTTAAAGGCATGTGCCACAACGAAGGGGCATACATCAGACACATGACACAAAAAAGCCGCATAGACGTGGATGAGGAAAATGCAAAAACCATCGCTACAGAAAACGGCATAGAAGAGGTTGTGCCGGATAAGCCCGCAGACGTGAATACTAGATTCCATGTTGACCGGCCCTTCGTGTACCTGATTTGCGAAAGCAGTACAAATGCCGTATTCTTTGCAGGAGTATATCAGGGCGACTGACGCAATGCGGTGCGTGAGCAAAGACAATACGTTGCGTGAACGGATGCAATGCGGTGACTTTATCGGGACACCGCATTGACTTTTTTGAGAAGAAATACTGGCTTTTCAGAGCAGATATACTGCATGGGCCGATGCAGATATACTGCAACGGCTGTAGAAGATATCTTAAACGGGCAACGCAGTACTACTGCTGTGAGAATTGAGATTTTAACAAGAACAGAAGGACATATTTTCTCTTGCCGGGTTTTATCCCATTACCCACCTTTCCAGATTACGGGTCTCGCTGGTTACGTTCGCACCAATCTTAACCACCTCTCTGCCATCAACGGTAAAGGGGAGGGCATAATCCTTGGCATTTATCTGCGACAGTGCTTCCTCTGCAGAGCCTCGTTCCCTATGGCCTGCAGCATGGGCTTGTCATATTCGTCCACCAGTACCACCACATTTCTGCCTGATATCAGAAACGGCGCGGACCTCCGAATCCGCCATGACCGCCACGGCCTCCGCCCGGACCTCCGAATCCACGGCCGCCGAAACCGCCAGGGCCTCCGAATCCGCCGCGTGCATCCTTGTTGCCAAACAGGTTGAGCTGGTAGATGACATGAACCATTACATAGCTGTGGATGGCACGGTTCCAGGAGTCGCTGCGCATGGTGGCGCTGATGTTGCGGCTGATGTTACTGCGCTGGCGCAGGATGTCGTACCACTGCACGCTAAGCGTGAGCGATTTGCTCTTGAGGAAGCTCTGGCTCAGCTGTGCGTTCCATATCAGTTCGTTGGTGTTCATGCTGGCGTCTTCGTATCCGCGGCGGCTCTGCTGGGAGATGTCCGTACTGAGCTGCATGTGCCAGGGCATGTTGATCTGGAAGTTTCCTCCGTAGTTGAATGTCCAGGTGTCCAGATTGGCGTTCTTCTGCACCTCGTTGGTGGCGTGCATATAGTTGAATCCGCCGTTCACGCCCACTTCCAACAGGTCGTTGCGGAAGTTGAAGCGCAGGTTCTCGTTGATGCTGGTGGTCTTGGTTGTGGCCTTGTCCAACGTGGTGTTCTTGAAGATCTTGTCCATGTTCACCGTACCGTCCGGGTTATAGATGTCGCCCCATGCGGTGCCGTCCGATGTGCTGCTCTGGTATCCCACGTTGTGTCCGTAGTTGATGCCGGTAAAGGTGTGTACGTTGAAATACTTCTTGGGGCCTATTGCCGTGTTGAACATCAGGTTGGTGTTGGTGTTCCAGTTGCCGTTGATGTTCATGGGGCGGGTATAGCGCGCACCGGTTTCCGTATTATAGATGGTGGCCGAGCTTATGCTGTTGTTGTTCTGGTTATAGTTGGCATTGACCATCCATCCCATCTGCTTCTCTACGATATAGTTGTTGTAGAAGAGGTTGAACCGGTTGTTCCAACTGCTGCGCAGCCCGGCATTACCGGTACTGATGTTCAGCGGGTTGCTGCTGTCCGTTACCTCCAGCAGGTCTGTCATGCTGGGCTGCCCCATTGAGGCATTGTAGCGCACGCGGATCTGGCTGGTGTTGCTTATCTTCCAACGGAAGTCTACACGCGGCGCCCAGTTGATGATGTGGCGTACAACGGTGGTGTCCAGCTTGTGCTTGGTATAGTCCATGTGGGTGGTCTGCGGCTGCAGGTTGGCGCCGAAGTTCAGGCGGAATGCCTCGCCGCGCATAAAGCGGAACATGATGCTTGCGTCCTGGTTGTACTCCTTGTAGGTGGCGTACTGGCTGTTCTCCACGTTGCGGATGTAGTTGAGGGTGTCCAGTCCGGGAATGTAGCCCAGATAGAGCTGTTCCTGGGTGTAGTATCCGCCGAACTTTGTCAGCAGGCTGTCAATACTATACATGGAACGGTCGTTATCCGTGAAACGATACTGCATCTGATAGCTCAGCTGCAGGTTCAGGTCCTTGGTAAGGGGTTCGGTATAGCTTATTCTGCCGCGGTAGTTGTAGTTGGTGCTGGGCGACAGGTTATACTGGTTGGTAAAGTCCTGGTCCTTGCGGCGGTAATAGTTGATTTCCGAACGGCTGAACGACTCGTTCTCACTGTGCGAATAGCCTCCGGCCGCGTTCAGGGTAATGTTGCGTCCGGGCTTTCTCAGCCGGCGGTTTATCTGCAGACTGGCATCCACGTTGTTGTTCTGGTTGTTGCCCATGCTTTCCCGCACGTTGTCATTCACGGCAATGCTGTCACGGACCGTGCGGTTCTCTTCCATATTATATTGGGTCAGCGGGTCGTTCATGTAGGCATAGGGATCTTCGTTGAACGTAACGTTGTGCGACAGGCCCTTGTTGTACGAAGACGAGTGGGAGAAATTGGGGAAAAGCATCACATTGGTCATGCTGTCTATCTGCCATTCAAAACGGAAGTTGGCGTTTACGTTCTCACTGCTGCTCAGGCTCCAGTTGCGGCTGTTGCTGAAGGTGGATGTGGTATTGTCCAGGAACTGTTCGCTGTTGGTAAGCGAGAGGTTGCTTGAACGGCGGTGGCTGTAACGCACGTTACCACCGATTTGTAGCATGCCGGCAGAGTATTCTGGCTTGTTATTGTCCCATGCAAAGTTCACACCGGCCATCTTGCTGGTGACAATGCCGCCGCCACCGCCCCATCCGCGGCGGCCGCCTCCGGGGAATCCCTGGTCGTTCACATTGTTTATTGAACCCAGTACGCTCATTTGGAAATGGTCTGTAAAGCGGCTCAGGTTCAGCTTGCCGGTATAGCGGTCTTCCGTTCCGTAGCCCACGTCAGTATTGAGCACCCAGCCTTCGCGCATACCCTTCTTTACGGTAAGGTCCAGTACGGTTTCCTCTTCACCGTCGTCAATTCCGGTCACGCGGGTATAGTCGCTCTTTCTGTCATACGACTTTATTTTGTCCACCATCTTTGTGGGCAGGTTCTTCATGGCCATTTTGGTGTCGTTGTTGAAGAACTCCTTTCCGCCCACCATAATTTTCTTTACGGTCTTTCCGTTAATCTTTATGGTGCCGTCGTCTTCCACCTCGGCTCCGGGCAGCTTGCGCACCAGTTCTTCCAGATTGGAACCTTCGGGCAGACGGTATGCCGAGCTGTTATAGACAAAGGTATCCTCCTTCATCTCTACCTGGGCGGCACGCGCCGTCACCTCCGCAGCATCCATCAGACGGGCGTCTTCCTTCAGCACCACGGTGCCTATGTCCACCTGCTTGGACTTCTTTTCCAAAGTCATATCCCGGAAAAAAGACTGGTAGCCCACATAGGTTATGCGCAGGATATAGTTTCCGGCCTTCACAGAGGGAAGTTTGAACGCTCCGTCATCACCGGTCTGTATGCCTGCGGCCTGAGAGCTGTCCTTGGGATGCAGCAGCACCACCGAGGCAAACGGCAGGGGTTCGCCCTCCATAGCTCCGTCCATTACCTTACCCGTCACGGTTATTTTCTGCGCCAGGGCGGAGGTCACGCCCAAACACATAAACACAATCCAAAAAAGTAGTTTTTTCATTATTATTTGTTCTGTTATTTGCCAAGATGGGACATGGCACAAGGGTATAAGGCCATTGTGCCGGAAAAACTTCCGACTTTCTGACCTCCCTTATGACAAATGGTTTAACACCCAAAGAGGCAATATCCTGTTTTTATCTTTAATTTTTAAGGGAAAAGAAAAGATTTTTCCATATTTTCATTGTAACTTTGTATTGATTATAGAAATCATATTCTGTTTTATCATTACTTTTCAATATGCAAGACATTATCCTTTGCCGTTCCTTGGAACAAGACCTGACCCGGGCAGTACAGGCCTGTCCGCACGACCGTCTGTTTGTACTCACCGACAACCATACCCTTTGCCACTGCTGGCCACTGATTGCCGCATTTCCCTGCATGCAGCACGCACAGTTGATTACTATTCCCGCCACCGACGAGCACAAGACGCTGGACACACTGGCTGCGGTATGGACCGCCCTGCAACAGGGCGGCGCCTCGCGACACAGTCTGATGGTCAATCTGGGCGGCGGCATGGTTACGGACCTGGGCGGTTTTGCAGCCAGTACCTTCAAGCGCGGCATGGCCTATATCAACATACCCACTACCCTGCTAAGTATGGTGGATGCCAGTGTGGGCGGAAAGACCGGCATCAACTTTGGCGGTCTGAAGAACGAGATCGGCGTGTTCAACTGTGCAAGTTCGGTTCTTCTGGACACTGCCTTCCTTCGCACACTCGACCAGGACAACATGCTCTCTGGCTATGCCGAAATGATAAAGCACGGTCTGATAAGCCAAACGGAGGACTGGGCAGAGCTTATGCGCTTTAGCTTTGACAAGGCAGACTATGCCCTGCTGCAGCAGATGGTGGCAAAGAGCGTGGCCATAAAGGAGCGCATCGTTACGGAAGACCCCACGGAAAAAGGTATCCGCAAGGCGCTCAATCTGGGACACACCGCCGGCCATGCCCTCGAAAGTCTGGCTCTGGAGCAGGGCAAGCCCGTCCTGCACGGATATGCCGTGGCATGGGGACTGGTGTGCGAGCTCTACCTGAGTTTTCTCCGTACCGGATTTCCGCAACACATCCTGCAGCAGACATTGCAGTTCGTGCGTGCCCACTACGGTTCCTTCCCCATTACCTGCAAGCAATATGACAGACTTTATGAATTCATGACCCATGACAAGAAGAACCAGAACGGAATCATCAACTTCACCCTTCTGGCCGATGTGGGTGATATCCGCATAGACCAGAGTGCCGGAAAGGAAGAAATCATGGAAATGCTGGACTTCTTCCGCGAAAATGTATGATTGCATATATTGCGTTTATATTTTAATAATGTGTATATGCCAGCATTCTATTAAAAAAACAGAAAAAAACTTTTGCAAACCAACTGTCATACAGAGAATTTGATTAACTTTGTACAGGATTTTTCAAAATTTATACCTTTATGAAATACAGATTTATTACCCTTTTAAGCCTGTTCGTATGGACATTGGCTGCCATGGCCGACGGAAAGGCCAAGTATGTATTCTTCTTCATTGGCGACGGAATGGGTGTAAACCAGGTAAATGCCACCGAAACCTATCTGGGTGCGTTGGAAGGCCGAATCGGGATAAAGGAAATGTGCTTCCCCAGCTTCCCCTTTGCCGCCCTGGTCAATACACAAAGCGCCACCAACGGAGTAACTGACTCTGCCGCCGGCGGAACGGCTCTTGCCACCGGACACAAGACCAAGAACGGTGCGTTGGGTGTACTGAAAGACCTTACAACCTCCGTAACCAGCCTTGCCGACTGGGCACGCGAGGGCGGTGCGGCCGTGGGCATTACCACCAGCGTAAGCATTGACCATGCCACCCCCGCATCATTCTATGCACACGTGGGCAACCGTGGTGAGTCATACAAGATTGGCCAGCAGCTGGTGGCCAGCGGAAACGACTTCTATGCCGGTTCCGACTTTGTAAAGCCCAACAACCCCGACGGAGGCCCCGACCTTTATAAGCAGGCCGAGGAAAAGGGCTATACCATTGCACGCGGATACAAGGAATACCAGAAGAAGGCCAAGAAGGCAGACCGCATGATTCTCTTCCAGAGCGAAGAGGCCAGCAAGAAAGACCGCGGAAGCATTCCCTATGCGCTGGACCGCGAAAAGAACGACCTCACTCTGACCGATATTACCCGTGCGGCCGTGAACTTCCTCACCAAGAAGCAGGGCGAGAAGGACGGCTTCTTCCTGATGGTGGAAGGCGGAAAGATTGACTGGGCATGCCATGCCAACGACATGTGCTTCATCCCCGAAGTGCTCGATATGGACAATGCCATCAAGGTGGCATACGAATTCTACCAGCAGCATCCCGACGAGACACTGATCGTAGTTTCTGCCGACCACGAGACCGGAGGTCTTGCCCTGGGCCGCGGCGCCTATGAGCTTCATCTGGAAGTAGTGGGCCATCAGCGCATGAGCATCGGCAAACTGGGTCAGGAGCTGCACGCTCTGCACGAGAAGCACGGCGACAAGTACAATTGGGATGTGGTAAAGGCCTTCCTCACCGAGAATTTCGGATTCTGGAACAGTGTAAAGCTGAAGGATGCACAGACCAAACGTCTGGAAAAGGCATTCGAGAATATCATGGCCGGAAAGGGCAAGGACAGCAAGTCGCTCTACCAGAAGGATGACGAGCTGGCCACCACCGTACGCCAGATTCAGGCCGAATGCGCCATGGCAGGCTGGCAGAGCGGCGGACACAGCAACGGCTATGTTCCCTGTTTCGCCATCGGTGCCGGAGCCGAAATGTTCACCGGCCGTATCGACAACACCGAAATCCCCAAGCGCATTGCCAAGGCTGCCGGCTGGCAGATTAAGTAATGCAGGGAATAGTCCTCATAGCGCCTCCCCCTTCTCCGCAGAAGAGAAGGGGGATTTTTCGGGTCACCTGGATAACCGTGTGTGAACATGCACACTAAATTATGGTAATATTAATGGTGCGAACCGCACAGGGGGAATAGTGGGAAAGGTTAATTATGTGGATGACGAACCCTGGGTGAACGAGTGTGTGAATGTGGGACCGGTCACTGCCAGCCATTTTGTCGGCGGCATCGCAGGTTATATTTCTGCAGACGGCAACGAGGGAAAGGATTGGATTAAGGTTGCACGTTGCGGCAACTATGGTACTATTATCGCCTCAAGCTCGGACGGCGGCTGTGTGGGCGGACTCGTGGGCAAATGCGATACGGACAAGATACGTGTGAACAACGGTGCCAATCACGGAACCATTATCGGCAAAGGAGCCTTTAAGGGCATTGGCGGCATTGCCGGTTCGCTGGGCGATGATGCGGATGTGCTGACGGAATGGGACAACGTGCATGTGTACGAATGCGTCAATACCGCTGCCGTATATTCTGATAAAACCAAAAAGTGCCATATCGGCGGCATTGTAGGCTATCTTGAAGAGGGCGACGAAGGGTCGGATGATACAAATTCTCAGGTAAATGACTGTTACAACTGTGGCCCGATTGGCCCTACAAGCGAAGCCACACACGGCGGAATCATCGGACATTGCGACTATTATACCTCCCTGCGCCGTTGTATCAATTACGGTGATACCGGTGACAAAGGCGAGTCAATGATTGGTACGGTTGTTGATGCGGGTATTGTACATGACAGCAATCTTTATCATCTTGAAGGAACCGGTGATGATGACGGCCGGAACTGGAGCTCAACTTCTTTTACTGAGGACAAAATGAGAGAACTCTCTACCTTTAGCGGCTTCAGCGCGGATACATGGAAAATAGGAGTACAGACGCACTTAAGAGACAATAAGAAGCGTGCCATTCTGATTGACTGTCCTTTCCAAAATCTGCTTTACAACTGATATTCGGTTCCAACAAAACCGTGAACGCAAAGGAATACTGGTGCGTTGGCCAACAGACTATGGTGCATTGGCCATCGCACCAGTATTTCTTTGTCCTCGCAACGTATTGCGTTTTCTGTTTAGATACCTTGCCTTGAAGAGAAGACTGCAGAGTCAGCTTTTCAGAGTCTCATAGGCATAGCGGGCATAGTGGGCTTGCAGACCGTGGGCATAGCGTTCCAGAACTTTGCGCGCCATGCCATTGTGGTCGCCACAGCGATAAAGCGCCTTGGCCAGATGCAGTTCCTTAAGTGCCGCATTGCGGGTGGAGGTGTCGTCTGTCCCGGGCACAACTACTCTTCGGGCTTCTGTGTAGTTTGTCATGGAATGGTTCCGTATGCCGGGGATGGACAGCAAGGCGGCAAGCTGTTCCTTTGCCTTTTGGCTTCCTATTGCTTCTGTTGCCATGGCTATGGCACGGAAGTGGGAGAAGGTGTTTTCGGGTTGCAACAGGGCTGCCTTTTCCAATATGGCGGGTAATGTGGATACTTTTTTCGCATTGCCCAACGCCATGATAAGAGCGTCCAGACGGCTCAGGCAACTGCCGAATTGTCCCATGCCGGTGTAGTGCCATCCCGCATCCCACTTGTCATAATCCCTGATGGCTTTCTCAAGCACGGATGCATGGCTGCTGTCGCCCAGCATACACAATATACTGGCCAGAATAAGCTGTTCGCCGTCAGACTTTCTGCGGTCTATTTCCACTCGCATCAGCGACCGGCAACGCCCGGGGTCGGTAAGCAGAACCTCCAGCCCCTTGTACTGGTCAGTTACGGTCTTCGCCGCGGCTTTCAATTGTTCACGGCTGAATCCGTTGAATTCCTGGTCTGTGAGTACGCGTTCGGGCAGGTTGCCTATGTCTACCAGATGGCGCTGCACCTTTTTTATGTCAATCTTATGCGGCAGTTTACCCTCTTTGATACAAAGGGCAGAGAGGTAGCCTACAGCGTAGCCCTGGTTCTGCAGGCAAGGCTGCATGCGGATAACAGGCATGGCGTCGCGGTGTGCGCTGGCGCCCAGGCCGGTGGTGATGATGCCGTCCAGCCCCTTGGGCAACAGACAGCGCAACGGCACGTCCGCATCGTAGATCTTATGCCGTTTTTCGGGCGGATTCAGAATGAAGTAGGGGTCTACAATCATGCCGTGCGTGTCAAACGAACTTCTGTGATAGGAGATGGTGTCGGGGTAACGGCGCTGGTTGATGACATCGTATACCGTTACGGCATATTCGCCCACCACACGCCGGCGTTCGCGGGTCTGTGGTATCTTTACCATGTCAAACTCTCCCTTGAGCTTGGCTTTGGCCTGGACGAATGCCCTTGAGATGTCCAGTACGTCCGTATCGTCCACAAAGAGCCAGTCGTTATTATTGTAATAGTCGCCCGGCGCCCATTTCCCGGTGCCGGCACCTTGTACGGCAAGGGTATTGGCTCCGGTATATTCGTACTCTGCCCCGGCGGCGATGGCGATGTCGGCACTTCCGGTGCTGTCAATGAGCACGTCGCACAGGATGATGCCTCGTCCGTGGGGTGTAGTTACAACAATGCCTTTCACACGCTTCCCTTTTGTAACTGCGCCGCATCCCATTACGCTGAACCATACTTTTCCGCCGGCGGCAATCAACTCGCGCCTGAGCCATTCCATCTTCCAGTCTGCAGGAAAATGGCCTTTGTGCCTGGGTATTCTGGGGTGGCCCTCTCCTCCCATTTCCAGTACGCCTTTGTCCAGTTGGGCGGTATATCCCTCGCGGAATCCGTCCCAATAGACACCAATCATTCCCAGGGTACTCAGTCCGCCCAGTCCGTGCAGATAGTCGAGCACCAGTGTCTTGGCGCCGTGCCGTGCCGCCGAGATGCCTGCTGATGCTCCGGCTGTTCCACCGCCCATTACCACTACCTGATAATGGCCTAATACGGGAATTGCACCTTCAGGCGAACTGACGGTCTTGGTCTGGCTGATGGGGCGTAGCGGAGCAAGTTGTTCCTTTATCTCGCCCCAGTCTGTTCCGTTTGTGCCAATGGGCTTTACCTGTACGTTCTTCTGCATCTTCCATTGCTCCATTTTGGCAGAGATGCGTTCGCCGATGATTTCGCCCAGCAACATGGCCTGACAAGGTTTCATGAAGCGCCGTGCCATATCTCTGGGCATTGTGGCGCAGGGACCTAAAATCCACAGGTTGGGATATTGCCTTGTGATGAAGCAATCCTCGGGCAGGTCTCTGACAGAACGGCAGTCCTTTCCGGCCTCTTCCTTGCAAATGACATTGTTGCTGGGTATGTACCATAGTAAATCAGAACTGTCCACCTGTTCGGCATCCCAGGTAAGCGTGCGTATCTGTTGCTCAATGTCCGCCATGGTGGCGTATGAGTTGTCTTCTGTCTGTATGGCAAGGGTATATTGTGTAACGGGATATTCCTTGCCGTTAACGCTGAGCGGCTTACCCCATCTTTCCGCACGGATGATTTCTTTGGCCTGTTTGGGCTTGTTCCCGACTACGGTAAAGCTGAATTCTTGCATTCCGGGCACAAAGGGAGCCCGATCCGCACCGGCGCACGAGGCAACTGCCGCCTCGTGTGTGGCATCAATAACGGCACGGCAAAGAATGGCTTCCCTACCGGAGCGGTTGGCAATGACGATGCCTGCCAGTTCCCCGTTTTTGGACACAAGGATATTGGTGGGCATGCTGCTGTAAAGAAAGTCTATGTGGTGATGCAGTAGTTCGTCTTCAAGAACAGTCTTTACTTCAAGCGGTGTGGGACGGATGCCTTTGCCGAAAATACGGCGTGCCATTGGAGAGGAAAGCGTTTCGTCATCCTCCAGATTATAGAGATGGCATCCGCAGATATCCTCGCCCAAATAGGGCATGGCACAAACCAGATACACCTTGTACCCGTTTCTGGCGGCAGCCGTTGCGGCGGCAACAGCACGCGAACTTCCGCCCACCACAACCAGGTCGGCTTCTGCCATCAGGGGAATCTTCCGTCCTTCCTCACGTGCCCATTTCTCGTCGGGCATTACTTGCTGCATGGCGGCTTTGGCCTCTTCCACGTGTCCTACAGATGCCAGTACGCTTCCGGCTGCGGTTATTTTCAGGAAATCTCTGCGTGTGAACATGATGGTTGTGTTTTATGGTTTTACGAATGGGCTATTGAGGAATTTCCACTCCGCGCGCCTTCTCAATGACGCGTTTTCTGGTATTTCCGGGATATATTTTCATGAGGGCTACTCCGTGCGGAGCCACCTGTGTATCGAAGCGTTCTGCGGCATCTATCTCGGCCACATCCTTTTGCCGCCATACATCGCGAATCTTCTGCTTGCCGCGGAATCCCAACGATTTGGGGATGAACCCTATGGTGAGCGGCTCATTGCTGATATTGAACATGGCCACTGCCATGGAACCGTCTTCCAGGTGCTTCACGTATGTCACATACTGGTCACGCGTATAGTAGCGGTATGCCTGCATGCCCAGAGGATCCTGGTTGATGTCGTTCACCTCGTTGTTGCAAAGCAGGCTGATGGTGAAGGGGTCCAGCTGTGCCATATCGCAGCCAATGAGCAGGGGGGATGCCAGCATGGCCCAGAGCGTCATGTGGGTATATTGCTCGTCGGGCGTAAGTTTGGTGTAATGCAGATTGGGTCCCCAGCCCACCATGCCCAGTACCAGCATGTCGGCATCGGCCCAATGTCCGGGACGGTTGAAGGCAACCCAGCGGTCTTGTCCCTGGAAACCTATTTTGTAAATGCTGTTCCAGTTGTCGCGTATGTCGCCTGTAGTGCGCCAGCAGTTTGCCTTTTGCATCCACACGGGTGCGTCGCCATAGGGAGCGGAGTTGGACAGGCTGTATACAATGTCGCGTTCCTGTGCCAGCAGTGCCTCGTGCATCTCCGTAGTATAGTAGTGGTCGTTAGGGTTCCAGTCGTATTTCAGATAGTCCACTCCCCATTCGCCCCACTGCTGTGCATCCTGCTTGGCAAAGGAGTAGCGTCCGTGGTAATAATGCTCTTTCCTGACGGTGTTTCCTTTGGGGTCGTCGGGCATTACGTATTTGTAGTTCTCGTTGTGCTTGCCTTCCTTTATCCAGTCGTAGGTGCCGTCCTCATTGTCGCATTGTGTGCCGATGTGGCCGGCGTATGTGCCTACCCACGGACCGGAGTAGATACCCAGTTTCAGTCCCATGTTGTGCAGGTTGTCTGCCAGTTGTTTCATATCCGGAAACTTGCGGTTGGTCTGTACCGCATTGTGCTTGCCTCCTCGGATTCCCTGCCATCCGTCATCAATGTTGATGTAGGTCCAGCCGTAGTCTGCCAGTCCCTTGTCCACCATAGCCTGTGCCGAACTCATTACCTTTTCCTGGCTCACGCTGTTTCCCCAGCAGTTCCAGCTGTTCCATCCCATTGGTGGGGTGAGGGCGATTTCGTCGCCCACTTCTATACGCAGGTTGCGCGAGTTTTCTCCCATGCTGTTGCGGGCATGGAGTACTACATGATACGTGCCGCGCTTCTTTATTTTTCCGCGGATGTATCCTGTTGCGGGATCCAGTTTAAGCCCCTTCGGCAGTCCTTCGGCAGAGAAGGTGATCGGGCGTTTGCCCGTGGCTGCAATATTATATAGGAAGGGTGAGCCGGGACGCACGCCGAAAACCTTTGCGCTGTTGATGCGTGGTGTCTCGGGGGCGGGAGGCGTAAGTATATAGGCTGAGTAGTCGGGAGGGGTGATTTGCCCTGATATGGGGCTTGCTATACTGCATGAGAGGGCAAGCGCAGCCACTCTGACAGTTCTGAATAGTTTTTTCATGAATATGGTATTAACGAAATTAGCGAATAAAGACACACCCCGCCGGCAAGACATGCCGGCGGGGTGCGGATATGGTTTTTACAGGCTGTCGCCGAAATCTTCCTTGAACTTGGTTACCAACTCTTCCTGCCAGTGTCCGATTTCCTTCAGACGGCCGAAGAAGAAACGCAGTACATTGGGTTCCTCCACCCACTTGAGACCGCCGATGATTTCGCGGTTGTCCCAAAGCCACTTCACACGGTCGGCCACATACTTGATCTGTGAAAGGGTGAATACACGGCGGGGAACGGCCAGGCGCATCAGCTCCAGTTCGGCAAAGCGTTCTGTACCGTCCGGCTCGCGCTGTTCAGACAGTGTTCCGCGCTCCATACCGCGGATACCGCCGGCAATGTAAAGGGCTGTGGCCACGGCGGCTGCGGGGTACTGGTCGTGAGGCATGTCGGGTACGAATCCCTGGCAGTCGAGGTGTGCGCCCAAACCACCGGCGGGCTTGATCATGGGCACGCCGTATTCGTCAAGCTCCTTTACCAGATAGGCAATGAACTCGGGGCCGTGGCTCAGGTAATCCATATCCAGCGACTCGTACAGACCCTCTGCCATAGACTCTATGGAACGAACGTCGATACCACCGTATGTAAGGAATCCCTCATACAGGGGAATGTATTCCATCATGCTCTTGATAAGCTCTGTGTTGTGGCTGATGATGGCGCCTCCGCGTGCAAAACCCAGCTTGCGGGCCGAGAAGTAGATGATGTCCATCTTATTGGCCAACAGATGATAGATTTCCTTGGGAGTCATATACTTGCACTGCGCCTCGCGGGTCTTCATAAAGTAGATGTTGTCCTGCAGCAGAGAGGCGTCCAGGATGCTGGGCACACCGAATTCGTGGCAGATGTCTGCTACGGCCAGCATGTTCTCCAGGCTGACGGGCTGTCCGCCAATAAGGTTAGTTCCGGCCTCCACACGCACATAAGCCACCTTCTCGGGCCCTACCTCGCGGATGGTCTTCTTCAGTTCTCTCAGGTCAAAGTCGCCCTTAAAGGGGTCGTTGCTCTGGGGCAGCAGACCCTTCTTGTGAACCAGCTCCAGCACCTCTCCTCCGCAACGTGTGACGTGGGCCTTGGTGGTGGTGAAGTGGAAGTTCATGATGGCTACCATGCCGGGCTTTACAAAACGCTCGGCCAGAATGTTCTCGCAGGCGCGTCCCTGGTGGGCGGGCAATACGTTCTCCACGCCGAACACTTCCTTCATGGCCGTCTTCAGACGGTTGAAGGTCTCGCTTCCGGCATAGGCGTCGTCGGCTGTGTGCATAGCTGCAGTCTGGCGGTCAGACATGGCGTTCACACCAGAGTCGGTCAGCATATCCAGGTAGATGTCCTTGTTCTGCAACAGGAATGTGTTGTTTCCGGCCTGTTGGATGGCGCGCAGACGTTCGTCTACGGGCAACAGGTTAAGCTTCTGGATTACACGCACCTTGTGCATCTCCAAAGGCACTTGGTTCTCTTCTTTGTAAAATTTAACTGACATAATCTTATCTTTTTTATATGAATAAACGCTTTTGGAGGACAAAGTTATAGAAAAACTTTCTAAAATAAGCCAAAAAGCTGTTAAAAACTTACATTATATATTATTACGTCTGGTTACGCAAGGTGTTTCTTGTGTTCTCCTTTCGAAATAACGATATCCCTTTTGCACTGCCGTCAGAACGCCGGAAACAAGTTGAGATGAGAAACTCACTATGGAGCGAGAGGAAAGACATGCCGTTGCGATGACCATCGGACTATGTTGCATTGGCCATCACAACGGCATGTGTTAAAATATGGATAAGTGGTTTAATAATCATGTTGAGTCGTTTCTCGTTGTTACTGGCTTACCTCTGTCAAATTTCCCGAAAAACAATAAAAAATAAGCAGAGCATTCTACATAGAATGTATGTTTTTTATTATATTTGATGTAGTTTGATTAAGATTCTTTGAGTATCAAACCATTAAGAAGAACTTGCATGAGAATGGGCAATGGATAAGAAATTGCTAACTTGTTTTATTACACTATATTCCTCATGCTTTTCAAATAACTCTTTTCTAAGTGCAAAGATACGATTTTTTCTTCAATTATTAGTTAATAATGAGATAATCTTATCATATCTAATATAGAAAAGGCGGTCAATTGACCGCCTTTTCTACTCAACGATTTATAGCACCTCGTTGACAAATGCCACAATCAACTTCTCCTAGGAAGTTTCCTGCAATGTGTCCTGACATATTCC
>JAGBGU010000009.1 GCA_017935785.1 Bacteroidaceae bacterium
AAAATAATTTTTCAACTGGGAAAATATTTTTTTCCAACAGGGAAATTAAATTTTCCCAACTGACCGTTTCCGGCTTTCCAACAGGATTTACGTTGGAAAAGTAACTTTGTAAAGTTTTTTTGTATTGGCGATTATGTGGGAAAGGTTTTTTGGGGGGTAGAGGACTAATCTATATTCAAAATAAAGAGAATCCTGCATTTTCAAATATTAAGGAGTACGAGAACCGCAAACAGAATTTGATGAAGCCGTAATAATGTATGTTGGTTGCTGCTTACGTAGTGTTGCAAAATAATATTTAGGGGTGTTCTATAAATTCTGGTTTTGAGTTTTTTCAAGTCTTGTGAAGTGAGTTTCGGCCGCTTTTTGACTTTTTTGGGCGTCATTTTGTAAGTCTCATCAGTCGCATAGCCCGCTATGCTCCTTTTTCAACTCACAAAAGCACATCCGAAAGAAGTTCAAAAATCACCACGACATAATTTATAGAACACCCCTTTAAAAAATAGGAAGAAAACAATTTCGCTTTCTTCCTATTTGATCAGAATTCAGTGGTGAATACCTTATTATATATTACATAAGGTATTGGCTGCTTATGGATTCGTTGTCCAGTACACGACGGATGGTTTCTGCCATCATGTCGGCAATGGATATCTGCTTAACCTTTTCGCATGAGGCTGTATAGGGGATACTGTCAGTGAATACCATCTCTTCGAGCGCACTGTTTTGTACACGGTCGTTTGCCGGTCCACTCATTACACCGTGGCTTGCCATGGCACGTACGCTGCGGGCGCCACATTCTTTCATAAGGTCTGCAGCCTTGGTGATGGTTCCGGCCGTATCCACCATGTCATCGATAAGGATTACGTCGGCATCCTTTACATCACCGATGATTTCCATGCTTGCCACTTCGTTAGCCTTTTTGCGTGTCTTGTTGCACATAACTAAGGGGCAGTCCAGATACTTGGCGTATGTACTTGCACGCTTGCTTCCGCCTACGTCGGGGGTGGCTATAACCAGATTCTCGAGCTTGAGCTGCTGGATATAGGGCAGCATTACTGTGCTGGCATAAAGATGGTCAACAGGGACATTGAAGAAACCTTGCTCTTGGTCGGCATGTAAGTCCATTGTGATAAGGCGTGTGATTCCGGCAACGCTTAACATGTCTGCCACCAATTTTGCGGCAATGCTTACACGGGGTTTGCTCTTGCGGTCCTGACGTGCCCATCCAAAATAGGGTACAACAGCATTTACAGTACGTGCAGAGGCGCGCTTGGCTGCGTCTACCATCAGCAAGAGTTCCATTAAGTTGTCTGCATTGGGGAAGGTACTTTGTACCAAAAATACATCTTTGCCACGAATGGATTCGTCGAAGCATACTTCGAATTCGCCATCGGCAAAACGTGTAACAGACATCTTTCCCAATTCACATCCTAAGCTGTTGCAGATTTTTTCTGCAAGATAGCGTGTGCTTGTGCCGGCAAACACCAGGAATGATTTCTTTTCTATTGTTTCCATTTTATGTTTGAATTTATGTATTTCTTGTTATGTGGGATTCAAAATTAGCTGATTAATGATTATCCGGCCACTCTGCGCATGTTCCGGAAATGCGAGATAAGCATCTTGTAGTCGAAACCGGAATGTATGTCAAAACGGTTCCATAAATCGCCTCTGACAACGGCGCCACCGAATCCGAGCTCCTTGATTTCCTGTAGATTCTCGAGCTTGACACCACCCAATGCCATTACTTTGCGGTCTATGACACCCTGGCGTACGGCATCGCGCATTTCATCAAGCGTGTAAAGCTGTTTTTGGTTGGGCTCAGATACGCTTGGGTAAACACAATCCATACAGACATAGAGACTGTTCTGCTTGTATTCCTTTATTTGTTCAAGAGTATATGCTGTACGGGTGATGTTTCCGTGATAATCAGTGGGGGGAGTTATTGTATCATTGCTCAGATGAATACCCATCAAATCGAATTCGTCTCTGAGGTAAAAATGTTCGTAAGTGATTATTCTGCTATGGTACTCGGAAGGTATCAGGCTGAGCAGACGTTCACAATATACTGGTTCTGAGTCTGGTTTTCTTAAGTGAAGCTGGTCTAAACCCTCTTCAAAGAGGGTTGTGAGGATTTTGTCTTCCTCTATAAAAAAATTAGGACTCGTCAATAGAATCAGTTTCATTATCGGCGTTTCTGAAATTATAATGCAAAGGTAGCCATTTTCTTTTGATGTGCAAACGTTTTTTCCTAATAATTTCAGAATTATGACTTTTGCCATATAAACTTCTTTTTAAAGTTTTTAAAGGGATGTCTGTAAATTATTTGTCTCTTTCATTTATATTTGATAAATGTATTACAAATATCAAAAAAAACATGTAACTTTGCAATCTCAGAAAAATAAAGAGCGGATAATGGCTATGGATGACGAGAACAGGAAAAAAAGAGGAGGGTTCCGCAAAGGTGCCGGAAGACCCAGGAAAGACAGCAAGCTGTTTACTTTCAGGGCTTCTGACGCTATGGCGGAATACATAGAGAACCGGCAAAACAAGACCGAGTTTATTAAGGATTGTATACAAAGGGCTATTTGGGAAGACTTGCCCCAACTGGAGTGGGGAAGCGTGTATCCCGCCTCTCGGGTTAGGGATGTTAATATTCCGTTCTTTGACATCGGAATTGTTGCCGGTTTCCCCATTCCCCTTGATAATGACGAGCGTGCGCAGGATATAGACCTGTTGCGTATGCTTTGTCCGCATCCCGAATCGTCCTATCTTATTCGTGTGGAGGGACAATCCATGAAAGATGCCGGGATATGTTCGGGCGATATTGTAATAGTGGACAAAAGTAACCGTACTCCAACAGAAAGACAAGTGGCGGTATGTGAATTCAATGGCGAATATACTCTTAAACATTTTGTCAGGAGAGATGGGGTGGGGTATCTGGTACCGGCTAATCCGGATTTTCCAGAAATAAAAGTGATGCCCGATGATGAGTTCCGCATCTGGGGCACAGTAACCTACATCATTCACAAACCATCTGTAGGGGAATAAATAAGGTATATTATGTTTGCCCTGGTAGACTGTAATAACTTTTTTTGTTCGGTTGAGAAAGTTTTTCATCCCGGACTTTCCGGAAAGCCGGTGTGTGTGCTTTCCAGTAACGACGGATGTGTGGTGGCTCTTACTCCTGAGGCAAAGGCGTTGGGACTGCACCGTGGCGATCCGGTCTTTAAGGTAAAGGATATAGTGGAGAAAAACAATGTGAAGATATTTTCGGGCAATATTCTGCTTTATGCGGCAATGAGCAGACGGATTGTACGCATTCTGCGAAACTCCGTTGCCCGTGTCGAAAATTACAGTATCGATGAGAGTTTCTGTTACTTGGACGGCTATGAAAAAATGTATGACTTGGCGGATTTCATGCGTGATGTTGTTCGGAAGATTGCCCTTTATACCGATATTCCGGTCAGTACAGGTATTGCTCCCACTAAAACGCTGGCCAAGGTGGGCAGTTTGTTCGCAAAACGATATGCCGGCTATCGGGGCGTTTGTATGATTGACACTGAAGAGAAACGCCGTAAGGCTTTGGGGCTGGTGCCTCTTTCTGATATATGGGGTATTGGCCGGCGTACGCTGGAAAAACTTAACTATTACGGAATAGATTCGTCACTTTCTTTTGCCGACAAGAGCGCTTCCTGGGTAAAATCGCACTTGCAGAAAAATGGTTATTGTACTTGGCTTGAACTAAATGGCATTCCCTGTATAGACACTGCCGAGGCCCAAATGAACCAGAGTATCTGTACCAGTCGTAGTTTTGGCCGCAATGTGGAAGATTTGCCTTCGCTAAAGGCTTCTGTGGCAAATTTTGCCTTGAGCTGTGCCAATAAGCTCCGTTCCCAACGTGCAGTGTCTTCCTCGGTTACGGTTTTTCTTTACAGCAACCGTTTCCGTGACGACTTGGAACAATACGAGAATGCTGACACTTTTTATTTCTTTACGCCCACGTCTGACAGTCTGGAAATAACTAAGGCGGCTTTACAGATTCTTCAAAACATATACAGGCCGGGCATACAATACAAGAAAACCGGTGTGGTTTTGGGGCGGATAAGTTCTTCCGACATCATTCAGCAGGATTTGTTTGACTCCATTCCCAATCGTCCGCAGCGTATGGAACTGATGAAAACAATAGATAGTCTGAACCACCGCTACGGCCCCAAAACAATAGGCTTGCTCGTGGAGGAAAGCCGGGAACGGAATTGGCATGTAAAAAGCGAATTCCGTTCTCCCAACTATCTTACTGACATCAATGAAATACTTACCATTAAAATTTAACCCAAATCGGTCAATAGCGCGTAACAGTCTATTGACCGATTTGGGTTTAATAGCCAAGGGAAAGGCAATACTCCACCTAACTGTGACTACAGATCGTACGCCAACATCATCATGCTGTATGGCTGAAGGGTAATCTTGTCTTTCTTGCGTGCGGTGACCTTGTCCGTTACGGGCCGTATGGGCTGTTGCTCAAAGTTGTTTTCATCGTTAGGATTGCCGCTGATGATTGTGCGTACTGCCGACTTTTTCATGGATTTGAAGCGCGAAAGATTGAGGCTCACTTCTTTGGCGTCCGGGCCGGCATTGCACATCTTTACGTACAAACGACGTTCCTTGGTGTTCAGCACCACGGTCTGGGCCTGAAGATGTGTGGCATCGTGTATGGTCACACAATCACCATAATAGTATTGTCCGGAAGAAAGTCCGAAAAGCTGTTGAACATAGTAGCTGCAAGTCAGCATAGGCTTTTCATTGTCAAAGTAGATGAGGTCGGGGTTCCAGTTGGTTGCATTCTTGCGCGCAAAGAGTGGGGCGTAGCTTGTCATACACACAACGTCGGCATTGCGCTCGACGTGCAGAAGATAAAGCCCCTCGGCCAGCGCATCAATAAGTTTCTTATCTTTTGCCGCATATTCTCCCAGATAGACCTTGGTTTTCCGGTCGCGGGGATATTTGTCGTATTGGCGGCTTGTCAGGAAGTAATCTCTCTGTTCGTAATAATGTTCGTCCAGGATGGGCATTTGCAACTCATCGGCGAGTTTCCACGAACGCTCATAGTCCGGATTGCCTGGATGTGAACCAGGACCGGCAGTACCCACGATGACTATTTCAGGGTGCGCTTTCGTTATACGGTCATACATATATTTGAAGCGCTCGATAAATTCGGGGGAAATGCGTTCTTCATTGCCAATGCCGAGGTACTTCAGCCCGAATGGTTCTGGATGTCCGGCAGCTGCACGCACGCTGCCCCATTTTGTCGAACTGTCTCCGTTTGCCCATTCGATAAGGTCAAGGGCGTCCTGTACCCATTCGTCCATTTCGCTCATGGGTACAGCATCCTGGGCTTGGTCTTTCATTCCCCATCCTCCGTTTGCTCCTTGGCAGCTCACACCGCATGGCAGTATGGGGATAGGTTGCATGTCCAGATCTTCGCAAAGCTGGAAATATTCATAGTATCCCAAGCCCATTGACTGATGGTATCCCCAGCAGTTTTTCATCTGCAGACGTTGTTCTTTGGGACCGATAGTCTGTTTCCACCGGTAGGTGTTCCAGAATCCGTCTCCTCCACCGTGTACTACACATCCTCCGGGGAAGCGCATGAATTTGGGCTTAAGGTCGGCCAGCACTTGTACAAGATCCTTGCGTAGCCCGTGTCCTTTATAGGTGTCTTGTGGAACAAGAGAGACCATATCCATGTCCATGTTTCCTTTTGTAAGCATCAGGACATAAAGTGCAGCATTTGCGCAGTCAGATGACGGTGTTAGCTCTGCTTCATATTTTTTCCAATCCGCATTGTCCACCTCAAAGGTGTGTTCGGCCAAAAGTTTGGGGTCTTTGCCCCATCCCATTGGCTGAATCAAGGCTATGCGTACCTGTTTGGCGCTTTTGCCTATATTGCGCAGAAATATGGAAAAATCATATTTTGCACCGCCTTTTACTGATATTCCGTCAAAGCCGTTGTTTTCCATGCCAAAACCAGTCCAGCCCGTATAGTCGTAGTAATGTCCAACTCTTTCCGTGTAAAGGCGGATATAGGTGGGGTTGTTGGGGTGTATGCCGTCAGTCATTCGTGTTTCAAGCTTTCCTAATGAATGTCCGGGACGCAGAAGACGCCAGGCAGTGGTGGGACCCCATCCGTCGCGTTCGTTGGGATTGTATTCAAAAGAACCGTTTTGTACCAATTCGGCATTCAGGCCTCCGTCGGCCGAACTGCTGATGTCTTCAAAGAAAATACCCAGGAATTCATCGCTGATAGCTGTTCCTCCCTTGGGCGGGGTCATTGGCTTTTGTGCATTCAAACACAAAGAAGACATGAAAACGATGGCGGATAATACAATGCTAAACTGTTTCATTTCTATGTTTGATTTTTAGATGATTGTCTATTTATTATTAATGAAAAGATTTATGCATGTGCGGATTATTTTCCAGCTACCTGGTTTGACCACAGGACTCCCACTGCATCAGACGGCATTTGCCAGTCTCCCCGAGGACTGAGGGAACAACTCCCGACTTTGGGGCCATCGGGCAGGCACGACCTTTTGAACTGCTGCATGAAGAACCGGCGGCAGAAGGTCTGTAGCCAGTGGCGGATAACCTCGTCTGTATATTGTCCGGCAAAAGCCTGGTGTGCAAGATACATGATTTTGGCTGGACTGAAACCCGAACGCAGGAAATGGAAAAGGAAGAAGTCGTGCAGTTCATAAGGGCCTACAAGGTCTTCTGTCTTTTGCTTTATATTACCCGCTTCGTCGGCCGGAATCAGTTCTGGGCTAATGGGGGTGTCTACAATGTCCAGAAGGACGGAACGTACTGCTTCGCTTGATTTCTGCTGTGCTATCCATGTAACAAGGTGGCGCACAAATGTCTTGGGTACAGATGCATTTACGCCGTACATACTCATGTGGTCGCCGTTATAGGTGGCCCACCCGAGTGCCAGTTCGCTTAGGTCGCCTGTCCCTACAACAAACCCCGATGTCTGATTGGCCACGTCCATCAGTATCTGCGTGCGCTCTCTGGCCTGGCTGTTTTCGTATGTTACGTCGTGTGTTTTAACGTCGTGTCCTATGTCGCTGAAGTGTTGCAGGCAGGCTTGCTTTATGGATATTTCGCGAATGGTAATGCCGAGTTCTTTCATCAGGCTGAGTGCATTTGTGTAGGTGCGGTCTGTCGTGCCGAATCCGGGCATGGTTACCCCTACAATGCTTGTGCGGGGCATTTTCAGAATGTCGCAAACGTTAGCGCAGGCCAGCAACGCCAAAGTGCTGTCTAGTCCGCCGCTGATGCCTATGACCATGCTTTTTGCCCTTGTATGTTCCATTCTGCGTGCCAGTCCGAGGGTCTGAACACTGAACACTTCTTCGCAGCGTTCGTTAAACTGGCTGCCCTTGGGGATGAAGGGAAGGGCTTCAACCTTTCTTGTCAGTACAGATTCTTTAGCGTTGAATGATATTATTTTATCAATTGTTGTTTCTTTTACATAATCAGATTGATACTGTACAGATGTTGAAGTAAAGATTTTGTCTGAAATACGTATGTTTCGAATTAGTTCCACATCAATTTCGCTACAAACCAGCTGCGGTTTTGTGCAGAACTTCTTTCCCTTGGCAATCAGATTCCCGTCTTCATAGAGAAGGGCATGGCCGGGGAATACCATATCCTGTGTACTTTCACCGTATCCACAGCCGGCTACCACATAGGCGGCATGGCATCGTGCGCTTTGCTGCGCTACAAGCTGATGCAGATAAGCGTCTTTGCCGCTTTGGGCATTGTCTGCTGTCAGGCTGAAGATGATTTCCGCACCCTTCAGACAAAGAATAGTGCTGGGTGGAATGGCAGACCATAAGTCGTGGCCAATCTCCACACCGAACGTGAATTGCGGCGTATGAAAAATTCTGTTCGTGCATATTTCTGTTTCTTGTCCGGCATAAACCATGCGTATGCCTTCTGTCTGGCTGATTGAGGAAAACCAGCGTTCCTCAGAAACCCCGTCGCGTCTTGATAGGTGTCTCTTAGCCACCAGCCCCAGCAATTTGCCGTTTTGTATAACGGCGGCGCAGTTGAGTATTGTGCCCTTGCAGCAAACCGGTACGCCAGCCAAGATGATGGTGTCTGACTGTGTGCTGTACGAGAGCAAATTCTTTACCGCCAGTTCTGCGCCTTCCAGCAACACTTGCTGCCTGAAAAGGTCTTGGCAGGTATAAGCCGTAACGGACAGTTCGGGAAAGCACACAACAGCCGCCCGTTGCTCTTCGGCTTGTGCAATCAGGTCCAGCATTTGCTGTACGTTGTAGGAACAATCCGCCACGCGTACATTGGGGATAGCTGCTGCCACCTTAACGAATCCCAAGTTCTTGTTCATAAGATTATACGTTTTAGGTTTTTGTAGTTGTGAGGGTTGGTTATTTTTCGCGTCGTTCCAACAATACCACATTCTCTACGTGTTGGGTGTGAGGGAACATGTCTACGGGCTGTATGCGTGTTACCTTATAATGCGTATCAAGCAGTTGTAGATCTCGTGCTTGTGTGGAGGGGTTACAGCTGACGTACACAATTTTCCGTGCGTTGGCAAAGAGGATGGCATCGATTACATCCTTGTGCATTCCAGCTCTTGGGGGGTCGGTAATAATGACGTCGGGAGCACCATGTTTTATTATAAACTCTTGGTTTAATATATCCTTCATATCTCCTGCATAAAACAGTGTGTTATATATGTTGTTTATGTTGCTGTTTACGCGGGCATCCTCAATGGCTTCGGGGACATATTCGATACCTATGACCTGACGCGCCTTTCGTGATACAAAATTAGCAATCGTACCTGTTCCGGTGTACAGATCATAAACCAGTTCGTTGCCGGTCAGTCCCGCAAAGTCCCTGGCTACTTTGTAAAGTTCGTAAGCCTGATCCGTATTGGTCTGGTAGAAACTTTTTGGTCCAACCTTGAAACGCAGTCCCTCCATTTCCAAGAAAATATGGTCTGTCCCGCTATAGCAGTGGACAGGCAGGTCGCCAAAGGTATCGTTGAATTTCTGGTTGTTTACCCACAATAAACTGCTAATTTGGCCGAAGTTTCCGCTTATCCACTCTAATAGGGCGTCTGCCTGCTGCTGTTCCTTGTCATCAGTGATGCAAAATTGCATCAGCAGCATAAGTTCGCCGGTGTTACTCAAACGTATCATCATGCCTCGCAGCAGGCCTGTATGCTCCCGCTGGTCGTAGAAAGACAGTCCGTTTTCATAGGCATAGTCGCGAATCCCGTTTCTTATACTGTTGTTAACATCGTCCATCAGTCGGCATTCCTCTATAGGCAGAATCTTGTCAAAGGAACCAGATGTATGGTATCCAACAGCTTCTGGATGCTCGTATTTAACGCCGCTGGCAATTTCTTCGGTTGTCAGCCATCTTTTGTTGGCAAATCCGAACTCTACCTTGTTCCTGTATGCCTGGGTTTTGGCCGATCCCAAAATAGGTGTGCATTCCGGTAGTTCTATTTTCCCTATTCGGGTAAGCTGATCCATAACCTGTTGTTGTTTGAAGGCAATCTGGTCCTCATAAGGGAGGATTTGCCATTTGCACCCCCCACACACGCCAAAGTGGGGACAGAAGGCTGCAGTCCTGCGTTCACTGTATTTGTGGAATTTTACAGCTACAGCCTCGGCATAGCTGTGTTTTTTGCGGGTGAGCTGCAGGTCAACCACATCACCGGGGACAACAAAGGGGACAAACACAACCAGGTCGTTTATGCGTACCAGCGCCTTTCCTTCCGCTGCCACTTGTGTTATTTCTACGGCTTCTATTAGGGGTAGAGTTTTTTTCTTTCTTGACATAACCTAAAATTATACTAAGATTTGTTCTTTTCGGCAAAATTACACATTTTATCAATAATAATGCACTTTTTACCATTTATATTTGGCAAAAATGGGAAAAATCTTTAATTTTGCAAGACCGTGAAAACATGACAAAAATATAGTATTAATTTTATTATTATTTTATAATTTACGTAATGAGTCAAAAAAGAGTTTACACCTTCGGTAACGGTTTGGCCGAGGGAAAGGCAGACATGAGAAATCTGCTTGGTGGCAAGGGTGCAAACCTTGCTGAAATGAACTTGATCGGAGTACCCGTACCTCCTGGTTTCACCATCACAACTGATGTTTGCAACGAGTATTATGAAGTTGGAAAGGAGAAGGTTGTTGAATTACTGAAGGAGGACGTGCTTAAGGCAGTTGAAAATATTGAGAACCTGATGAACTCAAAGTTCGGTGATATTGAAAATCCCCTTCTTGTTTCCGTGCGTTCCGGAGCCCGCGCTTCAATGCCCGGTATGATGGATACCATCCTTAACTTGGGTCTTAATGATGAAGTGGTTGAGGGTATGATCCGCAAGACAGGCAATGCCCGCTTTGCTTGGGACTCTTACCGCCGTTTCGTTCAGATGTATGGCGATGTAGTACTTGGCATGAAGCCTGTGAACAAGGAAGATATCGATCCGTTCGAAGCAATCATCGAAGAGGTGAAGGAAGCTAAGGGCGTAAAGCTTGACAATGAACTGGAGGTGGAAGATCTCAAGGAACTCGTTGCCAAGTTCAAGGCTGCCGTTAAGGAGCAGACAGGAAAAGATTTCCCCAATGATTCTTACGAACAATTGTGGGGTGCAATCTGTGCCGTATTCGACAGTTGGATGAACGACCGCGCTATTCTCTATCGTAAGATGGAGGGAATTCCCGCAGAGTGGGGAACAGCCGTAAATGTTCAGGCCATGGTATTTGGTAACATGGGCGAAACCTCTGCAACCGGCGTTTGCTTCAGCCGTGATGCAGGTAACGGCGAGAATCTCTTCAACGGTGAGTACCTGATAAATGCACAGGGAGAAGACGTTGTAGCCGGTATCCGCACTCCCCAGCAGATTACTAAGATTGGTTCACAACGCTGGGCAGAACGTGCCGGAATCTCCGAGGAAGAGCGTGTAGCCAAGTATCCTTCAATGGAAGAGGCTATGCCTGAAATCTACAAGGAACTTGATATGCTTCAGAACAAGTTGGAGAACCACTATCGTGACATGCAGGATATGGAGTTCACTGTTCAGGAAGGTAAGTTGTGGTTCCTGCAGACCCGTAACGGTAAGCGTACTGGTTCTGCTATGGTTAAGATTGCCATGGACCTGTTGCGCGAAGGCTTGATTGATGAGAAGACAGCCTTGCTGCGTTGCGAGCCCAACAAGCTCGACGAACTTCTGCACCCCGTATTTGACAAGAAGGCGCTTGCTGCTGCCAAAGTGCTTACTCGCGGTTTGCCTGCATCTCCTGGTGCAGCCTGTGGTCAGATCGTATTCTTTGCCGATGATGCAGCTGCATGGGCAGCCGATGGCAAGAAAGTAGTTATGGTTCGTATCGAAACGTCTCCCGAAGACCTCGCCGGTATGGCGGTAGCCGAGGGTATTCTCACCGCTCGCGGTGGTATGACATCTCACGCAGCTGTTGTGGCTCGTGGTATGGGTAAGTGCTGTGTTTCTGGTGCTGGAGCACTCAATGTTGACTACAAGGCTCGTACTGTAGAAATTGACGGTGTTGTACTGAAGGAAGGCGACTATATTTCTATTAACGGAACAACCGGTGAAATCTATGCAGGTCAGGTTCAGACAAAGGCAGCCGATGTATCAGGCGACTTTGCAGAACTCATGGATCTGTGCCAGAAGTACACCAAACTGGCAGTACGTACAAATGCCGATACTCCCCACGATGCACAGGTGGCCCGTTCATTCGGTGCCGTTGGTATAGGTCTTTGCCGTACAGAGCACATGTTCTTCGAGGCTGAGAAGATTGTTGCCATGCGCGAGATGATTCTGTCTCAGGATGCAGAAGGACGCAAGGCTGCGCTTGCCAAGTTGCTTCCCTACCAGAAGTCCGACTTCTACGGAATCTTCAAGGCTATGGACGGATGTCCCGTAAATGTTCGTCTGCTTGATCCCCCATTGCACGAGTTCGTACCCCACGATGCAAAGGGACAGGAAGAAATGGCTGAGGCAATGGGCGTTACCGTTCAGTATATCCGTCAGCGTGTAGAGAGCCTTTGCGAAGCTAACCCCATGTTGGGTCACCGCGGATGCCGCTTGGGTAATACCTATCCCGAGATTACCGAAATGCAGACTCGTGCCATCTTGGGTGCTGCCGTACAGCTCAAAAAGGAGGGCGGAAACCCCATTCCCGAAATTATGGTACCCCTTACAGGTATCCTCTATGAGTTTGAAGCTCAAGAAAAGGTTATCCGCGAAACTGCTGCCGCTCTCTTTGCAGAGGAAGGTGTTGAGGTTGAATTCCAGGTTGGTACAATGATTGAGATTCCCCGTGCAGCTCTCACCGCAAACCGCATTGCAAGCCGCGCCGAGTATTTCTCATTCGGAACTAACGACCTTACCCAGATGACCTTCGGTTACAGTCGTGATGATATTGCAAGCTTCCTGCCCGTATATTTGGAGAAGAAGATTCTTAAGGTAGACCCCTTCCAGGTACTCGACCAGAACGGTGTTGGACAGCTTGTGGAAATGGCTGTAGAAAAGGGACGTTCCGTACGCGAGAACCTTAAGTGCGGTATCTGTGGAGAGCACGGAGGCGAGCCTTCATCAGTTAAGTTCTGCCACAAGGTTGGTCTCAACTATGTCAGCTGTTCACCCTTCCGCGTGCCCATAGCACGTCTGGCTGCGGCGCAGGCCGCTGTAGAAGAATAAACGGAAAGTGCTGAAAATTAGCTACATACAGGGCAAGTATCTGGGAAACAGGTACTTGCCCTTAGTTTTTTGTGCATGTTCTGCACGTTCTAAATGCAGAATAAGATGGCAAAAAAGGGG